>JAQBZW010000015.1 GCA_027622315.1 Chloroflexota bacterium | reverse complement strand
GGCGCTCCGTCGGGAGCTGGCCGCCGGCCGCCCGTCCCACGTCCCGGACGCCCCCACGCACGCGTCGCTCCGAGCCGCCGCGGCCGCCGAAGCGGCACCGGCGCCGGCGCTGTCGAGCGGCGACTAACAAGTCGCCGACGCCGGCGCTGTCGAGCGGCGACTGACAAGTCGCCGACGCCGACGTCGCCGTCAGGCGACCGCCCGCGATAGCGCGACAGCGGAAGCGGCCGCCCGCCCCGTTCGTCCTGAGTCCGCCGAAGGGCGATGCGCACGCCCCGCCTTCCCCGTTCGTCCTTGCATGAACCTACGAGCTGAGCCTGTCGACGGGCGACGAGCCCGCGCCCTCTCCGTTCATCCTTGCGAAGTGAAACGAAGGCGCGCTCGCGCCCGGCTCGCGGTGCCACGTCCTTCGTTTCACTGAGGACCAACGGAAGGGATGGTGCATCCGATACGAACTGGCCCGCGCCGCCCGTAGACTCGCGGCATGCCTCCCGCCGTCCCACCACCTCACGCCGAGTCCGTGTTCCGCACCGCCTCCGACCGCGAGGTGCAGCTCAAAGTGCATCGCGCGCTGTGGAGTGACGACTTCCCCGAGAACTCGCTCGCCGCGATCGAGGAGTGCGTGCGCGCGCCCGTGGCGCGCACCGAGATCGACATCGCCATGCTCCGCGATCGCGACTTCCTCGTGCTGCACGACCGCGAGCTCTACCCGAGCACCAGCGGCTCGGGGCCTGTGGGCGCGCTCACCCGCGCAGACGTGGTCGGCCTGCGCATCCGTGCGGAACGCGGCGGCGCCGTCACGGAGCACCGAGTGCCGCTGTTCTCGGAGGTCGCGGCCCTCGTGGCTGCGATTCCAGGCCCCACGCTGATTGAGCTCGACATGACCGACGTCGACCCGCTGCCGTGGCCACGTGTGGAGGAACTAGCGCGGATGCTCGAGCCCGTGCGCGACCGCTTCGTGCTCAACGGACCGGACTGGAACATGCGCCGGCTGCTCGCCGTCGACCCGGCGCTGCGCACGAGCGCGAGCACGATGGGCCTCGACTGGGCGCCCGAGGGCAGCGACGCCGCGCGCGAGCTACGCCTCCCGCGCGGCGCGTACGGCTACCTCGACGCCCACCCGCTCGCCGCGCGCCGCACGGGCACGATCGCCGACTACCTCGCGGATCGCCTCGGCGGCATGCTCCGGCTCGTGCCCGGCGCGAGCGAGGCGCACGTCCGCCTCGAGCTCTTCGAGCACATGCTCGACGACGGCCTCGTCACCGCCGCCACGCTCTTCCACCGCGCCGGCCTCGCGCTCGACGTGTGGACGCTCAACGCCGGCACCCCGCGCTGGCGCGAGCGCCTCGCTCGCGTCGTCGCGGCGGGCGTGGACATCGTGACCACGGACACCCCGCGCGAGCTCGCGGCGGCGGGGGCGGGGATGGAGGAGTAGCGAGGCGAGGGCGCAGGCGCGTCCCTCGATTTCACTCGGGACGAACGTCCGTGGGAACCTCGTGGCCCGCTCGTTGACCCTGCTCGCGCCCCCGTCTAGCGTCCGCCCGTACACTCACGCCCCATCTGCATTACCCCGTCACGGAGCCCCGCATGCTGCGCAGCCCGAAGGATTTCTTCCGCCCGCTCGCGCTCGGCGCGCCCGAGCCGCTGCGGGAGATTCCCGTTACCCCGAGCCGCATGATCCACTTCATGAACGCCGCGAACGAGCGCATGCGCGCGCGCGTGCCAGAGATGCTCACGCAGGTTGATGTGCTGCTCGGAAACCTCGAAGACGCCGTCGCCGCCGACCAGAAGGTCGCCGCGCGCGAGGGCTGGATCGAAGTCGTGAAGGCGAACGACTTCGGCAACGTGGGGTGCTGGAGCCGCGTGAACAGCCTCGACTCGCCGTGGTTCCTCGACGACGTGATGCAGATGGTCGCCGAGATCGGCAACCGGCTCGACGTGATCATCATCCCGAAGGTGCTCGGGCCCGAGGACATCCACTACGTCGACCGGCTGCTCGCGCAGCTCGAGGCGAAGCACGGCGTGACCCGCCCGATCCTCGTGCACGCGCTGCTCGAGACCGGCGGCGGCGTCGCGCAGGTCGAGGAGATCGCGCTCGCGAGCCCGCGCATGCAGGGCATGTCGTTCGGCCCCGCCGACCTCGCCGCATCGCGGCGCATGAAGACCACGCGCGTCGGCGGCGGTCACCCGTCCTACCTGGTGCGCTCCGACCCCGACCCCGACAACCCGGAAGCCCCGCGCGCGTCGGCGCAGCAGGACCTCTGGCATTACTCGATCGCGCGCATGGTCGACGCCTGCGTGCACGCCGGCATCCTGCCGTACTACGGCCCGTTCGGCGACATCGGCGACGCGCTCGGCTGCGAGGATCAGTTCCGCTCCGCGTTCCTGCTCGGCTGCGTCGGGGCCTGGTCGCTCCACCCGAGCCAGATCGAGATCGCCCGCCGCGTCTTCAGCCCGGACCCTGACGAGGTGGCGATGGCAAAGAAGATCATCGACTCGATGCCGGAGGGCGGCGGGGTCTCGATGATCGACGGCAAGATGCAGGACGACGCGACCTTCAAGCAGGCGATGGTGATGTGGACGCTCGCCGAGCAGATCGCGAAGCGTGACCCCGACATGGCCGCGAAGTACGGGATCTAGCGCACCGCAGGGCGCGCGCCGTTGGCGCGCGCCGGCGCGATGCGGGATCTAGCGCACACGGGTAACGCGTGCTCATGCGCGCGTCGGCGCAAGCGACTCTCCGTTCCGTTCGTCCTGAGCCTGTCGAAGGACCGTCGCCGATCTCCCTCTTCTCCGTTCGTCCTGAGCCTGTCGAAGGACCGTGGGACACCGCCAGACGCCGGCCAGCCCGCAAGTGCACGCGCACGGCCCCAATGTTCGGGAGATCCGCGACGGTCCTTCGACAGGCTCAGGACGAACGGAAATAGGGCGGCGTCCGCGCCCTCCCGCGACTGCGTCCGCCGCGCCGTGAGCACTACGGAGCCCGGATCGGTGTCGGGAACCCTCCATGCCGCTACGCGTCCCCGCGCGGCGGCCAGACGATCGCCGACAGGCCCGGCTGTGTTCCGGCGAACGTGCCGTTCGGCACTAGCCCGCGCCCATGGCACAATGCGCGCCGCCGAGGAGGAAACCCCATGCGCTTCTACGAGTACGAAGCCAAGCAGCTGCTCGCACGCCACGGCGTGCCGCTCCCGAAGAGCAAGTTCGTGACCGACGCCGAGGGCGCCGCAACCGCGGCCTTCGAGCTCGGCGGACCCGTCGTGATCAAGTCGCAGGTGCTCTCCGGCGGCCGCATGAAGGCCGGCGGCGTGAAGTTCGCCGACACCGTGGGCGAGGCCCGCGACGCAGCCTTCGCGGTACTCCACCAACCGATTAACGGCCTCCAGCCGGTGGGCGTACTGGTCGAAGAGAAGCGCGTCGTCGCGCAGGAGTACTACGCCGCGGTCACCTACGACGGCCGCGCGAAGCGGCCCGTGATTATCTTCAGCGACATGGGTGGCATCGACATCGAAGACGTCGCGGAGACGCATCCCGAGCATCTCTCGCGCACGCACTTCTCCGCGTTGAGGCCGTTCTCGGATTACATCGCGAAGAGCGCCGTGGCGGCGGTGGGTGTGACCGGCAACGACCTCACGCGGCTGACCGCGATCATCTCGGCGCTCGCGCGCGTCTTCCTCGAGTACGACCTGACGCTCGCCGAGATCAACCCGATCGGCAAGCTCGACGACGGCTCGATCGTGGCGCTCGACTCGCACATGGACATGGAGGCCGAGGCGCGGCGCACGCACCAGGCGCTCGTGCGCGAGCTCGGCGTCCCCGACGACGACAACCGCCAGGCGCGCCCGCCCACCGCGTTCGAGATCGCGGCCGCGAAGGTGGACGCCGCCGATCCGCGCGGCGTCGCCGGCAACCTCACGGAATTCGACGGCAACCTCGGGTTGATCATCGGCGCCGGCGGCGGCTCGCTCACGCTCTTCGACGCCGTGCGCGCTGCGGGCGGCCGCCCCGCGAACTACTGCGAGATCGGCGGCAACCCCTCCGTGTCGAAGGCGGCCGCGCTCACGAAGTTGATCTGCTCGCAACCGAAGGTCGAGAAGGTCGCCGTGATGATGAACGTCGTCTCGAACACCCGCGTCGACATCGTCGCGCGCGGCGTGATCAAGGGCTGCTTCGAGGCGGGCTTTGACCCCGCGGACAAGATCGCGATCTTCCGCATCCCCGGTTCGTGGGAGGACGAGGGCTTCGCCATCCTCGACAAGTACGGCGTGGACTACGTGGACCGCTCGGTGTCGATGCACGAGGCTGCGGCCCGCGCCGTGGCGAAGATGAAATAGCTGCTCCGGTCCCGATGGCCCACGCCATCGGTGGGGACCGATCGGTCGGCAAGCGCGCCCTTCGACTTCGCTCAGGATGAGCGGAGCCAGTCAAGCGGCGGCTGACAAAGCCGCCGACGCGAACGCGGCCGCAGGCCGCTGGTGACGCCCCGCTCCACAAACGTGGAGAGGAGCCAGGCAAGCGGCGGCTGACAAAGCCGCCGACGCGAGCGCGGCCGCGGGCCGCTGGTGACGCCCCGCTCCGCGAACGTGGAGAGGGGCCAGGCAAGCGGCGGCTGACAAGCCGCCGACGCGAGCGCGGCCGCAGGCCGCTGGTGACGCCCCTCGCCACGGCGGCGGGGTCCGGAGGAGAGGGCGAATGTCCATCCTGATCGACGAGAACACGACGTTCATCATCCAGGGCATCACCGGCCGTGAGGCCGTGTCCATGGCGCGCGAGGTGCTCGACTACGGGTCGAAGCTGCTCGGCGGGGTGACACCGGGGCGCAAGGGGCGCGAGGTGCACGGCGTGCCGGTGGAGGACACCGTGCGCGCCTTCACCGACCGCACCCGCGTCGACGCCTCGGTGGTCTCCGTGCCGCCGGCCTTCGCCGCCGACGCCGTGTTCGAGGCGATCGACGCCGGCATCAAGCTGCTCGTGGTCGTGACCGAGCGCATCCCGCGCAAGCAGGTCGCGCAGTTCGTCGAGTACGCACAGCAGCAGGGCGTACGCATCATCGGCCCGAACTGCCTCGGCATCATCTCGCCCGGCAAGTCGAAGGTCGGCGGCGTGGGCGGCGCGAACACGGAGCTGGCGTTCAAGCCGGGCAAGATCGGTGTGATGTCGCGCTCCGGTGGGATGACCGTCGAGATCGCGAACGCGCTCTCGGCGTCCGGGCTCGGCATCTCGACCGCCGCCTCGATCGGCGGCGACGCGATCATCGGCTCGACGTACGCGGAGCTGATGCCGCTCTTCGACGCCGACCCCCAGACCGAGGGCATCGCGATCTACAGCGAGCCCGGCGGCCGCGCCGAGTACGAGCTGGCCGACTACATGGCGAGCAGCGGGTCGAAGCTGCCCGTCGTCGCCTTCATGGCAGGGCGCTTCATGGACGAGATGCCCGGCATGCGCTTCGGCCACGCCGGCACGATCGTCGAAGGCAAGGCGGACACGACCGCCGAGAAGATCGCGAACCTCGAGCGCGCCGGCATCTCGGTCGCGGAGCGCATCGAAGACATCCCGCGCCTGCTCAAGGAGCGCCTCGGGGAGGGCAACTGATGGCGGCCATGTTCATCCGCGTCGACGTCGATCCGGCGGTCCAGTCGAACGCCGCGCTCTGCAAGCAGCTGGTCGAAGTCTGTCCCGTCGACATCTTCAAGCTCGACGGCGACGGCCACGTCACGACCGTCGAGGACAACCTCGACGAGTGCACGCTCTGCGACCTCTGCATCGACGCGGCCCCGGGCGGGCAGGTGACGGTGGTGAAGCTCTACCGCGAGTAGCCCACCATCGGCTGGTCCCCGACCTGCCGCGATCCTTCCGTTCGTGGTGAGCAACGCGAACCACGGCTCACGCGGAGCGCAAGCCGCGCTCGAGTCCGCGAGCGCATCCTTGGTGAGCGCGTTCAGGCCACGGTGAGCGTTCGCTGATGCCCGACGCCGACATCGCCGCCACATACCAGCGCTGGATGTTCATGCGCGCCGTGTTCCACCGCGGCTGGTGGCTGGTCACCAGCATCTACCTCGTCGTCGTCGCCGATCTGTCGGCGCCGCAGCTCGCGCTCTACGGCGCCGTGCTGGCGATCACGGGATTGCTGGCGGAGGTGCCCACCGGCGTGCTGGCGGACGCGATCAGCCGCAAGTGGTCGCTCGTGATCGCGCACCTCGTGCTCGGCGCCGGCATGGTGCTGATGGGCCTCGTGACCGCCTTCCCGTTGATCCTGGTGTCGCAGGTGTTGTGGGGGCTTGGGTGGACGTTCTCGAGCGGCGCCGACGTGGCCTGGCTCACCGACGAGCTCGATCGCCCTGTTCGCACTGCCAGCGTGCTGATGACTGCCGCGCGCTGGGAGCAGGTGGGCGCGGCCTGTGGGCTGATCGCATTCGGCGGGCTCGGCTGGGCGGCCGTCTCGGGACGGCGGTGATCGTCGCCGGAGCCGGCATGGCCGCGCTCGGGCTGGTCGTCGCGACACGCTTTCCCGAGCGCAAGTTCACGCCCACGCGCGCCCACCACCTTCGCGCGTCGGCGTCGATCCTCCGGCGGGGGCTGTCGCTCGCCCGCGCGGACCGCCAGCTGTGGACCGTATTCGGGGCGACGATGCTCGTGAACGCCGGCGCGGAGGTGGGCTTTCTCTTCCCGAAGCGCCTCCTCGCGCTCGGCGTGCCGCAGCAGCCGGACCCGATCGTGTGGTTCACCGCGCTCGGCCTCGCGGCGCTGGCTCTCGGTGCGCTCGCGCTGCGCATCGTCCAGGGCCGCATCGATGACACGGGCGTGGCTCCGCGCGTCTATGCCGCGGCATGCGTGGTCGGCGCGCTCGCCCTGGTCGTACTCGGCGTGGCGCCCGACGCGATGACGGGCAGCGCGGGCGTGCTGCTCTTCGCGGGCATCGCGGAGCCCGTGACTCGTTCCGTCAGCGTGATCTGGGTGAACCGGCGTGCGACGAGCGACGTGCGAGCGACTGTGCACTCGTTCCTCGCGCAGGCCGAATCGGTGGGCGAGATCGCCGGGGGCATCGGCCTTGCCCTGCTCGCCCGCTCGGCCGGCCTCCCCGCGCTGCTGATCTGCGCATCCGCGATCGTCGCGCTGGCCGGGGTGCTCGTGTTCCGGTCGCGCGATGACCGGAGCGCGCCGCGCGTCGCGCATATCGCGCGCTAGTTGCGCTGTGGCCGCTGGCCGGCGCTACGCGCGCCCGGCCCCGTCGAGCCCCGCCGTCAGCTCCGCCATGTACGCGTCGTCGTGGTAGCGCGGCGGGCGCTTCTCGCGCAGCGCAAGCAGCGCCTCGCGGTGCTCGGCGGTCTTCCGTGACGCCGCGAAGTTCACGCTCGAGCGGCGGTCGACGCTCGAGAGGTCCGCGCTGACGAGGTCCTCCATGAGCATGCGCTTGATCACCCGGAGCGTGGGCTCGGGGTTCGCGGCGATCTCGGCGGCGCGTGCGATCGCGGTCGGGAGCAGCTCGTCCGGCTCGACGACCTCGCGCACGAGCCCGAGCGAGCGCGCCTCCTCGGCGCCCCAGATGCGGCCCGTGAGCATCATCTCCTTCGCCCGCTGGAGACCGATCAGCCGTGGCAGCAGCCACGAGCTCGACAGCTCCGGGGTGAGCCCGATCGCGGCGAAGCGCGCCGAGAAGCGTGCCTCGGTGGAGGCGATGATCAGGTCGTACCAGAGGATCGAGGTGAAGCCGATGCCGATCGCGACGCCGTTCACGGCGGCGATCGTGGGCTTGCCCTCGGCCATGTACCACGGGTCGAAGGGCGCGTGCGGCGCGCTCTTCTCGACCGGCGCCTCGCCCCCCGTGAAGCTGCGCTCGAAGCCGCCGATATCGGCGCCGGCGCTGTAGCCGCGCCCGTTCCCGGTGCAGACGACGGCGCCGATCGAGGGGTCCGCGTTGAACGCGTCGTAGGCCCCGACCCACTCCGCGTACATCGTGCCGTTGAAGGCGTTCAACCGGTCGGGCCGGTTCCAGCGCACGATGCCCACACGTCCTTCGCGCTCGACCTCGATCGTCTCGTAGGCGGATCCGGTCGGGGAGGCGTACGGCTCGGTCATGGCATGCTCCGTTCGGGGATGCGTCGCGAAGTATAGGCAGCCGTGCGTATGCCCCATAACGACACATCGCCTCCCCGGCCGGCGGCCGCGGAGGCGATGTGGTGTCAGCGGACGACGCAGCGCTACGACGCGGGCGTGCTCGCCGGCTGCTCGCGCGGCGCCTGGACCGGCGCCGGGTTCATGATTCCCGCCGTCAGCTGGAGCGGCACGGCGAGCGCGAGCTCCTCGACGTTCCAGTGCCGCGACTGAGACACGCTGCGGATCACCTGCCGCACGCTGTAGCGCGAGGCTTGCCAGCCGGAGGTCCCGATCACCTGTCCGCTGATCGCACCACCTGCCTCGCTCGCGAGCCAGGCGACCGTCGGTGCGTTGTTCTCGGGGTCACGCGGTTGCGGCCCGTCCGCGGGCCACTCCGCCCGCGGCGGGGGTGCCGAACCATCGCGGCGGATGCCGGCGGCTGCACGCAGCTCCTGCGTGGTCGACGGCACGGACTGCGTCATGCGCGTGTTGCCGCCGGGGTAGATCGCGTTCACCGCGATTCCGTGCGGCCCCAGCTCGCGCGAGAGAGCGCGCGCGAAGCCGACCATGCCCTCCTTGGCGGCCGAGTAGTTCGCCTGACCCGAGGCGCCAAGCCCCGATCCCGACGAGAACAGCAGGATCCGCCCGTAGCGCTGCTCGAGCATGGGCTTCACGCTGTGGCGCACCGTGTTGAAGGCACCCTTGAGGTGCACCGCCAGCACGGCGTCCCACTCCTCCTCGGTCATGTTGAAGACCATGCGGTCGCGGAGGATGCCGGCGACGTGGCAGAGGATGTCGACGCGGCCGAACTCCTTGAGCGTCGCCTGCACGAGGTCGGCGCAGTCGCCGAACTTCGAGACGTCGCCGTAGTGCGCGATCGCGCGGCCCCCCGCCTTCTTGATCTCGTTCGCAACCTCGTCCGCGGGGCCCTGGTCGTTGCCACTCCCGTCGAGGTTGCCGCCGAAGTCCGCGATCACGACCGCGGCACCCTCCTCGGCGAGCTGAAGCGCGACGCCGCGGCCGATGCCGCGACCGCCGCCGGTGACGATTGCCACCCGACCATCGAGTCGATTACCCATCGTTCTCTCCTCGTCCCGGCTTACGCCAGCACCGGGCGCGACGCGTCGAGCGCCAGCGTGCGGGGCATCTGTTCGTCGAGCTCGTCGAGCGTGAAGCGCCGCCCGTAGCTCAGGATCTGGCGGTCGATCGTGGGCTGCGAGTACAGCAGCACATCGCCCCCGCGCACCCCGAACAGCTGGCCGTTGATCTCGCCCGAGCCCTCGCTCGCGAGGTAGACGGCGAGCGGCGCGACGCTCTTCGGGTCGTCGGGGTGGTCAGGTGCTTCCCAGTGCAGCGTCGGCGGCGGCGGCGCGATACGCGCCGTGGCGTCGGCCGAGAGCACGCCCGCGGGCGGGCGCAGCTCTTCGGACATCCCGCCCGACATACGCGTGCGCGCAAGCGGCGAGATCGCGTTGCACGTCACCCCGTAGCGACCGACGTCGCGGGCGACCGTGCGCGCGAGGCCGAGCGCACCCTCGCTCGCGGCCGCGTAGTTCGACGCGCCTACGGCGCCGAGACCGGCGTCGGAGACCATCATCACGATCCGGCCGTAGCGCTGCTGGCGCATAGCGATCGTGGCGAACTTAACCGGCGCGAAGCCGGACTTCGTGCCGGCCGTGATCACCGTGTCCCAGTCCTCTTCTGTCATCTCCCAGATCGGCGCATCGCGCCGGATGCCGGCGCACGTGATCAGCGCGTCGATCTGGCCGTAGTTGTCGAGCGCCACCTTCACGGCAGCCTCTCCGCCGGCCATCGTGCTCACGTCGTCGTGCACCGCGACGGCCTTTCCGCCCGCGCTCGTGATGGCCTGCACCACTGCGTCCGCGACCGCCGGGTTCGACCCGGTTCCGTCGGGCTCACACCCGCTGTCGACCACCACAATCGAGCCACCCTCGGCCGCGGCCTTCAGGGCGATCGCTCGCCCGATCCCGCGACCGGCACCAGTGACGACGACTGCTCTGCCGTCTAACACACCCATACGTACCCCCTTCGTTGATCCCGGAGCCGCGGAATCGTAGCGCGTTTCCTCCAGCGCGACCGCGAACGGTCGCGAGGCAAGCGGCGGGTTGGCGGGCGCCGCTTGCGGCGAGCTGGCGGGGACGGCGGGTCGATGGCGGTCAGCGCGAGTAGCGGCGTGACCCGCTGCTCACGGGGAGCGCGGGTGCGTCCATCGGCGGTTCGGTCGTCGCGCAGCGGTCCTACAGCGAGGCGTACAGCGCGTCGATCAGCGCGATGTTGCGCGGATCCCGCCATGACCGACCGGCCTGGTTGCAGACGAAGCTGATGCTGGCACGCGCGTCAGGGTCAGCGATACCGACCACGGCGCCGTTCCCATAATGGCCGAACGCGCGAGGGTTCGGGCCGAACGGCCGCACGCCCGGAATCGTGAGCTGGAACCCGAGGCCGAAGCGCGTCGGGCGGCCGAGCATGATGTCCTCGCCGTCGGCCTCGATCGTGTTGGCGCGTTCGATCGTCGCCGGTTCGAGCACCCGAACGCCATCGATCACGCCGCCACACGCGAGCGCGCCGAACAGGCGCGCCACCGCGCGCGCGTTCGAATGACTGCTCGTGGATGGGAACTCCGCCGCACGGAACGCACGCGCGTTCGTCCCGGCCTGACCCTCGGGGAGCGGCGGCGGGTTGCGGTAGGCGAGGATGCGGGCGAGATCGAGACCCTGGGCCGTCGCGGGGTCGAGATCGAGCCAGGGGCGGGCGGGAGGCGCGTCAGGGTCCGGGATCGCGGGCAACCACTCGGCGGTGCGCGCGTCGTGTTCGGGGCCAAAACCGAAGAAGAAGTCGATGCCGAGCGGCCCGGTGATCTCCTCGGCGACGTAGTCGCGGAAGCGGCGGCCGGTGACGCGTCGAACCACCTCGCCGGCGAGGAAGCCGTGGGTGTTGGCGTGGTAGCCGTGACCGCTACCCGGCTCCCACCACGGCTCCTGCTCGGCGAGCGCGGACGTCATTGACTCCCAGCTCGTCAGGTTCGCGCCGGGCGGCAGTGGCTTCCGCACAGCCGGTAACCCCACTCGGTGCGAAAGCAGGTAATGCACCGGAACGTCGGACTTGCCCGCCTGCGCGAACTCCGGCCAGTAGTCGGCGACAGGCCGGTCGAGGTCGATCAACCCCTGGTCGACTGCCCGCAGCGTCGCGATGCCGGTCACGGCCTTGCCGATCGACCACACGCACACGATGCCGTCACGCGGCCACGGCCGGGTGCGCGCCGGGTCCAGCCAGCCACCCCAGAGGTCGACGACGGAGTGGCCGTCGATCGTGATCGCCACCGCGGCGCCGAGGTCTCCGCGCTCCGCGAAGTTGCGCTCGAACTCGTCGCGCACGCGCGCGAAGCGCGGGTCGCAGTCGCCGTGGATCTCGATCGGTGAGGCGGGTGCGGCCATGCGCGGGATTGTAAGGCTCGCGACTCGACGCGCCGGGCTCCCTCGTGCCCCTATCGCCTGCGTCGATCTCACGCGATCCTGGGTATTCGTCATGTCCGGGCCGGCGAAGATTGAGGCGCATTTGTTCGCGAGCACAGCATGGGCCGCAACGCGGACGTGCCCGTCGAGCGTCGGCTGAACCGCGGCCTGACCCCCGGTCCCTCTCGCCCGGAACGCCCGCCGCACGTGCGTGTGTCTGAGCGTGCCGCTCGCCGGCCGGGTCGCGCGCGCCGCGCATACGCACGCTGGGCCTCCCCGGCGACGACGTTTACGGCCGCGCCCGACGGCGGGAACAGCGGTGCACTCGAGCGTCGGCTGATCGTCTTCGGATTCGTGTTGTACGTCGGCGTCACTTCGGCGTTGCTCATCGTCGGTGGCTACTTCCCGTCGATCGACATGCTCGCCCTGGGCTTCTTCCCCATCGCGATGGTGATGCGGCGCGGACGCACGTTTCTGGCGGACTGGGTGCCGTTCGCCATCGTCCTGCTCGCTTACGAGCAGTTCCGTGGTCTGGCGCATCAGTGGAACGGCAAAATCCACATCACCGATCTGATCGCCGCCGAGCGACTGCTCTTTGGCACGCCAGTTCCGACGATCCGCCTGCAGCAGTGGCTCCACCAGCCGGGGCAGGTGGGGGTCTTCGACGTGCTCGCGACCGGGCTCTACTTCGTCCACTTCGTGGGCGTGCTCGCGCTCGCGTTCTGGCTGTGGTTGAAGGCGGAGCGACGGGTGTACTGGCGCTACGTGCTGGCCGTGATTGTGCTGTCGTATGCGGGCTTCGCGACCTATGCGCTCGTGCCGGCGATGCCCCCGCGACTGGCGTCCGCGCAGGGAGCGCTGCCGCCGCTGACGGACATCTTCGCGTACATCGTGGGCGAGTTCTCGCTCTTTCGGCCGTTCTTCACGGTCTATCGGTGGATCGACCCGAACCCGTACGCGGCGATGCCCTCGCTCCACATCGCGTACCCCACGCTCGTCTTCCTGGTCGCGCGGCGCCTGTGGCCACAACGCTGGTCATGGGCCTTCGCGCTCTACCCCGTCCTGATGACATTCGCGGTCGTGTACCTCGGTCATCACTACATCGTGGACTGCGTGGCGGGCGCGCTGTACGGCTGGGGGGCGCTGTGGCTGGTGTGGGACGCGCCGCGGCTCGCGCGACGCTTCCGCGTCCCGTGGCGTTCAGCCCGACGCGAGCCCACTGCCTTCGGCGAGGCAGATGCTGGCTGAGCGCCGCGACTCAGAGCAGTGGCCGTCCGTGCTCCGCGATCTCCGCGTCGCGCTCGATACGCCGCAGCGCCTCGCCCGAGCAGCCGATCGCCCGGAGCTGACGCTCGAACGCCTCGCGCTCGCGGCGGGCGAGCAGCACGGCGTTGCGGTCGAAGCGGCCTGAGGTGTCCTGCACGACGGCGTGGTAGCGCTTCCACTCGCGGTACAGCTGCGCGCACTGTTCGGAATGCTCGTGACCGTCGGCGAACGTCGGCTGCTCTGCCATGGCACCCCTCGCCACTAGAGTATCGACGCGAGAGGGAGGGGCCAGCGATGGACGCGATCGAGCTGACGAAGGAAGAGCGCGAGTACGCGATGCACCGCCTGAAGGCGTACTTCGTCGAAGAGCGCGACGAGGAGATCGGCGAGCTCGCCGCCCACCTGCTCTACGACTTCGTCGCGAAGGAGCTCGGCCCGCTCTTCTTCAACCGCGGGCTGTACGTCGCGGGACTGATCGCCCGACGCGCAGCGGACGGCCTGGAGGCCGATGTCGACGCAGCGAAGCGGATGCCCCCCGGTGGCCGCTTCCCGGCCCCGCCGACCGCCGAATCACGGTGATCCGGCCCGGGAGCGACGCAGATTCCGCTGCGACCACCGCGGATGCGCGCGAGCGCTCGCCGATGCTCGAGGTGCTCGCGCTCCGCAACTATCGCTACTTCTGGGTCGCGCAGTTCCTCAACTCACTCGTCGCCGGCATCCTGCGCTTCGCGTTCGTCTGGCTGATCCTCGAGATCACGGACTGGTCGGCCGCGATCGGCCTGATCGGCATCGCGGTCGGTCTCCCAGCGCTGTTCGTGTCGCTACCAGCGGGCGTCCTCTCGGACCGCATGGACCGACGCGTGCTGGTCATGCGCGTCGGACTCGCGGGGGGCGTGGCCCTCGGGATCACCGCGGCGCTGACGTGGTGGGGCGTGATGAACGTGCCGCTGGCGATGCTCATGGCGGTGCTCAGTGGCGCGGCCGTCGCCATCTCCGTCCCCGCCTATCAGGCGATGGTGCCGCAGCTGGTACCCCCCGCACGGCTCATGACCGGGGTGGCGCTGCAGAACATGGGACAACAGGTGTCGACGATCCTCGGCGCAGTCGTCGGCGGCGGCACGATCGCGCTGCTCGGGATCGGTGCCGGCTTCGCGCTGTGGGCGGTGCTGCTCGCGCTCAGCTCGCTGTGCATGCTGCCGGTCGCGCTGCCGGCAGCGTTGCCGGCAGGAGCGGCGGGAGCCGCGAGCGCGCCGTCGGCGCGCTCGCTCACGGGTCTGCTCTCCGACATCGCCGGCGGCATCCGCTTCGCGGCGGCGAACGAACCGTTGCGGTCGCTCATGATCGCCGGGCTATTCATGGGCGTGGGGATGGGCGCGTACGGCATCCTCGTCCCGGACGTTGCGCGCAACCAGCTGGGCAAGGGCGCGTTCGAGACGTCGCTCATGTTCGCGGTCTTGAGCGTCGGCATGCTGACGTCGTCACTCGTCCTGGCCTCACGCCGCGAGTTACGAGCAAAGGGCAAACTGTTCCTGCTGGCGATGAGCCCCTTCGGTCCGGGCCTGATCGTGATCGGCCTGTCGCGTCACTACCTCGCGACCACGGTCTGCATGCTCTTCTACGGCATGTTCGCCGGGATCCTGCTCGCCTCGCAGCGCACCTTGCTCCAGGAACACACCCCGAACGCGATGATGGGGCGGGTGATGAGCATGACTGCGCTCACGTTCAGCGGGATGCTTCCGTTCTCCGCGCTGATCATCGCGCTCATGCGTGGCCGCTTCTCGTCCGGCGAAATCCTGGCCGCCTTCGGCGTGGTGATGGCGGCCGGTTCGCTGGTGATCGTGCTCCGCGCGCGCGAGCTACGCGCCGCGTGACCTCCGGGCCGGGCGCGGCGCCGCCGTCAGCTCCCCGCGCCCGCGAGCAGCGCGCGGCCAATCACCTTGAGCTCGAGGATCGGCTTCACGCCCTCGAAAATGGGGAGCACGAGCGCGTCCACGACGTAGCGCGCGATCGGGTCCTCTTCGGAGTAGCCCCAGCCACCGTGTAGCAGCTGCGCCTCGCGCGAGACTTCGCCCGCCACATCGCACGTCAAGAGCTTCGCCATCGAGGGCTCGACGGCGCGCGTGTCGAAGCTGCGCGCGGACGCGTAGGTCAGCTGCCGACCCGCGGCGATGTGCGTGGCCATCAGCCCGATCTTGTATTGCGTGAGCTGGAAGTCGGCGAGCGACACGCCGAACTGCTGGCGCTGCACCACGTACTGGCAGGCCTTCTCGAGCGCGGCCTGGGCGACGCCGATCGCGCGGCCGCCGGTCTGCAGGCGGCCGGCGGCGAATCCGCCCATCTGCAGATAGAAGCCGCGGTTCACGCCCTCGTCGCCGCCCACCAGCCGGGTGTGGGGCACCCACACGTTGTCGAGCGCGAGCGTGAACGAGTGCATCCCGCGATAGCCGGGCGTGGGGTTCGCGGTGCCGGCGATCACGCCGCCCTCGGGCTGCTCGAAGCGCCAGTGGTGACCGTCATAGGCAGGCTTCTCGATCATGAAGAGCGACAGCCCGCGGTTGCCCGACTTCGGGTCGGGGTCGGTGCGTGCCAGCAACGCGAGCAGCGTGGCGCGACCCGAGAACGTGCTCCACGCCTTCGCGCCGTTGATGCGCCAGCCGCGCTCGCCGTTGTGCTCGGCCGGCTCCGCGCGCGTCTGCAGTGAGGCGACATCCGAGCCGGTGTCCGGCTCGGTCACGGCGATGGCGACGAGTACCTCGCCCGTGGCGATGCGCGGCAGCCACTCCTCGCGCTGTTCCTCGGTGCCGCCGGCGAGCAGCGCCTTGGTCAGGATCTCGGGACGTGTGGCGAGCGAGCCGGCGGCCGCGAGCGACGCGGCCGAGAGCTCCTCCGTGATCACGATCATGGGCAGATCGCCCATGCCCGTTCCGCCGTACTGCTCCGGGATCGATGAGCCGAAGAAGCCCTGCTCCGAGAACTTCGCGAGCAACGAGTCCGGGACCAGCAGGTCCTGGCGGTGGATCTCCTGGGCGATCGGCGCCACTTCGTTCTTCCCAAAGTCGCGCGCCATCTCGCGGGTGAGCGCGGCCACCTCGTCCTCGAGCTCGACGTTGTTCGCGCCGCCCGCGGCGATCACGCGCGCGCCGACGTCGCGGATGCGTTCTTCGCTGAGCCCCGCGCGCACCGCCTCGCGCGTCTCCGCGCTGTGCAGCGGGGCGACCTGCGCGTCGTCCAGCCCGAAGTCGGACCATGCCGCCTCGATCTGCGAGCGCAGCGCGTGTGCGACCTCGGCGGCGTAGATCAGCGCCATCGTGTCCTGGAGCTCGTCGCCCTTGCCGGCGGCGGCCAGCCGCTCGGCGTAGGCCGCCTGCTCGTGCGCCGCGCGCACCTGCGTGGCGAGGTAGGCGAGCCGCTCCGTGTGCACCTGGTGGTCATCGATCAGGCGACCGCCCTCGGTCACGCGCGCCCCGTGGGCGAGCGCCGCGTCGAGCACCGCCTGTGCGGTGGTGACCAGCTGTCGGGCCGTGGCGGCGGCGTTCAGTCCGGCAATAGTCATGGCCTGCTCCTCCAAGTTTGCGGGTACGAAAGCGTACCGAGCGCTCGTTGCTTACGCGATGCTCGCCGGGGCCGCCGGAGGGTGCGTGCGTGAATCGACAACGGCTGCTCAGGCGGCTTCGACAGGGCCACCTCGCGAACGTCAGGTTCGATGACCTGGTTGATCTCGCGAATGGGTTCGGGCTTCGCGAGCAGCGGGTGGTGGGAAGTCACCGCATATTCGCGCATCCCGACCACGGTGAGCGAGCGATCAGCCTGCAGCCGCGGCGAGGAGAAGCCAAGCCGTACCAGATTCGCCAGCTGCTGGCCTTTGTCGAGCGGTACGATCTGAATCTGGAGGCGGAATGAAGGACTACCACATCAACCTCTTCTACTCCGACGAGGACGAGTGCTACGTCGCCGACATCCCCGACCTCGAGTACTGCTCAGCGTTCGGCGACACACCCGAGGAGGCGCTGAAGGAGGTCCTGATCGCGAAGGAAGGCTGGCTCGCCACAGCGCGCGACGCGGGCAAACCGATTCCTACGCCGACATACCGCGCGGCCGCCTACGAACCGACCGCCTGAGTTTGATCGCTCGCCTTGCGCGCGGCTACGGCCGGCGCGGGATGAGCACTGTGTAGTCGAGATCGAGCACCACGTTCGGGTCATAGCGTTCGCGGCCGGCGTCATCCGTCACCTTGAACGCCTGCTCCTCGGTCGCCGGGTCGCTGTTCTTCACGCCCACCAGCCGCAGCCGCAGCGCGCCCGCATCCGGCCGGCCGAGATCGATGCGCTCGAGCACATCGGTCCAAGCGAACAGCGTGTCGCCTGCGAACGTCGGGTTCGAGTGCGTGCCGGCGTTGAAGGCAAGGATGCGCAGCGCGTTCTCGAGCCCGTTGAACGAGAGCGCGTGCGCGATCGAGATCACGTGCCCGCCATAGATCACGCGCTTGCCGAAGCGGGAATCCTTGAGCGCGTGGGCGTTGAAGTGGGCGCGGGCCGTGTTCTGGTAGAGCCGCGCCGCCATCTGGTGCTCGGCCTCCTCGACCGCCACGCCTTCGACGTGGTAGATGCGCTCACCCGGCTCGTAGTCCTCCCACCACCAGCGCCCGGCGGTGACCACCGGGTCGAAGCGCGAGAGGTCGAGCGCGGGCGGAACGCTCAGAGCGCCGGCTGCCACGTGGTCTGGCGTGGGCGGCACCTCGTTCACGCCGCTCTTCGTCGCGGGGTCGCGCTTGCTCATGAGCACCCAGCGGATGAAAGTCAGCACCTCTTCGCCGCGCTGGTTCACCCCGACGGTGTGGACCCAGGTCACCCCGGTATCGCCGCCGCTCGATTCGCGCTGTCCGAGCACCGTGGTGCGCGACGTGATCGTGTCGCCGGCATAGACGGGCACGCCGAAGCGCACGTCGGCGTACCCGAGGTTCGCGATCGCGTTCAGTGATACGTCCGGTACGGAGTTCCCGAAGACCGTGTGGAAGACGAGCAGATCGTGGATGAGCTCGCGCCGGAAGCCGAGCGAACGTGCGAACTCAGCGTCACAGAAGAGCGGCTGCCGGCTCGCCGTAAGCGAGAGGTAGACAGCGGCGTCGCCCTCGGTCAGCGTGCGCGGCGTGCCGTGCACGATCTCGCGGCCGACCGTGAGGTCCTCGAAGTAGTTCCCGGTGGTGGATTTCATTATGGGTTTCATCGGCGCGCATTGTAGGCAGCGTCACCGGTAACAGCAGCGCTCACGGGTAGACTGGCGCGACGACATTGAACGAGGAGGTCTCGTGGGCACGAAGGAACTACAGGCACTGGTCGAAATCCTCCAGAAGGAGATCGAAAAGGGCCGTGATAATCACGTCACCGGCACCTGGCACATTCACTTCGAGAAGGACTGGAAGGGCCAGCCGGCAATCTCGTTCAACAAGTGCGAGAGCGAGGTCTACTGCGAGGAGCGACCGACGGTCTTCGCCGTCGACGGCTCCGTGCTCGACCCCGGTGGGCCGCTCTTCTAGCCAGCCGGGCGCGACCCCGTTTGAGCACGGCAAGAGTTCGCTGCTCCCGGCTCTCTCGCGCCGTCGTCTCGCACTTCGTCATTCGGCTTCGCCAGCCCGCGGGCGCCAGTCCCCGCGGCCGAGCACGAACGTGAGCACGGTGCGGTAGCCGCCGCTGACGTAGAGCGCCGGCTCCTGCTCGCGCTGCTCAACCGCGAAGCCGAGCTGACCGGCGAGCGCAACCGACTGCTGGTCGTCCTCGCCACAGACGAAGTGCAGCCGCTCGTAGCCGAGCGCGCCAAAGGCGCGCGCCACCAGCGTCTCGCACACGCGCTCACGTGTCGCGAAGTCGTCGAAGCGCGGCGCAAGCCAGCACGACAGCACGCCCTCGCCGGGCGTTCGCCCGGCGCCCACGCCCGCGCTGCCGATCGTCTCGTCGCGCCGGACCACGAGCCAGCGGTCGTCGCCGACGTCATTGCGCCGGCTCCACCGGCGCGCGTCGGCATCGGTCGGTTGCTCAGTCCACCACGGGAGCAGCGGATCGGCCTGGCGGCGCGCGTCGTCGACGAGTTGCACCAGGGCGCGCTCGTCGGCAGGCGTCACGGGACGCAGGGAGAGCGAGGCGTCCAGCGTGATCGTGTCCATGGGGCGATCGTAGGCGCTCGCATAGACTGCGCCGGCAGTCAGCCAGCCGCGCAGAGAGGGTGCCCGCATGCTCCGCTTCAAGCACTACACCGTCGCCGTCCACGACCTCGATGAGGCGGTCACGAACCATCAGTCGCGCTTCGGCATGCAGGCGATCGGAGAGCGCGGCCACAACGGCATCGGCAACTTCGAGTTCCAGGCGATGGGCTACGACGGCCAGACAACGCTGCTGCTGATCAAGCCCTCCGCGGATGACACGCCGATCGCGCGCCTGATGACGGAGCGCGTGAACGCGTTCAACCCGCACGGCGAGGGCATCTACCTGCTCGGCTACGAGTGCGACGATGTGGACGCGTTCTGCAAGCAGGTCGAGGCAGGGGGCGGCCGCGTGACCCGCGCGCCGGGTTCGACCAACGCGTGGGTACACCCCACCTCGTCGAACTTCGTGCTGATGGAACTGTTCCCCCCGCGCTGACGCGAGCGCGGGCGGTCGCTCAGCGCGCCGCGGCTCCCGGGGGCGGTGGCTCCGGCGGACGCACGGGTGCGGGCGCCGGCCGGAAGCGCTCGGCAAGCTCAGTCGGCGGCGACGCGAGCAGGACGACCGGCACCGCCAACGCGACCACGCCGGCGGAGATCCACCACCCGAGGTCGTATGTGCCCATCCGATCGACCACGACGCCGACGACCCACGGGCCGATGGCGCCGCCAGTCGTCTGGGCGAGCGACATGATGCCGTTGATCGTGCCGAACGTCTTCGTGCCGAAGTAGTCCGCGAGGATGGCCGGTCGCACGGGGATCGTCCCGCCGAAACCCGGAGCAATCAGCACGATCGCCAGCATCGCCTGCCAGAGCTCAGTCGCGAGCGCGAGCAGGGGCAGGCCGATCACGACGAGCGACATCGCGAGTGCCATCATCAGGCGCTTCGAGTAACGATCGGCGAGCAAACCGAAGCCGAGACGCCCCACGATCGACGTCAGCGTGAAGATCGCGACGGTGCTGCCGGCCACGGCCTTCGATGCGCCGATCTCTCGCTCCAGGTACGGGATCTGGTGCACGATGATCGCCGTCGTGCCGAAGTTGTTGAGGATGAACGCGAGCGCCAGCAGCAGAAACGCCGGTGAGCGGACGACGGCCCTGATCGGGACGCCCCAGTCGGCGATCTCGACGTCCCCCTCGCGCCAGTCTCGTGCGCGCAAGCCGTCCATCGGCTGAGGGTGGCCGGCCGGCCGCGCGCGCACGTTCATCGCGGCGACCATGCCCAGCGTGACCATGCCCAGTGCCAGCACGCGCAGCGCCCAGCGCCAGCCGAAGGCGTCGACGAGCGCCGCCACGCCGACGACGAGCACGCCGCCGAGTCCGCCGCCGAGCGTCATGATCGACATCGCTCGCGCCCGCCGCAGCCGGAACCACGTCGCGATCGCGGCCAGCCCCACCTGGCCGCCCGCCGATGACGTGCCCAACGCGATCACGAACATCGCGACGTAGAACTGCCAGAGCGACTGCATGAAGGACATCGCGAGCACCCCGATCGCGGCCACGATGATGCCCACGATCAGCACACGCCCCGGCCCCGCGCGGTCGATGAAGGCGCCGATGAACGGCGCCGCGACGCCACCGACCTCCGACCGCAAGGAGAACGCGAGCGAAGTAGCGCCCACGCTCCAGCCGAACTCGAGCACGACCTCGTTGAAGATCGTGCCGAAGCCATAGAAGAAGGTCGCCGCGATCAGCAGCACGACGAACGCAGACGAGCCGACCACGAGCCAGCCCTCGTACACGTCCGGGAACGCTCGGCGCAGCATCCGCGCATGCTGAGGCAGACGGGCGGCACGCGCTATCAGAACACGTGGGGCGAGCGCTCAGATGGCACGCGCCGCCCCGGCGCGGCGCGAGGCGGACCAGCGACGCGGGCGCGCGAGCGCGGCGGCAGCCGCCTCAGGCCGGGCTTCGCACGAACCCCGGCCCGAGTTGCGCCCGCAGACGGTCAGCTCGCGAAGGCAGCCTCGAAGCCGGCCTGCAGCTCGGGCGTCGCCTCACCGCTGAAGCCGCAGTAGTTCACCTGACCGTTCGTGGCCGAGATCAGGTACTGCTCATCGACCTCGAAGCTGAAGCCGGCGATCAGCGCCTCCAGGCCCTGGGGCGCAACGAGCACGACCTCGCCCGCGTCGCCGCCCTTGAACCAGCGGTCGACGTCGAGCGTGACGCGGTCACCTTCGACGGACTTCGCCGTCCCGGCGAACGCGACCGGCATGTCTGCGAGCACGGCGGGGTCGAAGGCGAGGCACGACATTGCGCCGTCGCCGGTACCGGCGGACAGCTCCAGCGGCGGGCTGTCCGCGCCGCCGCCGGAGCATGCAGCGAGCAGCAACGCGAGCGCGGCGGCCAACGGCGCGAGCACGATCTTCTTCACGGGGGTCCCCCTTGCGGTTCTCTGGTCGTGGTTGTCAGACGAACCAGGATGCCTCTGGGTTCCCCGTGGCTCACCTTTGGCCCGGTGCTCAGTGATGCGCGCGGGCATCACTGGCCTTGCGGGCGGCGACGAGCACGGGGTCCCACACGCCCGAGAACGGCGGCGCGTACGAGAGGTCGACGTTCACCATCGCCTCGACCGTCATCTCGTTCCACAACGCCATCGCCACGGCATCGATGCGCTTGGCTGCGCCTGAGCCGCCGACGATCTGGGCGCCCAGCAGGCGCCCGTTCGCGCCGTCCGCGATCACCTTCATCGTCATTGGCTCCGCCGTGGGCCAGTAGCCAGCCGTGGTCGTCGAGTCGAAATTCTCCGCGATCACGTCGAAACCGGCGTCACGGGCGGCGGCCTCGGTCAGCCCGGTGCGTCCGATCTCCAGGTCGCACACCTTCGTGATCGCGGTGCCGAGCACACCTGGGAATGCCTCGTCGCCGCCGCCGAGATTGATGCCGGCGATGCGGCCCTGCTTGTTCGCGATTGTGCCGAGGTGGAAGTTCACGGGCCGCCCGGAGATCCGGTGGTACGCCTCCGCGCAGTCTCCCGCCGCCCAGACGCCTTCGACACGTGTCCGCATGTGATCGTCGATCGACACCGCGCCGCTCTCGCCGAGCGGGATGCCGGCGGCCTCGGCGAGCCGCACCTCGGGCACGCTGCCGAGCCCGAGCCCGAGCACGTCCGCCGGGAACTCTGCGTCGTCGTCGCCCACGCGGCAGCCCACGCCGGTGACGCGCCCGTCCGCGCCGGTCAGACACTCGATGCGTGTGCCCGTTTCCACCGCGATGCCCTGGTCACGCATGTAGGCGACGACCCGCTCGCCCATATCGGTGTCGAGTTGTGGCGCGAGCACGGCCGGCGGCGAGGTCACCACCGTGGTCGCGATGCCTTCGTGCATCAGCGCCTCCGCGACCTCGAGCCCGATGTAGCCACCGCCGACGATCACCGCGGCGCGCGGGCGCAATTCGACGACGCGGCGCAGCGCGCGGGCGTGGTCGAGCGTGTGCAGCTCGTGCACGCCCGCGAGCTCGGCCCCTCGATCGCGGGCCGGCGCGGACGCGCGCCGGTCGCGTAGAGCCGCGCGTCCTAGTCGAGTGTGAGATCGCGCCCGCGTTCGAGATCGCGGACCGTGACGCGGCGCGCCGCCGTGTCGATCGCGGTGACCTCGTGGCGGATGCGCACGTCGATCTCCCGTTCCGCGAACTCCGCGGGCGTGCGCGCGATCAGGTCCTCGACGCGCGGAACGTAGCCGCCGACGAAGTACGGCGTGCCACACGCCGAGTACGACACCCAGGTCGAGCGTTCGAAGGCGACGATCTCGAGATCATGGGCACCGCGCATCCGGCGCGCCTGGCTTGCGGCCGACATGCCCGCGGCATCGGCTCCGATCACCACGAGGCGTTCGGGCATGTGGATCCCCTTCTATCGCGCTAGATTCGCCGTCTCAGACGCTAGCCTGCCGAAGCCTGCGGGGTCGCCAATGACCGTTCAAATCACTATCCCCGGCGTACCGATTTGGATCGAAGCTGCCGTCGGATTGGGCACTATCGCGCTAGCGATTGTCGCTCTGGCGAGCCTGCGCCAAGGCCGCAAGTCGGTCGAGTCGACGCTCAAAGCGGTCGCGATTGCCGACGCCACGCTGCATGTCGAACGCGAGCGAGAACGTCGCCGATTACTCGACGACATCGCGCTCCCCGTTCTCGAACTGCTGCGAACCGTCTCGCGCGAGGTCTACACGTACCCGCGATCGAACCACCGCTACGGCAGCATCTCTGAGCAGGTCGAACTCAGGGGCAGCATCGAGAAGGTGCGCCGGACCCGCTGACGTGCGGGCCACTCCGAATTCCCGACCATCATCGCCGCCATCGACAAGTGGCTCGAGGCTCAGATCGCTCTTGAGGAGAACCTCAGCGAGCTCAACGAGCGTACGGAGCTCGGCCGGTTCAGACACACGCACTTCGTGCTCGCATTGAATCGAGCTGTGCCTTCGCAAGGATCGACTGTCGACCCAATCGAAGCTCTGGCAGCCGTCGGTGTACCGACGGCCGACGATCATGCCCCCGAGCTTCGCGCGGACCTCACAGGCACCACGCCAGAAGTACGCGAGGACATCATCCGGCTGGCGGAGTCGCGACTGAAACTCGCACAGCTAGTTCGAGAGGCCTCTGATTCCGCGATCTCCGGACTCGAACGCGCCCTCCGTTCGGACGACGGAACCGAGGGGTGAGGCCGCGGGAGCCACCCCGGCGGGTCACGCCCCGCGCGGTTGCAGCGCGATGCGCCCGGCCGCGGCCTGCTCGCCCGCGTGGTACGAGCTGCGCACCAGCGGACCGGCCTCGACATGGCGGAAGCCGAGATCGCGCGCGACCTGTGCGAGGTGGGCGAACTCATCGGGGTGCACGAAGCGCGCGACCGGGAGGTGCTTCTCGCTCGGCCGTAGATACTGGCCGATCGTGAGCAGGTCCACGTCCTGCTCGCGCAGATCCGCGAGCACCGCTTCGACCTCGGGCATGGTCTCGCCGAGCCCGACCATCAGCCCGGTCTTCGTCGGCATCGCGGGGTCGATCTCCTTCACGCGGCGCAGCAGCTCGAGCGTGCGCTCGTAGCGCCCCTTCGGGCGGGCGACGCGGTACAGCCGAGGCACAGTCTCCGTGTTGTGATTGAGCACCACCGGACCGGCCTCGACGACCGTCCGCAGGGCGTCCCAGTTGCCCATGAAGTCCGGGATCAGCACCTCGACGTCGCACTGTGGCCGGAGGTGGTGGATGGCGCGGATGCAGGCGGCGAAGACGCCCGCGCCGCCGTCCGCGACATCGTCGCGGTTCACGGACGTGATCACGGCGTAGTCGAGGCCGAGCGATTCCACGCTGCGCGCGAGGCGCAGCGGCTCCAGCATGTCGAGCGCGCCGGGCCTCCCGGAGGTCACGGCACAGAAGCCGCATGCGCGGGTGCAGGTGTCGCCGAGGATCATGAAGGTCGCGGTGCCGCTGTTGAAGCACTCGCCGATGTTCGGGCAGCGCGCCTCTTCGCAGACGGTGTGCAGCTCCTGCTCACGGAGCAGGCTCTTGATGTGGGCGTAGCGCTCGCCGCCGGGGAACGGGACCTTGAACCAGTCCGGCTTGCGCTCGCGCGGCGTTCGCTCGTGGAACTCGATCGGCGCCCGGGTCATGCCGGCGCCGTCGCTGCCGCTCGCCCGAGCGGCGAGTCCACGACATCGACGAGACGTGCGTCGAACACGCGCTCGAAGGCATCTGCGAAGGCACGCGCGACGGCTTCGAACGCCGGCGGGAGACCGAGCTCCCGTGCCATCGAGGTCACGTCTGCATCGGCGATCCCGCAGGGCACGATCGCGTCGAACCACGAGAGATCGGTCGTGACGTTGAGCGCGAGCCCGTGGCGGCTGACGCCGCGCTCGATGCGCACGCCGACAGCCGCGATCTTGGCAGGGGCGAGGCCCGGTCTGGTGCTCGAGGGTCCTTCGACAGGCTCAGGACGAACGGATGAAACCCATACACCGGGGCGCCCGTCGACCCGCTCGCCGGGCACGTGGAACGCTGCGAGCGTGTCGATCACGCACTGCTCGAGCGCCCGCACGTATGCGGCAGCGCCGAGCCGGCGGGATCGCAGATCGAGGATCGGATAGGCGACGAGCTGGCCGGGGCCGTGGAACGTGACGTCGCCGCCGCGGTCGGTGGTGACCAGCTCCGCGCCGCGCGCGCGCAGTTCGGCGGCGTCCGCGAGCACATGCTCACGGCCGCCGCGGCGGCCGAGCGTATACACCGGTGTGTGCTCGATCACCGCCAGCGCCTCGCCCGCACGCGCAGACGGTGCGCGCGCGGCGCACACGCCGGCGGCCGTCGTGAGTTGCCAGTCGAGCGCGCGTCCGTAGTCCACACCGCGGGCCCGATGGAGCGTGATCGCCGGCTGCGGGAGGTTCACCATGACCGCACCAGTCTAGCGGTGCCGAATCGCCGATCGCCCGCGCGACACCCTGCGTAATCCCCTACGACCGTGGTGCGGCAATCGTCTAGGCTGATCGTTCAATCGTGCTTCTGAGAGCATCCGCGCGGCGGAACGAGGATCCCATGAGCACAGATGCGAGCGCCCGCAGGGCCGAATCGCAGCTGGAGGCGAGTAACGCCGAGGGCTGGATCGAAACTCAGGAATGGGTCGACTCGCTGCGCGAGGTCGTGCGCACCACCGGGCCCGAGCGCGCGAGCCGCCTGCTCCGCGCGCTCCAGATCGAGGCGCAGCGCTACGGTGTGCCGCTGCCGGTGACGTCCACCACGCCCTACGTGAACACCGTGCCGGTCGAGCACCAGGCACGCTTCCCCGGCGACCGCGATCTCGAGCGCCGCATCAAGAGCATCATCCGCTGGAACGCAATGGCGATGGTCGTCGAGTCCAACCAGAAGTCGCACGGCATCGGCGGCCACATTTCCACGTACGCCTCGGCCGCGACGCTGCTCGAGATCGGCTTCAACCACTTCTGGCGCGGCCCTGAGCATGACGACGGCCCGGACCTGATCTACTTCCAGGGCCACGCCTCACCGGGCGTGTACGCGCGCGCCTACCTCGAGGGCCGGCTGACGCCGCGCCAGCTCCACAACTTCCGCCGCGAGTTCGCCGAGGACGGCGGTCTCTCCTCCTACCCGCACCCCTGGCTCATGCCCGATTTCTGGCAGTTCCCCACGGTCTCCATGGGACTGTCGCCGATCATGTCGATCTACCAGGCGCGTTTCATGCGGTACCTGGAGAACCGCGGGCTCAAGCCTGCCACCGACCAGAAGGTGTGGACCTTCCTCGGCGACGGGGAGACGGACGAGCCGGAGTCGCTGGGCGCGATCTCGCTCGCCTCGCGCGAAAAGCTCGACAACCTGATCTGGGTCGTGAACTGCAACCTCCAGCGCCTGGACGGCCCGGTGCGCGGCAACGGCCAGATCGTGCAGGAGCTCGAAGCCGTGTTCCGCGGCGTCGGCTGGAACGTGATCAAGGTGCTGTGGGGCTCCGAGTGGGACGAACTGCTCGCACGCGACGACGAGGGGCTGCTCTCACGGCGCATGGGCGAGGTGGTGGACGGCGAGTATCAGAAGTACAGCGTCGCCGGCGGCGAGTACATCCGAAAGAACTTCTGGGGGGTGGACCCCAGGCTGGAGCGCATGGTCTCGCACCTCAGCGACGATCAGCTCTGGCGCATGCGCCTCGGCGGACACGACCCGGCGAAGGTCTACGCCGCGTACAAGGCGGCGATGGAACATCGCGGCGGCCCGACCGTGATCCTCGCGCGCACGATCAAGGGCTACGGGCTGGGCGAGGCCGGCGAGGGCAAGAACATCACGCATCAGCAGAAGTCGCTGAACGAGAGCGAGCTGCTGCAGTTCCGCGACCGCTTCGACATCCCGCTCTCGGATGAAGAAGTCGTGGGGGCGCCGCTCTACCGTCCCGCCGCCACGAGCCCGGAAGCGCAGTACCTGCACGAACGCCGGCGCGTGCTCGGGGGCTACCTGCCCCAGCGCATCGCACGCCGCAGCCCACTGCGCGCGCCGGCGGAGGAGCTCTTCGCTGAGTTCGCGGAGGGCAGCGGGGACCGCGAAGCGTCGACCACGATGGTCTTCGTGCGCATGCTCGCCGCCATGCTCCGCGATGACGCGCTGGGCAAGGCCGTGGTGCCGATCATCCCGGACGAAGGGCGCACGTTCGGTATGGAGGCGCTCTTCCGGAGCGCCGGCATCTACTCGTCGACGGGACAGCTCTACGAGCCGGTCGATGCCGGCAGCCTGCTCTTCTACAAGGAGTCGCGCGACGGCCAGATCCTCGAAGAAGGCATCACGGAGGCGGGTTCGACCAGCTCATTCATCGCCGCAGGGACGGCGCTCGCGAACTACGGCGTGGCGACGATCCCCTTCTTCATCTTCTACTCGATGTTCGGGATGCAGCGCGTCGCCGATCTCGTCTGGGCGGCGGCGGACTCGCGCTGCCGCGGCTTCCTCGTTGGCGCGACGTCCGGGCGCACCACGCTCAACGGCGAGGGGCTCCAGCACCAGGACGGGCACAGCCACCTCTTCTCGTCCGTGGTGCCGAACCTGATCTCGTACGAACCCGCGTACGCGTACGAAATCGCGGTGCTGATCCGCGAGGGCATCCGCCGGATGCACGACGAGAACGAGGACGTCTTCTACTACCTCACGGTGCACAACGAGAACTACGTGCACCCGCCGAAGCCCGCAGACGGCGACGTCACCGTCAACGAGGGCATCATCCGCGGCATGTACCGCTTCCGCGCCGCCGCAGCGTTGACCGCGGATGCCACCGGCAAGCCGCGCGCTCAGCTGCTCGCCAGCGGCGTGCTGGTGAACGAGGCGCTGCGTGCGCAGGAGCTGCTCGCGAACGACTACGGCGTCGCGGCGGACGTCTGGTCCGTGACGAGCTGGACCGAGGTGCGCCGCGAGGCGCTCGAGGTCGAGCGCTGGAACCGGCTGCACCCGGGCGAAGCCGCTCGCACGCCGTACGTCGCGCAGTGCCTCGGCGAACAGCCGGGCGTGGTGGTCGGCGTGTCCGACTACATGAAGACGCTGCCGGACGCGATCGCGAAGTGGACGTCGGCGCCGGTGGTCTCGCTCGGGACCGATGGATTTGGTCGCAGCGCCACGCGCGAAGAACTGCGTCGCTTCTTCGAAGTCGACGCCGAGCACATCGTGGTGGCGACGCTCTCCGCGCTCGTGCGCGACGAGCAGATCGCCGCGAGCGTCGCGCGCGACGCGATCGCGCGCTTCGAAATCGACCCGGATGCACCGAGTCCGGCCTACCAGTAGCAGGCAGCGGGCTACGCCAGGCGCAACGAGGAACACGAGGAACGATGGCTACCGAGTTCAAGCTCCCGGATCTGGGCGAGGGCATCGAAGACGCCGACGTGCTGCGTGTGCTCGTCAACGAGGGCGCGGAGATCGCGATCGATCAGGCAGTGATTGAGATCGAGACTGAGAAGGCGACCGTCGAGGTGCCGTCCGAGGTCGCGGGCCGCGTCACCCGCGTGATGGTGTCTCAGGGCGACACGATCAAGCCCGGCCAGCTGATCCTGATCGTCGAGCCAATCGATGCCGGAACGGGCAGCGACGGCGCCGCGCCCGCGCCCACCGAGGCGACACCGGCGGCGGCCGCGACCACGACCGCACCCGTGCAGGCAGCCCCCGCCGCGACGCCTGAATCCGCGCAGGCG
>JAQBZW010000014.1 GCA_027622315.1 Chloroflexota bacterium | reverse complement strand
GATGACCTGTCCGGCGCGCTCCACGCGCATGCGGTCGACCTCGAGCCGCAGATCGCCCGTCGAGACGACCTCGCCCGCTTCCACGGGACGATCGCTGCGCCGCAGCACCGCGCGCACCCGCGCGACGAGCTCGCGCGGGCTGAAGGGCTTCGTCATGTAGTCGTCGGCGCCGAGCTCGAGCCCGAGGATGCGGTCGAGTTCGTCATCGCGCGCCGTGAGCATCACGATCGGGATCGCGGACTGCTTCCGCAGCTCGCGGGTGACGTCCAGGCCGTCGACGCCCGGCAGGCCGAGATCGAGCACGACGAGGTCCGGCCGTTTCGTGCGCGCGAGCTCGAGCGCCGTCGCCCCGTCCGCCGCGGTGAGCACGCCGAAACCGGCGTGCTCGAGGTAGTCGCGGGCGATCTGCACGATCTGCGGCTCGTCGTCCACGATCAGCACGGTCTTCATCGCGGCATCCTACCGGGCAGCCGCGGGGCCATACCCACGACTGCCCGGCGTCGCCGGCTCCGCCGCGTCAGCGTCCGGCGCCGGCACCGGACGCGCCGGCGTCCGAACCGCCGTTCGCGCGATGCCACTCGTCATGCATCTCTCGCCCACGGTCGCGCCACCCACCGGGTCCCCCGCCTCGCCGCCCCCCCGAACATGGCCCCGCAGAAGAGCGCCTTGAGCAGCACGAAGAGGAGGAGGCCGAAGAGCAGGAAGCCGAAGAAGCCGAACGGGTGGGCGCCACCCGAACCGCGGTCACGCACGATCACGACGCTCGATTCCCCGGCCGTTGTGCCACCGGCCACGGTCACCGCAGCGACGTCGTCGCCGGTATTCCGCACTCCCGCCTGGTAGGCGACGGTCGCGATCCCGCCGAGCACCAGCACGACCAGCAACAGACCAACCAAACCTCGAAGCCATCCCATCGCACACACCTTTCGCTGTGGTTCCTCCTGGTCGAGTGCGATCGTCGCGGCGGAATGTGAAGCGAATGTGGAGGAGGCGCGGAGCGCGCGAGGAGATTGCGGTGGCATGCGCTGGTCGGTCACGGACGAAACGGAGTTGGGGCGATCGGCACAGCCTCGGTCTTGTGAGCGAGCACCCGCGCTAATCGTCTCAACGAAGCGGACGCCAACACATCTTCGCGCCCACGCCGTAGCACGACCGCGCGGCCGAGGCCGTCGAACCTCTGATGCGGACCGCCTGCCTAGGCGCGAGTCACGAACCCGCGCCCCGTTGCGCCGAAGTGTGACGACATCGGACGCGACGCATGACCACCATTGCTGCGATCGCGCGTGCCCGGGCTGTACATTCGGCCGTGTGCGATTACATTGCCCGTACCAACCGACATAATTCCATCTCGACTCGGGGCATGAACGATGTCGAATCTCCATGGAACTCCGAAGAGCTCCGCACGACGTCTGGTCGGGATCAGCGTCAACGGACTTCTGTGGAGATTCAATCACCGTATCGAGTTCCCAGCCGAATGGGACTTCCTCATTCTGCATGGACCAAATGGAGTCGGGAAGACTCGACTGCTCGAATTGCTGCACGCAGTCTTCAGTGGCCGCCCGGACCGATTGACGAGAATCCCGTTCGTCGACGCCACGCTGACGTTTAACGATGGCTCGTGGATATCGGTAGCTAACCAGCGAGACGATATCGAGCTTTCCGATGAGCATCGATCTCCTCATCTTTCCTCGCTACGTCACAGCGATGAGCGTTCGCAAATCATCTGGGATGGCCGTGGTTCGAACGGCGAGATTCTCGCAGAAGATCACGTATCCTCAACAGAGATAGGTCCGGAAGCGAGACATCTGTTCCGCCGAATATCAAGCGATCTGCCGGTTGAGCAGATCGGTCCCGAGCTGTGGGTCGATATTCGAACCAGGGAAGAGCTGGGGATCTTGAGACAGACTTACTGATCTATGCAGGATTACTCGCACACTTCGTCGCTAGTACTGCGCACGTAGACAGTCTAAACAGTTTTCGCGCATCTGTGGGGCAAAAGGCCGAGGAGTACGTCCTCACTATCGCATCTGTGGTCGGCACGTTAAGGTGGTTGAATCATGTTCATGAACTGTCGCTGAATCTGCGAGACTTCCCGCTTCACGTATTCGTGCAGATTGACGACTGGGCGATCGACGAAGGGAAGGCGCGCGATGTTGCCCTCGCGCGGTCGCCTGATTATGCTCCCGACACACTTGAGATTCTGGCCAGAGATGCCGACGCCAAAATTCCGCCCGTTCAAAGCCGCGTTTCCGGCCACGATGTGATCGCCGCGATACGGCTAACTTCGGCCGGCTGGTCCGATCGGCCGATGTCGGTGCACGAAGTCATCACAGGGTTCCATGTCGGGTGCACGTGCGATCGGGTGGCGACGTTACCTGTCGTTCAGGCGGTGGCCGTGTGGGGAACCCGGCGGGGTCACGAAATCTGGAGCTGTCCTCACTGAGTCAGGTCTCCGGCAGCGCCGCGCCTCGAGGCATCCCGTCGTCGGCGCGCGCGTCGACGAGCATCGGTCTTACACGGTGACCGAAACCGCGACCGTGTAGTCGCGGCCCTGCTTCAGCTTCTCGTAGTTGCCGAAGTGCTGCGCCATCACACGCTGGACGAAGCGGCGCATGCCGGTGAGGCCGACGACGTACAGCCGGCCACCCGGCGCGAGGTGCGCGGCGGCGTCGGCGATCATGATCGTGAGCATCTCGTTGCCGGCGCGCGCCGGGATGTTGGACGCGATCACGTCGAAGCGCCGATCGGCGTCGATGTGGCTGAACGCATTGCTCAGCGTGACTTCGACGTTGGTCAGTCCGTTCCGTTCCGCGTTCGCGCGCGCGTAATCGACCGCGACGAAGTCCTTGTCGACGAGCAGCGTGCGGCCGCGCGGCGCGAGTCTGGCGAGCGTCAGCCCGATCGCGCCGTAGCCGCAGCCGAGGTCGAGGCAGTTCGCGTCGTCCGCCACCTCGACGTAGTCGAGGAGCAGCCGCGTGCCCGAGTCGATCTCGCGCGCGGAGAAGAGGCCCCAGGTCGAGCGGAAACGCAGTGCGTGCCCGGCGAGCTCGGTCGCGATCTCGATGTCGTCGCGCAGTGGATCGGGCGGCGGGGGCACGGTTGTCTCGGCGTGCGCCGCGGGTGCATCTGCGCTTTCGGGGGCGTCGGGTTCGGGCTGTGTCACGGTGCTCAGGACTGCGGCGCCGGCTGCGGGCCGAACGGCCCCTTCGCCGCGCCGGCCAGCACGCCGATCGCCCATTCGTAGCCGTCCGGATCGCGGACCAGCACCTCGCGCCAGCCGTGGCCTTTGTTCTCGGCGGGGAGCACGACCTCCGCGCCGTGTTCACGGGCGCGGCGCTCGACCTCGTCCGGATCGCGGGCGCCGAGCAGGCGCACCTGTGCGCCGAGCCCGCGCCGCTCGCCGCCGGCAAGTGCGTCGTGCCAGGGGTGAGTGTCGTGCGTGTGGTCGGCGTGCAGCATCACCTCCGCGGCGCCGACCCGCACGGCGGCGAAGTCGACGTCCTGGTAGTGCACCTCGGCATCGAGCACGTCGCGGTAGAAGGCGACGGCGCGCTCGCTGTCGCGCACGATCAGGTTGAGCGACAGCTCAGGCAGCAGCGCTCCGTAGCGGAAGCCCGGCATCCACGGCACGGTGCCGTCCGGGCGCTTCTTCGTCCCCATCGTCGTGACCCTTCTCCTGGCCGGGCGGCAGCGCTCAGTCGGCGGGTTCCGCGTGTTCCGCAGTCGCGCGCAGCGCCCGCACCTGTTCGGCGTGCGCGCGATCGTGCGCCGCGAGCGCGCCAAGCGCGAGTGCGAACGTGGTCTCGTGGCCGGCCGCGTCGGCTCGCGCGGCGTCCAAATCGGCCGCGCCCAGCTTGCCGACGAGCACAATCGTCGGGCGCCGTGTCTGGTCGAGCCACGCACGCAGCAGTTCCGGTGTCTCCATGTGCATGGGTCGTCGGCGCGCCGCGTACGGCTCGACGGCGATGCCGCGGCGTGTGCCATCGACCCAGCGCCGCAGGTAGTCCTCGTACATCCCGATGTGCCAGAGCACGTCGCGGATCGGCCAGCGCTCGTCCGTGTCGGTCGCCGGGCCCGGCGGTGCTCGTAGCAGCTCCTCGGCCGTGAGGCCCTCGATCGCCGCGAGCAGCACGTCGCGGGCGGCACTGAGCGTGGCGATCAACGCGGGTGCGCTTGTCATCGCGGGCACCGGTACGCCCGGGCTGTCTTCGGTGGGGCCGTCATGCCGGCAGGATACGACGCCTGGCTTCGGCCGCGGTGCGTGGCGTGTAGCATGCGCGCCGCATCACGGTCGGACGAGGAGGGGACAGATGGCGAGGCTCGACGGCAAGGTGGCGCTCGTGACGGGCGCGGGGTCCGGGATCGGGCGCGCGATGGCTGAACGGCTGTCCTCCGAGGGCGCGGCAGTCATGTGCGCGGACATCAACGAGGAGGGTGCTCAGCACACGGCGGCGCTCGTCTCCGAGCACGGCGGTCGTGCCGCGGCAATGCAGCTCGACGTCTCGGCCGAGGAGCAGGTGAAGGCCGCGCTCCAGCGCACGGTCGACGAACTCGGCGGGATCGACGCGGTGCTGAACAACGCCGGCATCGGCGGTGCGAACGGCTGGGACACCACGATTGCGGTGAACCTGAGCGGCGTGTACTGGGGGCTGCTCCACGGCGCGCAGCTGCTCGCCGAACGCGGGGGCGGATCGATCGTGAACACTGCCTCGATCGCGGGCCTCGTCGGGCTCGTCGCCACGCAGCAGCGGCCGTCGCTCGCGGAGCCGCTGACGCCGGGCGCCGGGGCGTACGTCGCCGCCAAGCACGGCGTTGTCGGGCTCACGCGTCAGTTCGCGATCACGTACGCGCGGTACGGCGTGCGCGTGAACGCGATCTCGCCCGGCTACATCGAGACGCCGATGACCGCGGGCATCCGCGACGTCGAAGGTGCGCAGGCCTTCCTCGAGTCCTTGCACCCGCTCGGCCGCCTGGGCAAGCCGGAGGAGATCGCGGCGGCGGCGGCGTTCCTCGTCTCCGACGACGCGTCGTTCATCACAGGCATCGCGCTGCCCGTCGACGGCGGGTACACCGCGCGCTGACCCCCCAGTCGTCCGGGCACCCGCCAGGGGAGCGCCCGGCGAGATGCCTGGGTGGGGACGACCGAGCGGTTGTGGCACAGGCGTCCAGCCTGTGCTCACGGGCCGGAACGCCGGCTCCACGATCGCTCGGCGCAGGATCGTGGCATGCTCGCGCGGGGCGCCACCCGCCGCGACCGGTGAGGGCCCAACCGCCGGAAAGAGGGATCTCCATGACCACGACCGCCCAGCGGCCCGTTCCCGAATCCAAACGCGACGCGAGCAAGCGCTACACCCCCGACGGCTTCGAGGTCCCGGCACCGTCGGAAAACGACGTGTTGTACGAGGCGCGCGACGGGATCGCGTGGATCACGCTCAACCGGCCGCTCGTGCTGAACGCCGTCGACTGGTCGCTCACGCTGCACTTCGGCCGGGCGGTCGAGCGCGCGGCGACGGACGGCGACGTGCGCGTCGTGATCATTCGCGGTGCCGGCCGTGCCTTCTCGGCCGGGGGCGACCTTCAGTCGTCGCCGCGGCCGGAGGGCCTCGAGATCCCCGGAATGCCCGAGATCATGCGACGCGTCTGGCAGATGCCGAAGCCGGTCATCGCCGCCGTGCGCGGCCACGCGGTGGGGCAGGGCTGCGAGATCGCGGGTATGTGCGACCTCACGATCGCGGCCGAGGACGCGAAGTTCGGCGAGATCCAGGTGCGCCACGGCTTCGGCCCGCCGCTGCTGATCACGCCCTTCACCGTTGGCCTGAAGGCGGCGAAGGAGCTGCTCCTGCTCGGCGAGATCGTGGAGGCGCCGGAAGCGCTGCGCATGGGGCTCGTCAACCGTGTGGTCCCCGGCGATCAGCTCGACGACGCAGCGGAGACGATGGCGCGCCGGCTCGCTTCGCTCCCCGCGACGGCCGTCGCGCTGAACAAGCTGCTCGTGAATCGCGTCTACGAGCTCGCGGCCTTCGACGAGGCGCTGAACTACCGAGACGTCCCCGAGCTCGTGGAGCTCTCGGGCCGCACACGTGACGACGGTGTCGCCGCCGACCGGCTGCGTACGCTGAGCGAACGCGGCTGGGAGGCCTTCAAGGAGCAGCGCGACCAGGCCTTCCGCGAGTAAGCGCGAGCGGTCGCGCTGAGAGAGCGGACCGTCACGCCCAGCGGGCCAGCTTCGGCAGTTCCTTCTTCAGGTCGAGTCGCGTCTTGCCGATCGCCTGCTTGCGCTGCGCCGCGATTCGCTGGACGGCGGCATGGATGAACGCGTCGGCGCTGTCCACTTCTTCGGCGAACGCCCCGTCGTGGTAGCACCCGGAGCACCATTGCTCGGTGAGCGTGCCGTCTGCCTCGGTACCGAAGTCCGGGTCGCGGCGCATGTTGAAGCCGCACGACTGGCAGAACAGCGTGTCGCGCCCGTGCGCGAAGTCCTTCATGTATTCGCGCGGCCCGCCGCCTCCCTTCGCCGAGGGGGCGTTTCGTTTGCGCGCCGAGGCCGCCGTCTCATCCGTGCCCGATGGCTTCTTCGTGCCGGGCATGACGCCCCCTCTACCCGGTCGGCGTCCGGATGAGGGACGCCACCCTGGCTCGCTGACCGGGCGCGTGACCCGCATCTCGCGCCCGGTCGTGACCGCTGGCAGACGCCTACTGGATCCCTGACTTCGGGGTCGGGGTCAGCCGCCTGACCTTGATCTGCTCGCGGTCGATCATCTCCGGAACCTTCGGGCCGATCACGTTCTTCCAGTGATCGCTCTGGTAGACGGCCTCATACAAGCGCTCGCGCTCGGCCTCGTCCTTGAAGCGGCGGATCCAGACGTACGTGGAGTCGTCGTCTTCGGCGACGAAACTGCCGAGAATGACCATCCCCTTCGACACCTGGAACGGGATCACTTCCTCTTCCATGCAGCGCACCCAGTTCTCGCGCTGACCGGGGCGGGTCGTGTACTGACGAAGCTCGAACAGCATCCTGTCTCCCTTGCTGACGAATGTGTGTGCCGCGTTCATACCCGCGCGCGCGACGGCGCGGCAACTGGCGGCTCACATCGCGAGACCGGTCCACGCGCGATGCCGCGCGCTATCCTCCACGGCGACTGCCGCCATCTGACGCGCCGCGCGCTCTTCGTGCGCCACGGCACGCGCTCCGCGCACGGCACAGAAGGGACGCTCCCATGAGCACCGTCACCGCCACACTCCCGGCGTTTGGGCTGGATGACCAGCACGGCACGTGGCGGACGTTCCCGTCCGGCCGCCCGGCGCTGCTCGTGTTCGTGCACGAGGAGTGCCCGACCTGTGGCCTCTCGATGCCGCTGATCGAGGCTGCTCATCGCGCCTTCGGCACCGCGCTCGACATCTGGGCGATCGGTCAGGACGCGGAGGGGAACGCGGCTCTGATCGAGCGTCACGACCTGACCGGGCCCCTGCTCGACGATTCCGAGCTCAAGGTCTCGTTCGCGTACGGCTTCGACACCGTGCCGACCGTGATCCTGGCGGGCGGCGACGGCGCCGAGATCTCGCGCTTTGTCGGCTTTGGCCGTGATGACTGGCGCGCGCTCTTCGGCGAGCTCGCCGCTCGCTCGGGGCTACCCGCGCCCGAGCTCGATTGGGCGGCGTACCCGGACTCGCGGCCGGGCTGCGGCTCGCGCGCCGTGGAGCCGGGCATCTACGAACGGCTCGTGGCCGAGTCGGAGGGCAGCCCGCTGCGCGCCCGCCGTATCGAGATCGCGCCCGACGACGATGTCGCCGAGTTCTTCTACGACCAGGGCCTGACGGACGGGCTGCCGGTGGTTCCGCCCACGCCGGAACGCGTGCTGCGCATGCTCGGCGGGACGCGACGCGATAGCCAGGAGGTAGTGGCGGTCGTGCCGCCGAACCTGGCGCCGGCCACAGTTGAGAAGATCGCGATCAATGCGGTGCTCGCCGGCTGCCGGCCGGAGTACCTGCCCGTCGTGATCGCCGCCGTTGAGGCGATGTGCACGGACGAGTTCAACATCCACGGCGTGAGCGCGACGACCATGGGCGCGACGCCGCTGATCATCGTGAACGGCCCGATCCGGCACCGCATCGGCATGAACATGCGGCTCGGCGCGCTCGGCGCCGGCAATCGCGCGAACGCGAGCATCGGTCGCGCCGTGCGGCTCGTGCTGCGGAACGTCGGCGGCGGGAAGCCGGGCGGCACGGAGCGCTCCACGCTCGGCAACTCAATGAAGTACACGGCGTGCTTCGCCGAGTGGGAAGAACGCAGCCCGTGGGAGCCACTGCATGTGGAGCGTGGGTTCGCGCCGGAGGATTCCGTCGTCACGCTGTTCGCCGCAACCGGACAGAACCTGCTCGTCGATCAGACCTCGCGCACAGCGAAGCAGCTCGGCGGCAGCTTCGGGCTGAAGCTCGAGGCGGTGTACCACCCGAAGGGGCACCCGGGCGGCGATGTCTTCGTGGCCGTGTGCCCGGAGCACATCGACACGCTGTGGCGCGACGGCTACACGAAGGAACAGCTCCGCGAGCGCATCCAGGAGATCACCGCACGCCCGATCCGCGAGCTGCTCGCGGACGACGACAGTGGTGCCGGCATCCCGGCCGGCCGTTTCTCCGGCGACGAACTCGATCGACCGCTCCCGAAGTTCGGCTCGACCGCTAACATCCATCTCGTGGTCGCCGGAGCCGATGCCGGCAAGTTCTCGATGATCTTCGATGGCTGGGCGAGTGGCCCGATTGGGTCGATTCCCACCAGCCGCAAGATCGAGGAGGTCTCATGACGACGCAACGCACTGCCACGGTCGTGCTCGATCCGACGGACGAGCGCGAGCCGATCCGCCGGCAGCTTGCCGGCCGCCCGGAGCATCTCACCGGCACCATTGGCCTGCTCGACATCTCGAAGCCGCGCGGCAACGTGCTGCTCGACCAGATCGAGCGGCGGATCCATGAGCGCTACCCGGCGCTCGAGGTGAAGCGCTATCGCAAGCCCACGTTCGCGAAGCCGGCGCCGGAGGATCTCCGGCGCCAGATCGCCGAGGAGTGCGGCTTCGTGATCGAAGCCCTCGCCGACTGAGGGTCCTGCACGACGTGCAGTGTGCACGACACCGTTTGGTTCGAAATCCAGGGCATCCCGGCCGTCTTCCTCGCGTCCAGTGAGTTCATCGAGGCGGCCACCGCTCAGGCTGCGTCACTCGGCCTGCCGGAAGTGAACCGCGCCTTCGTCCCGCATCCGATCCAGGACGCCACGGACGATGAGATGCGCGCGAAGGCCGACGCCGTGATCGACGAGGCGCTCGCCGCGCTCATCGACTGACGGTCTCGCGACCGCGACTGTTCGTCACGTCGGCGCCCCACGGGGCGCCGACGTGCGTGTTCGGTGTCACCTCCGGACATCGCTCTCTGCGATCCCCGACGACCCATGGCGGTCGCCACCACCGCCGCCGGCGAGGATCTCGGGTGGCGTTCCCACGGGACGGCCTGACTGCGTGCGCCGCCGCCGGCGAGATGTCGACACAACACACGAACGTTGTGCGCGACCTGTCGATCAGTCGGTCGATCACTCGCACACGGGCGCGTGCGGCGTACGTACTGTCCGGGTCGTCAGGCGGGGGCGTTCCGGACACCGAGTCTGCACTCAGGTGAGCGGGGCGGGCAGAGTCCAGTCTGACGCATGGAACCGCCCGCAACCGAGCAATCGGGCGCGGGCGGTTCTCTTGTGTCCGGTTGTGTCCGGCTCCGAGAAGCGGCGTCTGCACAACACCGGAGCGGTGACCGCACCGGGGTGTCAGTCGACGTCGAAGTCCCAGTCGAAGACGCGGCGCGCGTTCTCGACGTAGTAGAGCGGCTGCACGGCGTCGCGGATGCCACGGGCGTCGATCTCTTCGCGGGCACGGTCCCAGGGAATCGTCGGGAACTCGGTCCCGAACATCATCTTTTCGCGGCCGCGCGTGTTGATGAACTGCACGAGCGCGTCAGGCCAGTACTTCGGCGCCACCGACGTGGTCGACATGAAGACGTTGTCCCAGTGCGCGATCGTGGCGATCGCGGCGTCGGTCCACGGCTGGCCGCAGTGGGTCATCACCAGTCGCAACTCCGGGAAGTGGTAGGCGACCTCGTCGTAGTAGCGCGGATCCTGCACCCACCCGGGGACGCGCGGCCCCGGCATCCCGACGTTCATGCTCACCGCGATTCCCAGTTCGATCGCCTTCACGTAGAACGGCCAGTACGCGCGATCGGTCGGCGGGAGCGTGTAGCGGAAGGGCGGGATGCGGAGGCAGCGCACGTTGTAGCGCTCGTGGTACTCGACCACGCGTCGGATCTCGTCCATCCCCGCGGTCGGATCGACGAGCAGGGCCGGCAGGATCTTCCTTGGATGGCGGCGATGGGCCTCGCCCACCCAGTGCGCGTGCGCCGGCTCCATGATCGAGATCACGCAGGCACCGATGTCGACGGCATCGAGCGCTTCGAGCAGCGCTTCGGGGTCGGCGAATGAGGGCCGGTCCTCGATGTCTCGAAAGAGGTGACCGAGCGCGCCCGATCCGCCCTCGCCGGTGAGGTCGAGGAAGCTCGAGTTGATCAGCGAGTCCACGGCGCGAATGCGATCGGCCACTGCTGCGATTCCCTTCATGCGGCTCGCCGGATGCGGCCGCGCGGCCGGGGCAACGCATGTCTATCATGCAGCCGGGCCGGCCCGGGAGGGCTCAGATGGCAATCCTGATCGCATCGCGTCCTGCGACGGTGCCCGGCGGGCAGCCTGCCGTGTCGGCCGCCGCCTCCGTGCCGGCCGGCAACCGACCCTGGTACCGCAACCCGGAGCTCGTCGCCCCGCTGATCGCCACCGCGGTGGTGGTCGTCGGCTAGGTCGCCAGCATCGTGATCTGGCAGCCGGTGCGCGCCGAGCCGATCCGCGTGAACACCGACTTCAGCGCCTTCGCGTTGCTCTACATCGCGGCGCAGGCGACGGAGCGTCTGCTCGAGCCGTTCGCCTCGTTCGTCATGACCACCCGTGAGATGAAGGGCGAGATGGAGGTCGCTCTGGCGAGCGCGATGAACGCGCCCGATGACCAGGCGGTGTGGGCACAGGCCGCCCACGCACAGGAGCAGCTCGGACAGCGGCAGCGCGCGCGCACGTACGTGATGTGGGCGGCGGCGACCGTCGTCGGCATGTTCGCGAGCGCTTCGCTCGGGGTGTACCTGGTGGCGGCCGTCGCCGCCGATCGCGGGCCCGCCGTGCCCGTCGATATCCTCGTGACCGGACTGGTGATCGGCGGCGGTACGAAGCCGTTGCACGACCTGATCGCGCGCATCGAGCGCTCGAAGCAGCGGGCGACGCAGCCGTCGATTGGCTGACGCCCGTCAGGGGGCCCGTCAGAGGATCGGCTCGCCGTCCTCCATGTACAGCGTCGACCCGCCCGTCCGCGCGATGTCCATGCACCGGAGCAGGCGCCGCGCGGCGCTTCGCGCGAGCAGCGCCGTGAGCTCATCGCCTGTGTCCAGGCGGTATGCGCTCAGCTCGTCGGGCGGGAGCGTGATCGCGGCGAGCGTCGCGGCGCTCAGTTCGCCGGCGTCGAAGATGAAGTGCAGGCCTTCGCCATACGGCCCCGTCGGGCGGTAATCGACGCCGAGCAGGCGGCCGAGCGGCAGCTCCAGCCCGAGCTCCTCCCGCAGCTCACGCATGCACGCCGCCCGCGGCGACTCGTCCGCCTCGACCAGCCCGCCGGGGATCTCCCACTGCGGCTTGTATGTCGGATTCACGATCAGCACGCGCTCCGCCACGCGGCACAGCGCGCCCGCGCTCATGTACTTACGGGCTGGTGTGAACTCGGCCACGGGCCTGCTCTCGATCGCGCGGATCGGGTGTCCAATCGCACTGCCGTCAGCGGATCACGCCGTCCGCGCGCAGTGTCGCGATCTCGTCGGGCGAGAGCGAGTGTTCGCGCAGCACCTCGTCCGTGTGCGCCGCGAGCGCCGGCGAGGCAGCGCGCGCTGTCGCCGGCGTCTCCGACATGCGCACCACAGGGCCGACGACGCGTTGCGGACCGGTCACCGCATGCTCGAGATCGACCATGATGCCCATCGCCTCGACCTGCGGGTCGTCGGCCAGTTCTTCGGGGAAGTGCGCAGGCGCGACGGGCACGCCCACGGCCTCGAAACGGGCGACCCAGTCGGCGACGGTGCGCGTGCGTATGGTCGCCTGGATCTCCGCCTTCCATTCGCTCACGAGTCGCTGGTACTGCGGATCGGTTGAGTCGAACTCCGGGCTGTCCGTGAGGTCACGCTCCATGCCCAGCACGCGCCGGGCGGCAGCGCGCGTCGGGCGCGTCAGGCAACCGAGCACGAGCGCGCCGTCTTGCGCCAGGTAGCCGGAGTAGTAGAGCCGCGGAATCCCGGAACCGACGCGCCGGTAATTCGCCCGCAGCTCGAGCTGTTCCGTGTAAGACGCGCCCGCGGCGCGCATCTGCGTGAGTTCGGCCATCAGTGGGTCACGGTGGCTGGCGTCGGTCACGGGCTCGCGCATGACGTACACGTCCTGGATCGAGAGTGCGGACTGCAGCAGCGAGCCCTCGATCAGCTGTCCACGCCCGCCTGCTCGCCGGTGATAAAGCGCCGCGCAGATCGCCATCGCCGCCGCCAGTCCGGTTGTGTAATCGGCGACCGCAGGCGTGAGCATCGCGGGCGCGCCGTCTTCGTCCACCTTGCCGTTCCCGGCCACAAGCCCCGTGTACGCCCCGGCTACGAGATCCGTGGCGCCGTGGCTCGCGAGTGGTCCCTCAGGGCCGAAGCCGGTAATTCGGCAGTAGATCAGATCCGGGTGCAGTGCGCGCAGCGTGCGGTCGTCGATGCGCAGGCGTTCGGCGACGCCAGGGCGGTAGTTGATCGTGACGACGTCGAAGCCGGGGACGATGCGGTGCACGAGCGCCTGGCCGCGTGCGTCATGCAGGTCAATGGCGACGCTGCGCTTGCCGCGATTGAGCGACTGGAAGCGCTTGCCCTCACCCGGCACCACCGCCCCGGAATCCCGGTAGGCCTCGCCCGTGAGCGGCTCGACCTTGACCACGTCCGCGCCCAGATCGGAGAGGTTCACGCCCGTATAGGAGGCGGCGACGATCTGGGAGAACTCGAGCACCCGTACGCCGCTGAGCGGCCCATCGGCCACGGTGCCCCCTCCGCTTATCGGTGCTCGGCGCCGCCCCCCGGTCGGGTGCCGGCAAGTCTGACGCCGGCGTGTCGTTGCAGCCTAGCGGACACACGGGACGGGAGCGCCCGGGGCACCGGGGAGGCGGGGCAAGGCGATGCGGGGCAAGGCGTCAGGCGCGGGGCGGAACCACGCACTCGAGCATGCCGCGGAGCAGATCGCGCGTGGTCACGATGCCCACGACCTGATCTTCATCATCCACGACCGGCAGGCAGGAGATCCGGTGTTCGAGCAGCAGTGCGGCCACCTCCTGCACGCATGCGCTCTGGCGCACGGTGAGCAGCCGGTAGCTCGCGACCTGGAAGACCGTGCGCCGCAGGGTGTCGTCGTCCCGACGCTGGGCGCTGGCGGTCCCCGCGTAGGGGCTGAGGTTGCGCATCAGATCGCGGTCCGAAAGCACGGCGACCACAAACCCGCGATCCTCGACGAGCAGGTGGTGGATCCGTGCGATCTCCATCTCATCGCGCGCTTCGCCGAGCTTCGCATCCGCGCTGATCGTGATCAGCGCGCGCGACATGATCGATGAGACGGGGACGCCGTCGAGGATGTCCTCGTACCGGCGATCGCTGATCGAGTCGCCGGCGGCCATCAGGCGGGGGCGCGGGCGTGCGTCGCCCGGGACAGGTGATTCGGCGCGCATGATCATCCCTTCCTTAGAGGAAGGGTCGTCAGTTCAGAGCGGCTGCCGCAGGGGATCCGGGGCGATTCGCCCGCTTACGCGTCGCGGCGCAGGCGAGTGCGCACCAGTTGGAGCGCGCCACGCCACGTGCGCCATGCTCGAGCATCGGGCGCCACCGGTCGAAAGACGTGGTCGCGGTACCAGCTCAGTTCGCGCACGCTCTCGCGCACGTCGTCGAGGGCGCGGTGCGCGTCGCCCTTGGCCGGTGGCTGGTAGCGCTCGCCGTACCAGCGGCGCACGAGCTCTTTGATCGTGCTCACGTCGATCTGGCGGTAGTGGAAGAACGTGTCGAGATCCGGCATCTCTCGGCGCAGAAAGCGGCGATCCTGGGCGATCGAGTTGCCGGAGAGTGGTGACACGCCGCGCGGGATCCACTGCTCGAAGAAGGCGACCGTCTGCCGCTCGGCCTCGCGCACGTCGATCTGCGATGTGCGTACACGCTCGATCAGGCCGGAGGCGGTATGCGTGTTCACGTTCCAGTCGTTCATCTCCGCGAGCTCGGCCTCGGTGCGACGGACCGCCAGCACTGGACCCTCCGCCAGGATGCGCAGGCTCGGGTCCGTGACCAGGCTGGCCACCTCGATGATCACGTGGCGATCTGGCTCGAGGCCAGTCATCTCGAGGTCGATCCAGCCGAGGTTGTTCGCGTCGCGCACGCGTGGAGCCTACGCCGCAGGCCTCTGCGCGTCATCGCTGGGAGTGGCGATTGAGCGCAGGGTGCGTGCTACCGTGCCCATCGTGACAAAGAACACACACCACGGGCCCAGAGAGTGACTCGCCTGATCGGTCGTTCCCAGATCGTGCGGCTGACGCTTGTGGTCGCGCTCGCGCTCCTGTTCGGGGCGTGTGGCGGGGGAGAGGAGCGTCGCGTGGCAGCGGACGGCGATACGGTCTCGGTGCATTACGTGGGCACGCTCGACGATGGTGAGGTCTTCGATTCGTCCGAGGGTCGCGACCCGCTGACGTTTGTCGTCGGCGAGGGTCAGGTGATTGCGGGCTTCGACGAGGCCGTGCGCGGAATGGCGGTCGGCGACAAGAAGGAGGTGCATATCGAACCGGCCGATGCTTACGGTGAGCACAGCGATGATCGCGTGGTCACCGTGCCGCTCGACAGCGCGCCCGAAGGGCTCGCGGTCGGGGATCGCGTACAGCTGGGAAACGGAGCACCGGCGACGGTGCTCGAGGTCACGAGTGACAACGTCACGGTCGACGCCAACCACCCGCTCGCGGGCAAGGCGCTCAACTTCGAGATCGAGATCGTGTCGCTGGAGTAGCCGGCAGGCCGGAGTCGCGAGCGGCGGGGCTAAACGGGCAGCCCGTCCTCCGGGACGCCCATCGCGCGATAGACGCCGCGAACGGCGTCCTTCAATTCGTCAACGGTGCGGTACTTACGATCCGGAATGCGGGTCAGCACGCGCGCGACCTCGCGGTCGAGGCCGCCCTTGTCGCGCCCACCGTTCAGTACTGCGGACTTCGAAATCGGATAGTGAAAGCCCGCGAACGCGGCCTCGTAATCCTGCTTCGATGCGTGTGGGGTTTGCGGCATCCGGGCAGCCCCTTCTGGTGCGCTGCGGATGGTAGCGGGAACGATCGCTAGACGCTTGCCGTGATCGGGCGTGCGCCGGCCCCCGCGCCCTCCGCCGCCCGCACGATCTGGTACCGGACAAAAGCCTCGTCGATGTGGCGCACGGACTTCGCTCGCCATGTGGCGAGCGCGTCCGCGTACTCCGCGAACGGGCCATCGGGCGTATCCGCTCGTGTGATCTCTCGGAACGTAGTGTCCCGGTACTCGCCGCCGACGACGTAGTAGGCCATGCGCGCTCCCTGTGATTGCACTTCCCTGATCGTATCGGTTGATCGGCCTCAGTTCATGAGGGTCTGCCCATGGGAAGCCGGGCGCCGGGCATGAAGCCAGAATCCGTCCGCGGACGTACCAGTGGAGACGTGACCAAGCGGAACGCTCGACGTGGAGGTACTGCCCGGGTGCGATCATCCACTACACTCGTGCACCCGGCCCGGGTTCGAGCTTTCGGAAAGGTGTAGAGATGCCGCTCTACGAGTATTTCTGTCGCGACTGCGACGGTGTGTTTGAACTTCTGCGACCGGCGCGCGAGGCGCCGAAGGCGCAACCGTGTCCGGTCTGCGACGAGGACTCCGAGCGCGTGATGTCCAAGCAGTGGGCTGCGTTCGTCTTCCGCGACGGCTACCCACGGCGCATTCCCGATGACGGGTCGCACTGGCACCTGGGCAAGAAGGTGTCGAAGCCGATCTCCGAGGCCAGCCAGCCGTACGTCCACCCCGAGCTCAAGGACAAGGACAGCACGCCCGCGCCCACCGTCGAGGATCTCGAGCGCTTCGAGGCGATGACCGAGGCGCGCCGAACCCAGTCGCTCGAGTGGGGCGGCGGGATCGACGACAAGACGCAGCAGGGGTCCGAGCAGGCGATGCTGAAGAAGATCCGCCGCCGCGGCACGCCCCGCGTCGAGCAGGAGAAGCAGCGCATCATGCGCAAGGTCGCGACCGACGAGGTGAAGACGAGCTACGTCACGCGCCGCGAGCGCGACGCACGGATCAAGCGCGGTCCCTCCTGATCGCACGCGCCCGCGAGGCGCATGAGCCCGCCCACTGCCCGTGAAGTGAAAGCGCCCGCCATTTGGCGGGCGCTTGCTCGTGTGTGCCAGGCGCGTCGCTGACGCTGCTGCCGGCGATCACGGCGTCCGCTCATGCGAACGCGTGCGCGATCGCCGCGAACAACGCCTGCACGTCGGGGCCGGGAGGCGGTCGGGCCGGTTCGGGGTCGGGCGCGGGCTCCTCGCCGAGCATGAGCGCGCACAGCGCGCCGGCGCACCACGCGAGCGCGTGCGTGTCGTACCCGCCCTCGAGAGCGACGACCACGCGACCGTCGCACAGGCTGCGCGCGGCCGTGAGCGCGGCGCGTGCGACGCGCGTGTAGCCCGCCGTCGTCACATTCAGCGGTGCGAGCGGGTCGCGGGCGTGAGCGTCCCAGCCGCTGGAGATCAGCATCAGGTCCGGCTCAAACGCCGTGAGCGCCGGCAGGATGAACCGGCGGTACGCCTCCTCGAACGCCTCGTCGCCGCTGCCGGCGGGCAGTGGCACGTTCAGCTTCGTCCCGACTGCCGCGCCGGTACCACGCTCACGAAAGTGACCGGTGCCCGGGTAGAACGGGTAGGCGTGGGTGCTTGCGTAAAACACGCGCGGATCGGCATCGAAGATCGCCTGCGTGCCGTTCCCGTGGTGCACGTCCCAGTCGAGGATCGCGACGCGAGGCACGCCGGCGCGCAGCGCTGCGGCGGCGGCGATCGCGACGTGGTTGTACAGGCAAAATCCCATCGCCGCGTTGTCCGTCGCGTGGTGCCCGGGCGGGCGGACCGCGGCGAAGGCCGAGCCCACATCGCCCGCGAGCACCGCTTCCAGCGCGGCGAGCGTCGCACCGGCGGCGCGCCGCGCGATCTCGGGCGAGTGCGCGTTTACGTACGTGTCGGCGTCGATCCAGCCGCCCTCGTCGGGTGCGTGCGCGACCGTGGCGAGCAGCGCGGGCGAGTGCACGGCGAGCAACTCGGCGTCGGTGGCATCGCGCGCCGCGAGTGGACGCATGCGCGCGCTCAGCCCGGTCGCGTCGAGGTGCGCGAGGATCGCCGCCAGCCGATCGGGCCGTTCGGGGTGACCCGGCGACGCGTGATCCAGGAACGAAGGGTGCGTGACGAAGCCGACGGGAAGCGGCGTTGGCCGGTGCGCCGTCACCGCCCGCGGGCTGCGGGAGAGAGCCGGGCGACGCCAAAGCGTCCGACGCGGATGCGCGGTACCGCCCGCTGCGCAGATCCGTGCGCGGGATGGTCGCTCTTGCCGACGATCAGCGTGTCGAGCACCTCGTCCATGAGATCGATCGCCATCAGGTGCCCCGCGTCGCGCACGATATGCGCGCGCGCCCCCGGGATAGCCGCCGCGACATGGGTCGCGAGCCACAGTGGCACGACCGAATCCTGCTCGCCGTGCCAGAGGTCCACGCGCGTTCGGATCTCCCCGAGCGGGAATCCCCACGGTCGCGCGAGCAGACGGACGTCCTCCACGGTGCCCCCGGCGCCCTGTGCGTATGCCTCGCGCAGGTCCTCCTGCACGATCGCGCGGATTGTCGGGCGCCGCAGTACCTCGAGGTCAACGGGCGCCGTTGAGCTGGCACGTCCCGCGAGGTACGCGTCCACATCGTGCACAACGGATTCGGCCGCGCGGCTGAGCGCAAAACGGATCGCGGGTCGCGCGTGAGCGGCGGTCGCACGGAACGCCTTCTGGCGCCACGTGAGCCGGCGCGAGGCGTGCACACTTGCCACCGGGCCCATCCCACTCGTGACCGCCGTCCCGGTCACGCGCTCGCCGAACGCGTACGCGCACGCGCACGCATACGGACCGCCGCCCGAGTGCCCGAGCAACGCGAAGCGTTCGATCTCAAGAGCATCCAGGACGGCGCGCACGTCCTCCGGCCAGTCGATGATGCGTCTTCCGGGTTTCGGCTCGGAGAGCCCGTATCCGGGGCGGTCGAGCGCGATCACTCGGGCACCGCGCGGAGCCGCGAGCACGCCGGCGAGCAGCCCGCTGAGCCGCGAGCCCGGCACCCCGTGCGAGTAGACGATGGGGAAGCCCTCGTGGTGCCCGTATTCGGCGTACCCGAGACGGCGTCCGTCGGGCAGAACGATCGTGTTGTGTGTGAACAGTCCAACCATGTGCGTGGTGCGGGCGGATACCCCGCGTTCGGGCGACAGACCGGGAGCGCCCCGCGGATCGAGCGTACTGCGCGGACGTGTTCGAAATGTGATCCGGGGGGTTGCGGAGGCGTGTTCGGCGTGGGGGATCGGGGGTGTTGTCGGCGGGCACGAACCCGCGGCGCGTGTCCGCACGGTTCTCGACAGCCGGGCTTAGGCTTGCGCAGCGGGAAGGGAGACACGCGATGGCTGGTGGCGACGGCGAACTCTCGGGGCCCGATCTCGTTGCGGACGGGGTGGCCGAGGCCGAGCTGGCGGACGGCGCGATGTTGCTCGGTCACGCACACGGCGGGGCCGTGCTGCTCGCGCGTCGGGGGCGCGAGGTGCATGCGATCGCGGCCTCGTGCAGCCACTACGGCGGACCGCTCGCCGAGGGGCTGTTCGACGGCGCGTGCGTGCGCTGCCCGTGGCATCACGCTGCCTTCGACGTGCGTACTGGCGAGGCGGCGCGGCCGCCTGCGCTGTCCGGCGTCGCTCGCTACGAGGTGAGCGCGCGCGACGGACGCTGGTATGTCGGCGCCGAGGCGCCACACGTCTCGTCACCGGCGCCGATCGCGGCGCCCCCGGCGTCCGTCGTGATTCTGGGCGCCGGCGCGGCGGGCAATGCGGCGGCGGAGACGCTTCGGCGCGAGGGTTACGACGGGCCGATCACGATGATCGGCGCCGAGGACTTCGTCCCGCCGGACCGCCCGAACCTCTCGAAGGACTACCTCGCGGGCTCCGCGCCCGAGGAGTGGCTGCCGCTCCACGACCGCGAGTTCTACGCAGAGCAGCGCATCGATCTGCGACTCGGGGTAACCGTCACCGCGATCGACACCACCGCGCGCCAGGTCGTCGTCGGCGACCGTGAGCGCTTCGACTACGGCGCGCTGCTGCTTGCCACCGGCGCCGAGCCCATGCGCCTGAACTTCCCCGGGTCCGATCGCGAACACGTGTTCACGCTGCGCTCGGTCACGGACGCGCGCGCGATCGTCGCGCGCGCTGTGGGCGCGTCGCGCGCCGTCGTGCTCGGCGCGAGCTTCATCGGGCTCGAGGTGGCCGCGGCGCTGCGAACGCGCGAGATCGAGGTGCACGTGGTCGCGCCGGAAGATCTGCCGTTCGGGACGCTGCTCGGCGCCGAGCTCGGGCGCTTCGTGCAGGAGCTGCACGAGGAGCACGGGGTGATCTTCCACCTCGGACGTACGGCGAGCTCCGTCGGCGAGCACGACGTGACGCTCGACGACGGCAGTCGCATTGAGGCCGAACTCGTCGTGATGGGCGTGGGCGTGCGTCCACGCCTCGCGCTCGCGGAGAGCACCGGCCTGGCGGTCGACGACGGTGTGCTCGTCGATGAGTTTCTGCGCACGAGCGCGGAGGGCGTGTGGGCCGCAGGCGACATCGCGTCATGGCCACATCGCCGCAGCGGTGAGCGCGTGCGCGTTGAGCACTGGGTGGTGGCCGAGCGGCAGGGCGTGACGGCGGCCCGCAACATGCTCGGGCGCGCCGAGCCCTACCGTGACGTCCCGTTCTTCTGGAGCCAGCACTACGACGTGCCGATCAACTACGTCGGTCACGCGTCACGGTGGGACGAGGCCGCGGTCAGTGGCAGCGCGGCCGACCGCGACGTCGTCGTGTCCTACCGGCGCGCCGGCCGCACGCTCGCGGTGGCCTCGATCTACCGCGACGCGGACAGCCTGGCGGCGGAGCTGGCGATGGAGCAGGACGACGAAGCTGCACTCGAGCGACTGTTGCCGAGGGCCTGACCCGCTTCACCGCGATACGACGCGATCGCGCCCAGGACGGTGTGCACGCTCGCGGCTCCGGCGATCCGTCTGGGCCGCGTTGAGATGAAGGTCTGCTGGGCGGTCTGGAGGACGAGATGGCGGTAGTCAGATTCGAGGTCACGCGGCGCGGGCCGTACGCGGACGGCGTGTCATTCGGTGACGTCGGGAGCTACACGCGCGTCGACGGCGTGCTCCATTTCGCGGTCGACCCGATGCACGCGGCGAACGCCGGCATCGCCGATCTCGATCTCGCGCCCCGTGCCACCGACGGTGCTGTGCACTTCGATGCCGATGTCAGGCTGATCGTGCCGGAGGACCCGAGGCGCGGTAACGGATCCTTGATCCTCGACGTGCCGAACCGCGGCCGCAGCCTGGTCGCCGGGTCGCTCAACGCCGCTGGCGTGGCCGCCACGACGGACTCCACCACGCCCGGCGACGGCTTCGCGTACCGCCACGGCTTTTCGGTGATGACCGTCGCCTGGCAGACCGACGCCGTGCCGCTGGCGACTGCGCTCCAGATCCGCGCGCCGATCGCCGGCGGGCCGGGCGGTGGCCTGCGCGGCGACGCGATGGCCGAAGTGCGCCCGACGAAGGCCGTGCATTCGTGGCCGATCTCCCAGCTCGGTAACGTGCCGTACCCGCCGTTCGATGCCGGCGAAGCGAGCGCGCGTCTCTTCGACTACGAGTACGAGGACGCCGAACCGGCGCTCGTGCCGCGCGATCGCTGGCGCTTCACGGCCGGCGAGGTCGTCGGCGCGCCCGACCTGGTTGGGCTCGATCTATCGCTCGACGACGGGTTCGTACCAGGGCACATCTATCGCGCCGTGTACACCGCGGCCGATCCGCCGGTGGTGGGGGCGGGGCTGCTGGCGCTGCGCGACGCCGCCACGTTCGTGCGCGCGGGCGCCGGCGGGGAGCTCGCGTCGGGCTTCGATCGCGTGATCGGGTTCGGGGTCTCCCAGACGGCGCGACTGCTCCGACACTTTCTCTATGCCGGGCTGAACCGAGACGAGGCGGGGGTGGTCGCGCTCGACGGCGTGCTCGCGCTGATCGGCGGTGGGATGCGCGGCGAGTTCAACCACCGCTTCGCGCTCCCCTCGTGGGCGCACGCGCCGAGCTTAGGGCAGCTCTTCCCGTTCGCGGACCGCCCGATCACGGATCACCTCTCCGGACGCGAGGCCGGTCTGCTCGATCGCGTGAAGGCGCAACAGGCGGTCCCGAAGATCTTCTATGCGAACACTTCGTGGGAGTACTGGCGCGGGGACGCGTCGCTGATCCACGTGGACACACGCGGCGGTGCGGACGTCGAACCCGAGCCGACGACGCGCGTGTATCACTTCGCCGGCACCCAGCACACACAGGGCGCGGTCCCGCAACAGCGCGTGCTTCCTCTGATGGGGCTGGCGACGCGCTATGGGATGAACGTCGTCGACTACTCCCCGCTCAGTCGCGCAGCGCTCATCAACCTCGATCGGTGGGTTCGTGGTGACAGCGAACCGCCGGGCTCCCGCTACCCCCGGTTGAGCGACGGCACGGCCGTTCCGCGCGAGCAGATCCTCCCGCGTTTCGCGGCGCTGCCCGACCTCGATCCGGTCGAGGCGGGGCGACTGTCGCGCATCCGCAGGATCGACCTCGGCCCGCAGGCAGAGCGCGGCACCGGCGCGTATCCGCCGGTCGAGTCCGAGCCGTATCCCTGCCTCGTCTCGGCGGTGGACGCCGACCTCAACGAGGTCGCCGGCGTGCGGCTGCCGGACCTCACGGTGCCGGTCGGCTCGCACACGGGATGGAACCCACAGCCCGAGGACGGCGGCGATCCGCGGCTCGCCCAGACGTTCTTCGGGCTGACGCGCTTCTTTGCGCGATCGGTGGACGAGCGATCGGCCGGCGATCCTTGCCCCGCGCTCGCAGAACGCTACGCGGACCGAGACGATTACCAGTCGCGGGTCCACGAGGCTGCGGCCGCACTCGTTCGCGACCGCTACCTGCTCGAGGGGGACGTGCCGCGCGTCGTTGCGAACTGCGTCGCGCGTTACGACGAGGCCCTGCGCGTCGGCGCGGCGAGCGCCGCGGCGGTGACCGCCTAGCCTCCGCGACCACGAAGGAGCGAGACGATGCCACATGTGGAACCGCTGCGGCGCGAAGACCTCGCCGAGTACGAGGCGGTGTTCGCCGCCTCCGAGGAGCGCCAGGGATACGTCGCGAACAGCCTGTTCTTGCTCGGGCACCGGCCGCCGATCCTTTCCGCGTTCATGCGCCTGTTCGGCGCGACCATGGGCGACGGGGAGGTCGATCGCGGGCTGAAGCAGCTGGTCGCGCAGGTCGCGAGCACCGCGTCCGGCTGTCGCTACTGCCAGGCGCATACGGCCAATGCCGCACATGAGGCGGGCGTTCCGGCCGAGAAGGTGGCCGCGCTCTTCGACTTCGAATCGAGCGCGCACTTCGACGCTGCGGAGCGCGCCGCGCTGCGGCTCGCGCGTGATGCTGCGATTGTGCCGAACGCCGTCACCGCCGCACACTTCGAGGCGCTCGGGCGGCACTTCGAGCAGCCGCAGATCGTGGAGCTGATGGCCGTCGTGGCGCTCTTCGGATTCCTCAACCGTTGGAACGACAGCCTCGGCACGGAACTCGAGGGCGTGCCTCGCGACTTCGCGGCGGAGTACCTTGCGGCCGGCGGATGGGAGCCCGGCAAGCACGCCGAGTGACCCGCCCGCGCCGCCCCCGGAAGGACTCGCCCGTGCCCTACATCGACCGCGACGGCGTCCGCATCTTCTACGAAGACCACGGCAGCGGACCGGCGGTGCTGCTCAGTCACGGGTACTCCGCGACGACGGCGATGTGGCGTGGCCAGGTCGACGAGTTCGCGGGCGACTACCGGCTGATCACCTGGGACATGCGCGGTCACGGGCAGAGCGACAGCCCGGACGACCCCGCCGAATACAGCGAGGCGAAGACCGTGGCGGACGTGGTGTCGATCCTCGAGGCCTGCGGCGAAGAGCGGGCCGTGATCGGCGGACTCTCGCTCGGCGGATACGTCTCGCTCGCCTTCCACGTCGCGCATCCGGAGATGACGCGGGCGCTCATGCTCTTCGATACCGGCCCGGGCTACCGCAACCCGAACACGCGCGCCGCCTGGAACGAGACGGCGGAACAGCGCGCTCGGAACTTCGAGGAGCGCGGGCTCGATGCCCTCGGCGGCGGGAACGAGGTGCGCATCGCGCAGCACCGCTCGGCCGCCGGGCTGGCGCACGCAGCGCGCGGATTGCTCGCACAGTTCGACGATCGCGTGATCAACTCGCTCCCCGAGATCGCGGTGCCGGCGCTGATCCTCGTCGGCGCGAACGATCAGCCGTATCTCGCCGGCACGGATTACATGGCGAACAAGATCCCCGGCGCGCGCAAGGTCGTGATCGACGACGCCGGACACTCCTCGAACATCGATCAGCCGGCGGCGTTCAATGCCGCCGTGCGGGAATTCCTCGCGCGCCTCTCGTAAGCACGACCGCGGCCGGCCACGCCCGGCGCCCTCGGTGCGGTCGGTGGGGCGTGACAAGCGCCCCGTGTGGGGCGCTCGTCCTCGGAGGCCGTGCGTGCGGTGCGCCTAGCGCTTGCTGATCTGGTCGACCTCTGCCATCTCCGCGTCGGTCAGCCGCCACGCGGCTGCGGCGGCGTTCGCGTCGACCTGCTCCGGCTTGGTCGCTCCCGCGATCACGCTGCTGATATAGGGCTTGGTGGCGAGCCAGCTGAACGCCAGCTCGAGGATGGTGTGGTCGTGCGCGCGCGCCCAGTCCTCGAGCTTCTCGACGATGTCGAAGTTCTGGTCTGTGAGCATGCGCTCGCCCATCGGGCCCGCCGCGAGGCGCGTGCCCTCGGGCGCGGACTCGCCGCGCCGGTACTTGCCGGTGAGCAGTCCGCTGGCGAGCGGGAAGAACGGGAGCATGCCGAGGCCGAACGCCTCGCACGCCGGGATGACCTCGCGCTCGATCGAGCGGTCCAGCAGGCTGTACTGGTTCTGCGCCGAGACGAACGGCTCCAGCCCCTCGTTCTTCTGCACCCACGACGCGTTCGCGATCTGCCAGCCGGCGTAGTTTGAGTTGCCCAGGTAGCGCACTTTGCCGGACGTCACGAGGTCATCGAGCGCGCGCACCGTCTCCTCGGTCGGCGTCGTCGGATCGGGCGCATGCATCTGGTAGAGGTCGATGTAGTCGGTCTCCAGCCGGCGCAGCGAGTCCTCGACGGCCTGCATGATGTAGCGCCGGGAGCCGCCGCTCTTCATCGGCCCCTCACCCATCTTCATCGCGAACTTCGTCGCGACGATGGCGTCCTCGCGCTTACCTTTGAGCGCCTTCCCGAGAAACTCCTCGGACTTGCCCGCCCCGCCGTAGACGTCGGCGCTGTCGAACAGCGTGATGCCCATGTCGAGCGCTTTTCCGACGACGGCATCCGTCGCCTTCGCGTCCATGCGCCCGCCAAAGTTGTTACAGCCGATGCCCACGATCGAGACCTGCAGGCCCGATCGTCCGAGATTGCGATATTCCACTGGTGGTGCCCCCTCCGGGTATGAGTGATTGTCAGCGCCGGGAGTATACCGACGGGTCTCGGCGGCTCTTTCATTCCGCGCGCCGACGCATAGCATGACTCTCGCTGTGGCCGGCGGAGGAGGAAGCGCCCCCATGGCTACCGTCTCGCCCCCGTCCCGTGAAGCCCTGCGTCGACAGTCCGCCGTGAGGCCCGCCGAGCGGTGCTCCGTCGTCGGAACCGAGGTGGCGCGGTGACACACGCAGAGAACCTGCCCTTCCGCTCGCGGCGCGCGCCGGTGCTGTCGACGACCGGCCTCGTCGCCACGTCCCAGCCGCTGGCCGCGCAGGCCGGCGTTGAGATCCTCCGCGCAGGCGGCAATGCCGCCGACGCGGCGGTCGCCACCGCCGCCGCGCTTGCGGTCGTCGAGCCGGCGGCGACCGGTGTCGGCGGGGACTGCTTCGCGCTCGTGTTCGATGCGAGCTCGCGCCGCGTGTCCGCCGTCAACGGCAGTGGGCGAGCGCCGGCCGCGCTCTCGATCTCCGTGCTCGCGCAGCTCGGTATCACCGGCGCCATCCCGTTCCACTCGCCCCACGCCGTGACCGTGCCCGGCGCGGTGGCTGGCTGGGCCGACACACTCGCACGGCACGGACGGATGGCGCTCGCGGACGCGCTGGGCCCCGCGATCCGGCTCGCCGAGCGCGGCTTCCCCGTGTCGCCGCTGATCGCTGCGCAGTGGGCGGAGCTGGTGCCCGGGCTGTTCGGCCAGCCCCACTTCGACGAGATGTTGATCGACGGTCGCGCGCCTCGTCCCGGCGAGATCTGGCGCAATCCGCGCCTCGCCGGCGTGCTCAGCGAGATCGCCGCGGACGGGGCAGACGCGTTCTACCGTGGGGCGATCGCGAGCGAGATCCTCGCGGTGCTCGCTGAGGGCGGGGGGCTGATGCAGCACTCCGACCTCGCCGCGCACGAGTCGACCTTCGAGCCGCCGATCTCGACCACGTACCGCGGACACACGGTGTATGAGTGCCCGCCGAGCGGTCAGGGCATCACGACGCTGATCGCTCTCAACGTGCTCGAGGGGTTCGATTTGGCGGCGCTCGATCCGGCTTCGGCGGAGCATCTGCACTACGAGATCGAAGCCATGCGGCTCGCCTTCGAGGACGCTCGGACCTACGTCGCCGATCCCGCCGTCGTCGACGTGCCGGTCTCAGGGCTGCTCTCCAAGGCGTACGCGAACGAGCGGCGCGCGTTGATCGATCCGGGCCGGGTGCGCGAGGCGATCACGGCGGGTGTGCCGGTTCGCGGCTCAGACACCGTGTATATGGCCGTGGTGGACGCGGACGGGAATGCGTGCTCCTTCATCAACAGCGTCTACCAGGGATTCGGCACGGGGATCGTGCCACCCGGGCGCGGATTCACGCTGCACAACCGCGGTGCGAACTTCTCGCTCGATCCGTCGCATCGCAACGCGCTCGTGGGGCGGAAGCGGCCGTACCACACGATCATCCCCGCGCTCTCGACCACCGCCGATGGTGCCCTGCACGCCGTGTTCGGCGTCAAAGGCGCTTTCACGCAGCCCCAGGGCCAGGTGCAGGTGTTCGTGCAGATGGTCGATCACGGCTCCGACCCACAGAGCGCGCTCGACGCGCCGCGGTTCTGCCTGCGGCCGGCGTCGGCGGTCGGCGAGGTGCACGTCGAGTCCGGCATTCCGGTCAACACGATGATGCGGCTCGAACAGATGGGGCACGTCGTGGTGCCGTCGACCGACCGCTTCGTCTTCGGGACGGGGCAGGCGATCTGGCGCGATCCGGAGACCGGGACCTTCTGGGGCGGGACCGACCCCCGTGCGGACGGCGCCGCGATCGCGGCGCTGAGTTGACGGACGAGGGAGCGGGGCGATGACCGCAGCGGCAGAGCGAGCGACGCTGATCGCGAGCTATGCGGCGGGACCGGCGCGGTTGCGCGCGGCGCTCGACAACGCGCCTGTGATCGAGGCGCTCGCGTGGCGGCCCGCGCCCGACGAGTGGAGTGCGCACGAGATCGCGGTGCACTGCGCCGACTCGGAGATGAACGCCGCGCTGCGCATCCGCTACCTGGTCGCCGAGCGCGAGCCGGTGATCCAGGGCTACGACGAGACGGGGTGGGCCGCGGCCATGGATTACCAGGCGCACCCGCTCACGGTGGCGCTGGCGGTGGTGGACGCGGTGCGGGCGCACACCGTGCCGGTGATCCGCGCGCTGCCGGAGGCAGCGTGGGCGCGCCGCGGGACCCATACCGAGTCCGGCACGTATGGCGCCGAGGACTGGCTGCGCATCTATGCGGCCCATCTCGAGGAGCACGCGGCGCAAATCGAACGCGCGCTGGCGCGCTGGCCCGGCGCGCGCTGAAGCCGGTCGGTGGGCCCGGCTCGGCGCACGACGTCAGCGAGCCTGCCGCGGTCGCCGCACGACCGGGATACGCGGGCCGCTGTGGATCGCGAGACGACGTGCGAACCACGCGCTCGGGTCCGCCCGGAGCGGCACTGTGTGGTGGCCCTCCGCCGGTATCTGCCTACTCCGCCCGCATCCCGTCGGCGACCGGTCCGCGGATCGCCAGCCATGCGGGGACCGCCGCGGCCGCCACGGCGACGGCGATCGCAACGCCAACGAGCAGCCGCCATGCGAGTGGGCCCGGCGTCGCGACGGCGCCGGCCTGCCAGCCCGCGTCATGCGCGACGCCATCGAGCAGCCAACGCACGAGCGCGTAGCCGGTGGGCGCGCCGACTGCGACACCGGCGGCGCCGAGCAGTCCCGCGCTCGCCAGCACGCCGACGCCGAGCTGGCGCGGCGTGAATCCCAGCGCCCGCAGCGTCGCGAGTTCTCGACGGCGCTCGCGCACGGAGATCACCAGGATGAGCAACAGGTTGAGCGCCGCGATCGCGAACAACAGCCCATTGAGTCCGAACAGCACGGGACGGAGATCGTCCCGCGTCGCCGTGATGTCGGCCAGGAGATGCGCGCGCGACTCGTCGATCTGAACGCTCGCTCCGAACGCGTTGCTGATCGCTGTGCGTACGCTCGCGACCGAGGCGGGGCTGTCCAGCCGCCACGCAATCTCGTCGGGCACTGCCGACGCGCCAGCGACGCCGGCGAACGTGTCCGCGGTCACGAGCAGCACACGTGCGTCGTTCGACGCATCGGCGATCGTGCCCACGACCCTGAGCGGGAGCGGCAGCTGCGTACTGTCGCCCACGAAGGTCGTCGGCAGTCGGTCGCCATCGTGAATCCCGAAGCGGCGTGCCAGTCCGATGCCGACGGCCACCTCGCCGGGTGCCGCCGGCAGCCGGCCGGAGACGACCGGGATGCCGGAGCCGGCGATGTCGCCGCTGAGCGCGCGGGTCAGCACCCGCTCGTACCGATCCGACGTGGAATCGAGCCGTATGCCGTCGGTCGGCAGGTTCAGCCACCACACGCTGCGATAGACGATCGCCCTGACGTCGTCGCGCGCGGCCGCGAGCGCCGTCACGCCGGCCAGGGTCGAGGCGCGATCGCCGCCGGCCGCGGACACCACGAGGTCGAAGGGCGAGATGCCCACCCGCGCGGGTTGCGAGACGAATCCGCTGATCGTGGCCTCGAACGTGAGCGTCGCAACCGCCGAGGCGCCGAGCGTTCCGATCGCGAGCACGGTGAGCCAGGCACGAATCGGGCGGGAGAACGCGTCACCGAGACCCGTGCGCACGCCGAGCGGTACGCCGAACCGCT
>JAQBZW010000228.1 GCA_027622315.1 Chloroflexota bacterium | reverse complement strand
GTCGACTGAGAAACCGAGGGAGCGTCAGGCGCAGGGTCGCGGGGTACCCGTGTTTCCGGCCGCCTGGAACGACGAGCCGCAGGCGCAGGACGAGACGGCGTTCGGGTTGTAGATCGTGAACCCGGCCTTCATCAGGTCTTCGACGTAGTCGATCTCCGCGCCCTGGATCATCGCGATCGAGTCCGTGTCGACGACGACTCGCACGCCGGACTCGGTCTCGACCACGCGGTCGTCGGCGTCAGCGTCATCCGCGATCGCCATGCCGTACTGATAGCCGGAGCAGCCACCGCCGACGACGAAGACGCGGAGCATGCCGTTCGCGTGCCCCTTGTCCGTCAGCAGCTGACGCGCACGCACTGCGGCACGATCGGTAATCGTCACCAATGGGACCAGCGGCGAGGCGACCGGTTCGGCCACTTCCTGCCGGTGGGTAGTAATCGGCGCGCCCATGCCGGGGATGCTCGTCATGCGGTTCCGCCTTCCCGATCACCCGCGCGGCACGATCATCGTGCGCTCGGGGTCGTGTCTTCACTGACTGCTTTCAGTATACGGATCGAGCCGGGCGTCCGTCGAACCGCCGCCGCGGCGCGCTCGCCGCGCTACGAGCTGCCGTTCGCCGCAGGCGCGTCCGCTTCGATCAGGTACCCGGAGAGGAAGTCATATGGAATCTCGTCCGCACCGAGTGACCGCACGCGCACGCCGAGCACGCGCTCCAGTAACCGTCGGTCGTGTGCGCATGACTTCGTCGTCGCCTCCACGTCAACGCCGATGCGGGTGCACGGACAGCCCCGGCCGAGCAGCCGCACTCCGTCTTCGCCGACCACGACGTCGAAATCCAGCCCGTCCTGACTCAGCAGCGCGACCGCGGAGCGGGCGCGCGCTTCCACGGTGCTGCCCGAAACCAGCGGTGCGTACTCGCCGGCGAGCCGGTCGGCCATCTTGCCGAACACCAGCTCAGCGATCGCGTCGCCGCCGCGCCCGGCCGTCTCTTCCGGACCGAGCGCCACGATCTCCTCGAGCAGCCGATGGGTGAGCCGCACGTAGTGGTGCGGGAACAGCTCCTCGCTGGCCTCCGTGAGCGCGAAGACGTAGCGCGGACGACCGGTGCGACCGCGCGCCTGCGACACCGAGACGAGATCGTCCCGCAGCAGCACGTCGAGATGACGCCGCACTGTAGCCCCGGTGAGCTCCAGCTCGGTCGCGAGCTCATCCACCGAGACGCCCCCGCCGCGCCGTCGGAGAATGTTGAGCACTGCCTGGCGGGTGCCGTTCAGCCGTCCGTTACCGCTTCTGATCATCCGTTCGACGTTAACAGGTTTGGAGCGGCCAACCGGGCACAGGCGCGCCCCGCACGTCACGACTGGCGAGGACCGCGCGACCAGCTACGCGGATTCGTCCACTCCACTGCGCCGGGCGGGATCAACCTCGCCGCCGCCACGAGCACGATCAAAGCGGCGCCCCCCGTCGCGACCGGCAGCCCCCAGGTGCGGCTGACCTCCGTGCCGTCCGGGGCCGGGCCGCCGATTGCGCGCCAGTACTGGAAGCACAGCACGAGCAGGTACGCCGCGGTGCCGAGCATCGCCCACAGCGGCCAGCGACGGTCGACGAGGCCGCCATACCAGAGGGCGAACATCGCGAATGCGAAGCCGCCGATGATGAACGCAGCGATCGGCGCCTCGGGCACGAGGTAGCCGGGGGCGCCGTCGGCGGCCTGCGCGGCGCTCTGAATCCAGCGGTCGTTGGTGGCCGCGGCCCACAGCGCCGAGACCCCGACGACGCACGCCGCTCCGAGCGCGTGGTGGAAGATGGTGCGCGATCCGTCGGTCACGGCGCGCAGTCTAACCGCGCCCGGCAGGCGCGGTATGCTCGATACGTGACCACTACCGACGGCTCCGGTGACCTGCAGCGCGGGCGCACGACACCCGCCGCGCGCGTGTATCTCGATCACGCGGCCACGACGCCGCCCGACCCGGGCGTGATCGAGGCCATGCTCCCGTACCTCCGCGAGCAATGGCACAACCCGTCCTCGATCTACGTCGAGGCGCAACGCACTGCCCAGGCGATCGACGAAGCGCGGGCGACGATCGCGCGCTGCGTGGGCGCCGACCCGGACGAAATCGTGTTCACGTCCGGGGGCTCGGAGTCCGACAGCCTTGCGCTGCGAGGCGTGCTTGCCGCGAGCACCCGGCGGGGCCGCCACCTCGTGACCACGTCCGTCGAGCACCACGCCGTGCTGGACACCGCCGAGCAACTCGAGCGCGACGGCGTCGCCGAGCTGACGATCGTCGACCCCGGGTCGGACGGTCGCGTGGACCCGGCCGCAGTCGCAGCCGCCGTCCGCGACGACACCGTGCTCGTGTCCGTGATGCACGCGAACAACGAGGTCGGTGCGCTGAACGACATCGCCGAGATCGCGCGACTCGTGCGCGCACGGAACCCGCGTACCGCGGTACACACCGACGCCGTGCAATCGGCCGCACACCTCGGTGTGCACGTCGACCGCCTCGGCGTCGACCTGATGACCTTCACGGCGCACAAGCTGTACGGGCCGCGCGGGGCGGGGGCGCTCTACGTGCGTGCCGGCACGCCGCTCGCCGGGCAGATCCTCGGCGGGGGACAGGAACGCCGCTTACGCGCCGGTACCGAGAACACGCCGGCGATCGTCGGCTTCGCGCACGCGATGGCGCTCGCAAGCGACCGGCGCGAGGCAGACCTCGCGCACGAGCGTGCGCTGCAGGCGCGGCTGGTGGACGAACTGCCGCGGCGCGTGCCGATGCTCGCGCTCACGGGCCCGCGCCGGCTGGCGGATCGCCTGCCGGGCAACGTGTCCTGCGCGGTCGCCTTCGTCGAAGGCGAATCGATCCTGCTTGCGCTCGATCTCGCGGGCATCGCCGCGTCCTCGGGCTCTGCGTGCACGACCGGATCGGTGGAGCCGAGCCACGTGCTGATGGGCATGGGCATGCCGGCGGAGCTGGCGCGCGGATCGCTGCGCTTCACGCTCGGCCGCGACAATACGGACGCTGATGTCGACCGCCTGCTGACCGTGCTTCCGCCCATCGTCGAGCGCCTGCGCGCGCTCTCACCGGTACCCACCAACGACCCTCCCGCCGAGTACCGGCCGTGGCTCGACGCGGAGACGGGGCGCGGCTAGTGTGGCGGCCGGTGACTGAATTCACGAACCGGGGCACGCGATGACCACGACCGGCGAGCATCTGCAGATTCCGCATCCCCTGCTGGGGATGCGAGACGACGTCTCTTCCGTCGACCTCGAGGAAGAGGTGCGGAAGAACGTGCTCGTGACCTCCGTGGACGGGATCCTGAACTGGGCGCGCGCCTCATCACTCTGGCCGGCGATGTTCGGACTCGCCTGCTGCGCGATCGAGATGATCGCCTCCGCGACCTCGCGTTACGACATCGCGCGCTTCGGCTCCGAGGTCTTCCGAGCTTCGCCCCGCCAGGCCGACCTGATGATCGTGGCGGGCACCGTGACCTGGAAGATGGCGCCGGTCGTGCGCCGCATCTACCTCCAGATGGCGGAGCCGAAGTGGGTGATCTCGATGGGCGGCTGCGCGATCATGGGCGGCCCGTTCGCCTACGCGTACTCCGTGCTGCCGGGCGTGAACCTGATCACTCCCGTGGACGTCTACGTGCCCGGCTGCCCGCCGCGCCCCGAGTCGCTGCTGCAGGGCTTGATGATGCTGCAGGACAAGATCAAGCACTACGAAGTGACGGGGCAGCGCGAGCGCCCGGCGCCGAACGGCGACTTCTCTCCCTACCTGCCCGAGGGCGATCCGATCCGCCGCGAGCTCGAGTCGCTGTTCGCGCCCTACCCGGGCCTGCACGACCCGCAGCGCCGTAGCGGCGGAGTGTCACTCGCGCAGAACCTGCACCCGTAACGGCGCCACGCCCGACCCCGGCAGCGTCCGCCGAACTCGCGGCTGTGCCCACGCGGCGCGTCCGCCGGCGATGTGCGACGGTCACGTATGGTGATTGACACCACCCCCGATGCGTGGCGAACATCGCCCGCGCGAGAACCCGTGAGCAGATGCGAGGAGTTTGAGATGAACATTCGAGCGGCGATCGACGCGCTATTGCGACCCAGCGCGGTGGGCCACGCACACTGTGATCTGCCCTGCGGCGTGTATGACCCCGCGCAGGCGCGCATCGAGGCCGAGTCGGTCAAGGCGACGCAGGAGCGTTACCAGAAGGCCGACCAGTTCAAGAGCGCGGGCGAGACGGTTGAGGACTACCGGGCGCGCTGCCTCTCGATCAAGGAAGCGCGAGCGCACATGGTGAAGGAGCACCTCTGGGTGCTCTGGACCGACTACTTCAAGCCCGAGCACCTGGAGAAGCACCCGTCGCTCCACCAGCTCTTCTGGACCGCGACGAAGGAAGCCGGCGCCGCGAAGAAGTCGCAGGACCCGGCGCAGGGCCAGAAGCTGCTCGACGCGATTGCCGAGATCGACAAGGTTTTCTGGGAGACGAAGAAGTAGCCTCGTCCCTCGCAATCCGATGACACGACGACCGCGTCCGGCAGTCATGCTGGCCGCGGTCGTTGCCGTTGCGACCGGCGCGCTCGGCGTCGCCGGCGCGCTGACGGCGGCTGTGCGCCGCCGCTACTACCGCGTCGAGGTCGCCGGCCGCAGCATGCACCCCGCGCTCCAGCCCGGCGACTACCTCGTGCTG
>JAQBZW010000013.1 GCA_027622315.1 Chloroflexota bacterium | reverse complement strand
CGCGCGCGCCGTGCTCGCCGCCTCCGGGCTGAGCGCGAGCGCACAGCTCGCCGCCTACGACCGCTTGCTCGACGGCGACGCTGCCGTCGCCGAGGAGATCGCCGCCACGAGCCAGCAGGGCACCTCCGCGCTGCGCCTGCTCGCCGCCGTGGATGGCACGTCGACCGGCTACGTCGCGAACCTGCGCGCCGCGATCCTGCCGCTCGTGCCAGCAGCGGCGCACGCGCTCGACGAGCTCGCGGGTGCGGCTGCGGCGCTCGACGCGGCCGGCGTTCCCTATCGCGTGCTGCCCGGCACCGCGCGGAACTTCGAGTACTACAGCGGCGTCACCTTCCGCTTCCGTGACGGCGATGCCGAATGCATCACGGGTGGTCGCTATGACGGCCTGACCGAGCAGATCGGGGGCGATCCCGCGCCCGGCTGCGGCTTCGCTGCGGATCTGCTGGCGCTCGCGGCGCGCGCCCCGCTCGCGGATGGCGACGCGCGGTGAGCGCCGGCGATGCACCGCCCGTTCGTGTCGCGCTCCCACGCGGCGATCTGCGCACGCCGCTCGCCGAGCGGCTCGCCGCCGTCGGCTTCGTCGCCGAGGGCTACGGGGAAGGCTCGCGCACGTACCGTTTCGATGTGAACGGACGCCCCGGCGTCGTAGTGCGTGTGTTTTCGGACGCCGACATCCCGATCCAGGTCGCGCTCGGTCAATACGACCTCGGCATCGCCAGCCGCACGTGGATCGATGAGTTGCTCGTCCGATACCGGCACGAGTCGATCGTGCCGCTGCGCCCGCTCGATCTCGGCGGCGAGCGGCTTCAGGTCGCCGGCACGCCGGGCGCGCGCCTCGACGCGCTCGCCGCGGCGGGCACGGTGCGCGTCGCGACGGAATACTCGAACCTCGCTCAGCACTACCTCAACCACCTGCGCGTCCCCGAGTACCGGCTGTACGAGGTGTGGGCGCAGGCGGAGGCGTGGCCGCCGGACGACGCCGATCTTGCGATCGCGACCGATACGGCGATTGCGGCCGAGGGGCTCGAGCCGCTCGGGCAGGTGCACGCCGGCGGCGTCTGGTTGATCGGCAACCGCGAGGCGCTCGCGCGACGGGACCTCAGTGCCGCGCTCGAACCGTTGCTCGCGCTGCCCCGCGGGTCGCTCGAGAGCGGCATCGTCCAGCCGGAGGCGCTCGCGCGCGTGCCGCGATCGCGCGTGCAGCGCGTGATGCCGCCGCGCGAGACGTTCCGCATCGCCGTGCCGGACGGGCACGCGCAACGACACACGGTCGCCGCGCTCGCTGCCGCCGGCATCGCCTTCGACGGGTATGGCGAAGGACAGGCGCTCCGCCGCCCGACGTCGACGATCGAGGGCGTCGAGGTGAAGACGATCCGCCCCCAGGACATGCCGCGCGCGGTCGCCCTCGGCCGCTTCGATCTCGCGCTCACCGGGCGCGACTGGCTCGCCGCGCAGCTCGCCACGTTCCCGTCGGCGCCGGTGGTCGAGCTCTGCGATCTCGTGCGCTCGAAGTACCGGCTCGGCGCCGTGGTCTCCGAGGATCTGCCCGTGGAGACGATCGAGGAGGCGGTGGCGTACTGGCGCCGCGACGACCCGCAGCGTCCGATCCGGCTCGTGTCGGAGTACGCGGCGCTGGCCGACGATTACGCGCGTGACCGGCATCTCGGGCGCTATCGCGTGATCCCGATCTCGGGCGCATCCGAGGGCTTCGTGCCGGAGGATGCTGAGATCCTGATCGAAGGCACCGAGACGGGGGACACGTTGCGCGCGAACCGGCTGCGTATGATCGACGTGATCATGGAGTCGACGAACTGCGCGATCGGCGCCCCGGAACGTCCACCGGGGCGTCGTGGCACACTGCGCGACGAGTTCGTCGAGCGCCTGCGCGCCGCAGGCGCCCGCGACGACGCATAGCGGTCCGCCGGCGCGAGACGACACGGGAAGACGGGACGAGAGATGCCTTCGCTCGGTTCGCACCTGGCGCGCGCGCGCATGGTCGCGGAGCGCCTGCGCATCAAGGAGATCGACGCCGATCGCGGCGCGTACTACTTCGGTGCGACCGCTCCGGACATCCGCGTGATCACGCGGCTCGATCGTCGCGTTACGCACTTCTTCGAACTGGACGACTACGAGCGGCAGGATTCGGTGCAACGCATGTTCGAGGAGCACCCCGGTCTCGTCCGGCCGGCCGGGCTGGAGACGGCGACGAGCGCCTTCATCGCGGGATACATCACGCACCTGGTGCTCGACGAGGCATACATCGAGGATGTCTACCGGACGCAGTTCGGCCACGACTCCGCGATTGCCGACGATCCGCGGCGCAACGCGCTCGACCGTGCACTCCAATACGAACTCGACCGCCGCGACCGCGAGAACCGCGAGGCGATGGACGAGGTATGCGCGGCACTCATGGCGTGCGACCCGCTCAACGAGCCCATCCCGTTCATCGCGGACGAGCACCTCGTGCAGTGGCGGGCGGTCGCGGCGGACGTGGCCGCCCAGACGCCGGACTACAGTCGCTTCCGCCGCATGATGACCCGGCACCTCGCCGACGCCGGTTTGAGTGAGGATGAGATCGAAGATTTCTGCGCAGCGCCCGAGAGCACGATTGAGCACGCGTTCGCACACGTGACCACGGAGCGCATCGATCGCTTCTGGTCCGACGCCGGCGAGCGGATGACCGACCGCGTGCGGCAGTACTTCCGATGACCCCGCCCGCCGCGAAGGCCGGGCGCGAGCTCACGCTACGCATCGTCGAGGGCGCCGATGCCGCGCGGGCAGAGGTGCTCCGGCGGGACCCGCTGTCGGAGCCGGTGCTGCCCGACGCGCTGTCACAATCGATCGCCGAGCTGTGGGGTGCGCCGCTGAGCGCGCGCGAGCACGTCGCGCGCATCATCGCGGACGTCGCGCGCGAGGGTGACGCGGCGGTCGCCCGCTACTCGCAGCGCTTCGACGGCTCGACCTACACGACGGTGGAGGTCAGCCCCGACGAGTTCACGGAGGCCTTCGAGCTCGTGTCGCCGGAGCAGCGTGAGGCGCTCGAGTTCGCGGCAGAGCGCGTGCGCCGTTACCACCGCACGCAACTGCGTCACGGGCCGCAGTCGTTCAGCGAGCGCGGCACGGGCATGATCGTGCGGCCGATTGAGCGCGCCGGCATCTACATGACCGGCAGCGACGCGGCCCTGCCGTCCTCCGTGATCCACACTGCCGTCCCCGGCGCCGTCGCCGGCGTCGAACACTTGATCGGCGTGACGGCAGCGCGACCGGACGGCTCGGTCAACCCGCTCAAGCTCGTGGCCGCGCGCTTCGCCGGCATCCGTCGCGTCTTCCGCGCGTCCGGGGCGCAGGCGATCGCGGCGCTCGCCTTCGGTACGGAGACGATCCCGCGCGTCGACAAGATCTTTGGTCCGGGCGGCATCTTTGTCACGCTCGCCAAGCAGCAGCTCTACGGTCGCGTCGGCATCGACGCGATCTACGGACCGACCGAGACGCTCGTGCTCGCCGACGACTCCGCGGCGCCGGACCTCTGTGCCGCCGACCTGCTCGCGCAGGCGGAGCATGACGTGCTCGCGACGCCGATCCTGATCACCACGAGCCGCGCGCACGCCGAGGCCGTGGCGGTCGAGGTGGAGCTTCAGCTCGAGACGCTCGAGCGCGCCGAGATCGCACGCGCCGCGATCGCGCGCGGCGGCGCCGTGGTCGCCGCCGACATCGACGAGGCGATCGCGCTCGCGAACGAGTTCGCCCCCGAGCACCTCTGCCTGCTCACCCGCCAGCCCGAGACGCTCGTGCACCGCGTGCGCAACGCCGGCGGCATCTTCGTCGGCGAGTCGTCGCCCGAGGTGCTCGGCGACTACACGGCGGGGCCAAGCCACGTCATGCCCACGGGCGGCTCGGCGCGTTTCGCGTCGCCGCTGTCCGTGCTCGACTTCCTCAAGATCACCTCGACGGTCAATCTGAGCGAGGGCGATCTGCAGCGGCTCGGCCCGTTCGCCGCGACGATTGCACGCGCCGAGGGGCTGACCGGGCACGCTCGCAGCATCGAACGCCGACTGGAGGGACGCTGATGACCGCCTCGCAACGCCGCCGCTTCGATCCCGAGACCGCACTGCGGCCCGCGATCCACGCGCTGCCCGGCTACCAGGGCGTCGAGGATCTGGCGACGGTGGCCGCCGAGTACGGCGTGGATCCGGCGAGCGTGATCAAGCTCGACGGGAACGAGAACCCGTACGGCCCCGCCCCGAAGGTGCTGGAGGTGCTGCGCCAGGGCTTCCCCGTGCACCAGTACCCCGACGCCGAGCAGCGCAAGCTGCGCCGAGCGCTCGGCCTGCACCTCGGCGTCGACCCGGCGAGCGTGGTGGTGGGCGCCGGTTCGGACGAACTGATCGAGCTGCTGTTCCGGCTGTTCGTGGACACCGGCGATCGCATCGTCACGGCGTCGCCGACGTTCGGGATGTACGGCTTTGACGGTCACCTGCACGGCGCCGAAGTGGTGGACGTGCCGCTGAACGACGACTGGAGCTTCGACACCGAGGCGTTCCTCGCTGCGGCGGCGTCGGCGCGCGCGGTCTTCATCCCATCGCCGAACAACCCAACCGGCGCGCTCATGCCGGAGTCGCTGATCGACCAGGTGCTGGCGACCGGTGCGCTGCTCGTCGTCGACGAGGCGTACATCGAGTTCGCGCACCGCGAGTCGCTCGCGAAGCGCGCGGCAGGGGAACCCGGCCTCGTGGTGCTCCGCACGTTCAGCAAGTGGGGTGGCATTGCCGGACTGCGCATCGGGTACGGCGTGATGGCGCCGGCGATCGTCAACCTCATCCTCAGGGCAAAGCAGCCGTACAACGTCGGCATCGCCGCCGAGATGGCCGCGCTCGCCACGCTCGAGGACGTCGCCGTGCTCGACGATCGTGCGTGCGTGATCGCGGGCGAACGCGACCGCATGGGGAAGGCGCTGCGTGCGCTCGGCTGGATCGAGCCGTCGCCGTCTGAGGCGAACTTCCTGCTGTGCCGCGTGACGCGATTCAACGGCCGCGACGTGCGCGACGCACTACGACGGCGCGGCGTCTTCGTCCGCTACTTCGATACCCCGCGGCTGCGCGATCACATCCGCTTCTCCATGGGCACGCCCGATCAGAACACACAGGTGCTCGCTGCCTTCGAGTCGGTCGCGCGTGAACTGGAGGTGGCGAAATGATGACGGCGAGCGCTCGCCGCGCGTCGGTCACGCGCGAAACGGCAGAGACGCGCGTGAGCGTCGAGCTCACGATCGACGGTACGGGCCGCGCTGACGTCACGACCGGGATCGGCTTCTACGACCACATGCTCACGGCATTCGCGCGCCACGGCCGTTTCGATCTCTCGGTCGAGGCCGCCGGCGACCTCCACGTCGACGCGCACCACACGATGGAAGACGTGGCGCTCGTGCTCGGCCAGGCGTTCGACGAAGCGCTGGGCGACCGCAGCGGGATCGTGCGCATGGGCGACGCCCTCGTCCCGCTGGACGAGGCGCTCGTGCAGGTCGTCGTCGACATCTCAGGGCGCCCGTTCGCCGCGACGCAGTTCGACTTCGTAGGCGAGCGCATCGGCGACGCGCCGGCGGAGATGGTGCCGCACGTGATCCGTTCGTTCGCGACGACCGCGAAGCTCACGCTGCACGTGCGTCAGCTTGCCGGCGCGAACGATCACCACATCGCGGAAGCCGCGATGAAGGCGCTCGGCCGCGCCCTCGACGCGGCGACGGCGTACGACCCGCGCATCGCGGGCGCCGTTCCGTCGACGAAGGGCACGCTGACCTAGGCGCGTACCTCCTCCCCCGGCGCTTGCGCGCCGACCCCTCCTCCTCCTTCGGGGGCGGAGGGGTGGGGGGACAGCTCCGGGCGCCCGCGCGCGAACCGCCTCCTCGCCCTTCGGGGCGGATGGGGCGGCACGCAGTCCGCGCGTGGCCATTACGCTCCGGATCAGTTCCCAACCCGAAGGGGAAGGGGTTCGCGAGCGAAGAGAGAGAGCGAGAGAGGGGTATGGCGATGCACCTCTTACTCACCGGGTTCGAGCCCTTCGGCGGCGAGGCGGTGAATCCGTCCGCCGAGATCGTTCGGCTGATCGCCGCCGATCCGCCGAGCGGCGTCGAGATCACCGTGCTCGTGTTGCCGGTCCGCGGTCGCGTCACGTTCGAGCAGCTTGTCCCCGCGCTGGACGCACCGGGGCTCGATGCGTGGCTCGGCGTCGGGCAGGCGGGTGGCCGTGCGCAGCTCGCGGTCGAGCGCGTCGGCATCAACCTGCTGATCGACCGCGACCTGGATGCCGCGGACGCGCGGGCGATTCAGGATGACTTCGCTGGTCCGTTGGAGCAGACGCTGGTCGCGGGTGCACCGGCGGCGTACTTCGCGCGGTTACCTGTCGTGAGGCTGGCCGCGCACATGGGCGCTGCAGGCGCCCCGACCGCGGTCTCGCACAGCGCAGGCGCGTACATCTGCAACGAAGCGCTGTACGTCGCCGAGCACCACCTCACGACCTCCGGCCGCGGTCTTGTGAGCGGCTTCATCCACGTCCCGTACCTCCCCGAGCAGGCCGCGACCAAGCACACGCCCGTGCCCTCGATGGCGCGCGAGACGCAGCTGCTCGGCGTCCGCGCCGCGGTCGAGTTCGTGCGTGATCTCGTGGCGGCGCGCGCGGGCGTCGCCGCGCGATAGGCGGCATGGGCCGAAGATCCCGTCGCGGTGACGCGCTCGGACAGCCGACGGGCCGGCGCGGCTGCCACACGCTTGCGGCGGCGGCCGAGTGAGCTCAGAGGTGACTCCATGCCGGATGACGAAGTCGAGCGCTGGCTCGCGGAATCGAACCTGCCGCTCGAGCCGGTCACGAGACGCGTGCGCGAGGTGATCCTCGCGGCCGACTCGCGGATGACCGAGTACGTCAAGAACCGCACGCTCACGTTCGGCTACGAGGGAGATTGCGCAGGGTTCGTCCAGAACCGAGACAAGAAGCGCGTGTCGCTGATGTTCAATCGTGGTGCGCACATTCCGAGTGCGTTTCCCCACCTCGAGGGGGATGGTCCCACCGCGCGCTTCATGCACTTCCCCGACGTCGCGGCGGTCGACGCCGTCGCGGACGAGCTCCGCACGGTCGCGGTGGCGTGGTGCGAGCTTCAGGCATCCGGCGGCGACGCATGAGCTTGCCGCTCCCGATTCCGCGCACGGAAGCGGAACTCACCGTGGAGTGGCTCGCGGCAGCCCTTGCGGAGGCGGGTGTTCCCGCTCCGAAGATCGAGTCAATTGCCGTGGAGCCGCTCGCGGACAGCGTTACGTCTGTGACTGCGCGCATTCGCATTGAGTACGCCGGCGATCCTGCCGGCGCGCCGCCTTCGCTCGCGTGGGAGCGCTCAGCGCAGGAGGACGATCGGCGCGCGGCGTTCGCGACCGGCTATGAACGCGAGGTCCGCTGCTATCGGGATCTCGCCGCGGCATCCGGATCCGCGTCCCTCGCTGTTTCCGCGCGCAGTTTGACCCGGAGACGGGGGACCATGTGCTCCTCCTCGAAGACCTGGAGGCGTTCGTGGCCGGCGACATGCGGCATGGGCTGACCATCGATCAGGTCAGGCGCGTCATCCGCGAGCTGGCCGGGCGCACTCGGTCCGGTGGGGCCTGGAGGCGCCGCCGAGCGCGACCGAAATCGTGCGCTTCGGCGGCGTCTACGCCTCGCAGTTCGCGACGAGCATGCGGTACTTGGAGCGCTTCGTGGACGATGCGATCCGGCCGTACGTCGATCGCTACGGTGATGTGGCGACCCGCTGGTATGGTCGCCTGATGGCGGCCCCGCAGACGCTCATCCACAACGACGCGCACGGCGCGAACGCCCTGTTCGAGCGCCGCTCCGGCGGCGCAGTCGCCATGATCGACTGGCAGGGCTGGCAGCCCGGCCCGGGCATCTCCGACATCGCGCGTCTGATCACCATCAGTCTCGCGCCGGAGCGGCGCCGTGCAGCCGAGGACGCGCTCGTCGCCGACTACGTGGCCGCGCTGGCGTCGCGTGGTATCGAGTATCCCCTTGCCGACGCGCTCGCGGACTATCGGATCGGTTCGGGCTGGCAATGGGGTTGGGCCGTCGTCTTCAGCCGCCGCGCTCCGTTGTGGAGCGCGGGCACGCGCGAACTCATGCACGTGCTCGTTCCGCGCGCGATCGAGGCCCTGCGCGACGCGGGCGACGGCGGGCTACTCTCCGCGCTCGAGGGGCGTGCGGGGAGCGCGTGACGCCTGCGCCCCCGACAATGCGCTTATGACCTTGCCGACTCCAACCACCGCCGAGCTGCTCAGCTTCGCCCTCGACCTCGCGGACGAGGCGGATGCAATCACGATGCGCACGTATCGCGGCGACGCGAAGGTGCGTACCAAGCGCGACGGCACGCTCGTCACGCTCGCGGACGAGGCGGCGGAGACGCACCTGCGCGCGCGCATCCTCGCGCGCTTCCCCGGTCACGCGATCCTCGGTGAGGAGCAGGGCTTCACGCCGGGCGCTCCCGGCGCGGCGCGCTGGGTCCTCGATCCGATCGACGGGACGCACAACTACGCGCGCGGGATTCCCGTGTGGGCGACGCTGATCGCGTTCGAGCGCGATGGTGTCTTCGAGCTCGGCGTGGCGTCGGCGCCGGCGCTCGGGACGCGCTGGTGGGCCGGGCGCGGACTCGGCGCGTACCGCGGGCCGCTGCCCGCGGCCGGGCACGCGGGCGAACGCATCCGCGTCTCCGCGATCGCCTCCGTCGAGGAGGCGCAGATCGTGTACGGCTCGTACGCGCGGACGACGGAGGCGTGGGACGGCCACGCCGACGCGCTACTCCGACGCTCGTGGCGGCAGCGCGGCTTCGGCGACTTCTGGGGCCACTGTCTGGTAGCCGAGGGCTCGGCCGAGGTCATGCTCGAGGGCGCGATCAGTCCGTGGGACATCGCCGCGCTCGCGGTGATCATCGACGAGGCGGGCGGCCGCCTGACTGACGTCGACGGGGTCGCGACGATCGATGCCGGGCACTGCATCACGTCGAATGGGGTGCTCCACGACGAGGTGCTCGCGGCGCTTCGCAACCGTTGATCACGCTGTCCCGCGTGGGCCCAGCGGTCCAGTTGCCAGAAGCGATCGGAACGAAAGCACCTCCTCCACCGTTGGTGGAGTGAGAGGTGACCTATGAACGTTCGAAAATTGATCACGGTCGGCCTGGTCGCGAGCCTGGCGATTGCCGCCGGTGGCCTGTTACTTCGCGGGGGCGTTCCCATCGCCTCGGCGCCGCGAGCAGGTCGGTCACGAAGAGCGCGAGCCAGCGGCCCCAGGCGCCCAGCCGCCCCTCCTCGCGACGTGCCACCCACGTGCCGCCGGCCGCGAGCGCGAGACCGCCGGCGAGCACCGCCACGAGCTCAAACCCGTCGAGCGCCGGCGCGCGAATGATCCCGGCGGTGCCCGTGCGGCTGTGCGAGAAGAGTGGAATGGCGACGAGTGCGCACGCGCCGAGCGTCGCGGCATCGATCAGCCGTTCGGTGATCAACACGGAGACAGCCTGGCGACGCGAGAGCGCGCGAGCGACCGGGGCCGAGATCACGCGCACACCATCGCCGAGGCGAAACGGCAACAGGTTGTTCACGAGGATCGATACGAAGAAGATTCGCACGGTCGCGCGCGCGCCCGGCGCTCGCTGTCCGGGCATCAGGGAGCGCCAGCGCAGGGCCTTCGCCGTGAGTGACGCCAGTACGAGCGAGACAGCGAGCACGAGGATGGGCGCATGAGCGCGACCCAACAACTCGAGGACGGCGCGCGCGTCGACGGCGCGCGACAGCCACAACACGCTCGCGGTCGTGACCGCAACGGCGATCGCGACCCGGAGCCCCCGCGACGCGAGCGCGCGCGACAGCAGTCTCTGGCGTTCGACCTGGTGCGCGTCGGATCGCTGGTCATGATGGCGGTCGTGTTGCTCTCGGGGTATTGGAAGCCGCATCCGCTCGTCAGCCTCGCGGTGCCCGCGGCCGCCGTCGTGCTCTGGATCCCGGTGATCCGCACGCGTCGCGTCGAGCGCTGGCTCTTGTACTACGTCGCTGGAATCTACCTCTACACGGTGTTGCGCGCGCTCGCGGACGAGTTCGGTTTCCCGATCCGGTCCGACTACGTGATCGCCGCCGATCGACTGCTGTTCGGCGGCGTCGTGCCGTCCGTGGCACTTCAGCACGACTTCTTCTCGCCGTCGGACGTCGACTGGCTCGATTTCAGCGCCACGGCGATCCACGCGTCGTTCTTCGTCGTCCCGCATGCCGCCGCGGCGTACATCTGGCTCCGCCACCCGCGCGCGCTCCCGGACTACGTCGCGTGCGTGTTGCTCACGCTGTACATCGGGCTCGCGCTGTTCATCCTGCTACCCACGGTGCCCCCCTGGCTGGCGACCCGCCGCGGTGACCTCGCCGTGACGTACCGGGTGCTCGACTTCGTTCTGCGCGGCGTCGATATCGACGCGTACCGGAGCCTCTATCGCACGCTCGCGGAGCCGAATGCAGTGGCATCTGTGCCGTCCATCCACATGGCGATCACCTGTGTCGTGATGTTGCGATCGCGCGACTTCGCGCCGCGATGGTTCTGGCCGCTCATGCTCTACGCGGTCGCGATGGCGCTCGCGCTGATCTACCTCGGCGAGCATTACGCGTTCGACCTGATCGTGGGCACGGGCGTTGCGATCGCCGTCGAGATCGCGGTGCGGTGGACGCTGCGGAGGCGGCACAGGCTGGCGGTCGCGCGTGCGGTGCGGGTCGTGGACTAACCGCGACGGACGTGCGTCGAGCCGCGCCTAGCCGGTGGCGGACCACTGGCGGAGCTCGAATTCGAAGCGTTCGATCACGGGATTCGCGAGCAGCTTGTCGCACATCTCGCGCACGGCGTGCTCGGCCGCGCCGGCATCGGCGGCCTCGATCGTGACCTCAATGCGCTTGCCCACGCGTACCCGTTCGACCCCGGCGAAGCCGAGGTTGTGCAATCCGTCGCGGACGGCGAGTCCCTGAGGGTCGTTCACAAGCGGCTTGAGCATCACGCTGATCTCTGCGAAGTAGGTGCTCACGCTTGCGTTCCCGTCCGGCTGCTGCCGCTATCCGTCGCTCTGCTTCGCTCGATAGGCCATGTTCATGTAGCGCTCCCCGCCTGCAAGCTCGTCGAGCATCTGTGCGAGGCGCCGCGCTCGTGTTTCCGCCGCTTCGCGCGGCCGATCCATCCGAGATAGTCGTTCTGCTGGTAGGGCGGCCGTTCCGCGTACGCGGCGTCCAGTCCCCGCCCTGTGAGCTCCTGCCGGACATCGTCCGGCATTGGGTAGCGCTCGCGACGCGCGTGGCTCCCGCGCCCGCCCGCCATCGTGTCACGCGCTCGGCAGGGGGCTGCCGGTGATGCGCCGGTAGGCCTCGATGTAACGCTCGCTCGTTTCGGTGACGATGTCCGTCGGGAGGTCGGGCCCGGGCGTCTGCTTGTTCCAATCGAGGCCGTCCAGCCAGTCGCGCAGCGGCTGCTTGTCGAACGACGGCTGATCCTGGCCGGGGCGGTACGTGTCGGCGGGCCAGAAGCGTGAGGAGTCCGGCGTGAGCACCTCGTCGATCAGCGTGACCTCGCCGTCGAGCACGCCGAACTCGAACTTCGTGTCGGCGATCAGGATGCCGCGCTCGGCGGCGACGGAGGCGCCGTAGCGGTAGAGCGCGAGGGAGCGCAGCTTGACGGCGTTCGCTGTTTCCGACCCGACGAGCGCCTCCACCTGCTCGTACGTCATCGGCGCGTCGTGCTCGGGTGGCTCCGCCTTCGACGTCGGTGTGAAGATCGGTTCGAGCAGCTGCTGGCTCTTCACCAGCCCCTCGGGCAGCGGGTTGCCGCAGACCTGTCCGGTCTTCTGGTACTCGCTCCACCCGGAGCCCGTGATGTAGCCGCGGACCACGGCTTCGACCTTCAGCACGTCCGCGCGGCGCAGCACCATCGAGCGCCCGAAGTAGGCCGGATCCTCGACGCCGAACTCGCGCGCGTTGGCCGCGTCGATCACCGCGACGAAGGCGTTCGGCACGACCGCACGGGTGCGTTCGAACCAGTATGCGGAGAGGCGCGTGAGCACCTCGCCCTTGCGCGGGATGCCCGTGGGCAGCACGACGTCGAACGCGGACGCGCGATCGGTCGCGACGAGCAGCAGGCGGTCGCCCGGGAGCTCGTAGATGTCGCGGACCTTGCCGGAGTGGAGCTGTGTGAGAGCAGGGATGGCGGTCTTCATCAGGATGTCGCTGGCGCTGGTCATCGCGTGCTCACCTTTCGAAAGTCTTCGCCGCCGCCGGGGTCCAGGCGAAGAAGCGGGATTGGCTAGTCGCTGAGCAGCCCGAGCCGTCGGAACGAGTCGTCCACGTGTACGAGGAACGCGCGCGCGTCAAAGAGCGCGTCCAACTGCGATTCCGTCAGCCGGTCGGTGACCTCGGGGTCCCGGTCGAGCAGCGCGCGCAGCGGCGTCTCGTCGTGCCAGGCCTGCATGGAGTTGCGCTGCACGATCTTGTACGCGGCCTCGCGCGTCATCCCGCTCTCGATCAACGCGAGCAGCACCTTCGACGAAAAGATCAGGCCCTGCGTGCGCTCGAGGTTGCGGAGCATCCGCTCCGGGTAGACGACAAGCCCGTCCATCACCCCCGTGAAGATGTGCAGCATGTAGTTCAGCAGGCCGGTGGCGTCCGGGAGGATGATGCGCTCGGCGCCGGAGTGCGAGATGTCGCGTTCGTGCCACAGTGCGACGTTCTCGAGGCCAGTCGTGGCATACCCGCGGAGCGTGCGTGCGAGCCCGCACACGCGCTCGCACAGCTCCGGGTTGCGCTTGTGCGGCATCGACGAGGAGCCGGTCTGTGCACCCTCCGCGAACGGCTCCTCGGCCTCGAGGATCTCCGTGCGCTGGAGCCCGCGGATCTCGGTCGCGAACTTCTCGAGCGAGGCGGCGATGCCCGCGAGCACGCTCAGGTAGTAGGCGTGTCGGTCGCGCTGAATGATCTGCGTCGTGACGGGCGCGACCGCGAGCCCGAGTCGCTCGCAGGCGTTCTCCTCGACGGCGGGCGGTACGGTCGCGTGGGTGCCGACCGGGCCCGACATCTGGCCGACGGCGATGTGCTCGCGCGCCTGCGCGAGCCGTTCCTGGTGGCGGCGCAACTCGTCGACCCAGATCAACAGCTTCAGGCCGAAGGTCGTCGGCTCGGCGTGCACGCCGTGCGTGCGGCCAATGCAGATCGTGTCGCGATGCTCGAGCGCGCGTCGCGCGACGACCTCGCGCAGGCGCGCCACTTGCTCGGCAAGCACGTCCGTGGCGGCGACGAGTTGGAGGCAGGTTGCGGTGTCCCAGACGTCATTGCTCGTGAGCCCGTAATGCACCCAGCGGGACTCGTCGCCGAGTGAGTCCGCGGCGGAACGCAGGAAGGCCGTCACGTCGTGATGGGTCTCGTCGATGTAACGCATGATGTCGGGGACGTTGACGCGAGCGTGTTCGCGAATCTTGCGCGCGTCCTCGGCCGGCACCACGCCGGCGTCCGCCCACGCCTCGACCACCGCGATCTCGACGCGCAGCCACGTCTCGAACTTCTGCTCGTCGGACCAGACGGCCGTCATCTCCGGACGGGCGTAGCGAGGGATCATGCCGCTCCTCCGGCACCGCGTCGCGGTCCGGTGGAGCAGGGAGGGAGGGCGCAGGCGGAGGTGCGACGATCAGGCGTCGCGATCAGAGGCGGCAGCATGCGCGGCGCGTCGTTTCGGGGGGAGGGGGAGGCGTTTGGGCGCTTCACGCGTGGAGTCTAACGACGGCGATCGGGTCGGGCAATCAGAGAGCCGGCGGTGCGAGACTGGTCCGGGCCCGGAGAGGCGGAGGCATGCCCGTGAGTCGCTGGTGGGTCGACGAGCCCCGGCTGCTCGGGAGCTCGAACCCGGACGCCGCCGAAGTCGCGCGGCTGCGCGCGGAGGGTTTCGACACGATCGTCTGCCTGCTCGATCCGGCCGAGCAGCTTCCCGCGTACGAGCGATCGGAGGTCGAGGCGCTCGGCTTCCGCTGGTACGGCATTCCGGTGGGCGACTTCACCGCGCCGAGCGTCGAGCAGCTCGCCGCGTTCGTCCGGCTCCTCGATGCGCAGCTAGCCGAAGGATCCCGGGCGGTCGTGCATTGCCAGGGCGGAACCGGACGGACGGGGACGTTCGCAGCCGCGTACCTGATCGCGCGGGGGCAGAGCGCCGAGGACGCGATCGCCACCGTGCGCGGCGCCCCGGCGCGGTCGAGACGCATGCGCAACTGTGGGTGATCGGGGAGCTCGCCGCGGTGTACCGGCCACGCGACTGACGGGATCAGTCGTTGGCGAACTCGACGCGCGGCGGGGAGAACACCTCGACGAGCCGCGCCGCGTCCAGTGCGCGCACGTAGTGCGGCATCTCGCCCGGAATGAGATACGAGTCACCGGGCGCGAGCTCGCGCTCGAGCGTCCCAATGCGCATGTGAATGCGCCCTGAGTCGACGGTACCGGCCTGCTCGTGCGGGTGTGTGTGCTCGGGCACCTCGGCGCCGGGGCTGAGCGTGATCTCGACGAGCGTCAGCTGTGCGCCCGACACCAACGTGCGTCGCACGACGCCGGGGAACATCTCGATCGGATTGGTTTCGGCGTATCGACGTGTGCGCGGTTCGGGCATGGGGGACTTCCAAATCACGGTGTCGGGCTGCGACGGCTACGTTTCGGGAGATCGGCCTCGCCGCAGCCTAGCGGCCGCGGGTCGGCAACGCCCCTCCATCGCGCGGCGCCGGTGTGCGAGTGGGCGCGCCGGCGCCCGGTCGTAGTCCTCGCCGAAGAGAGGCCGACGCTAGCCGGTATTGAAGGTGTCGCAGGAGCCGGGGCTGCCGGTCTCGAGACCCTGCGTGAACCATTGCTGGCGCTGCTCGGACGAACCGTGCGTCCACGACTCCCGTGTGACCTGCCCCTGGGCACGTTGCTGGATGCGGTCGTCGCCGACGGCGCTGCGGCGTCGAGCGCCTGGGCGATCTGCTCGCGCGTCAGCGGCTCGAGGAAGCCCGTCGCGACCGCGTTGGCCGCCCATACCCCGGCGTAGCAGTCAGCCTGGAGTTCCGTGCGCACCGCCGCGCCATCGGCGCCGGCTTCCGAGCCGGCCGTCTCGAGCGTGCCCAGCAGGTTCTGGACGTGGTGGCCGTACTCGTGGGCGACGACGTAGGCCTGCGCGAAGGGACCGCCGTCGGTGCCGAATCGCGTGCGCAGCACCTCGAAGAAGTCGAGGTCGATGTAGACGGTCTGATCGGGCGGGCAATAGAACGGTCCGACCGCGCTCGTGGCGGTGCCGCACGCGGTGGAGACGGCGCCGGTGAAGAGCGTCGTAGGCGCCTCGCGATATTCGCTACCGGCGGAACGGAAGGCGTCGGTCCAGTACGCCTGCACGCTGTTCACGTACCCGACGATGCGGCAATCGTCGCGATCGTTCGCATCGGCGCCGGTCAGGCATTCGGTTGCCAGGTCGCTCGTGGGAGCCGCGCCCTGGCCAGCCTGCGAGGAGCCACCGAGCACGTCGATCGGGAGGTCACTCGGGCGCCCCCCCGAGCAGCAGCACGATCGCCAGCAGCACGAGTCCGCCCAGGCCGCCGCCGACTGCGAGGCCCGCGCCGGCGCGGCGGCCGCGTACGTCGTGCACCTGTCCGGGATCGAGCCGTGAGGCACGTCGAAAGGTCATGCATGCACGGTCGCGGTGCCCCGCCTCGCGGACGCCTGCATCCGCGGCGAATTGACGCCACTGAGAGGAAGTTGCGAGCCGCCGGCTGTCGCGCCGGTCTCGGCGACCACGACTCGAACTCCGGGCGCACTACGATCGCGAGGTCGAACCGTCCGCGTGGGTGTCCGTCGCGAACGCGAGGCCTCGCTGCGCGCGGTTTCGTGGGAGGTGACCGTGAGCCAGTTCGAGAGCCCGGCGCTCAACGCGCTGAACCTCGTCGTGCGCGACATGGGCGCGACGCTCGCGTTTTACCGGCTGCTCGGCCTGGACGTTCCTGCGGACGCCGTCTGGTCGACGGCGAGCGGGATGCACCACGTGACCGTGCGCATGCCCGGCGGCTTCGAACTCGAGTTCGACAGCCCGGCGCTTGCCCGCGCGTACAACGCGGGCTGGCAGCCACCGGCGGGGGGGCGTGGCGGGGTGGTGATCGGCTTCGCGGTCGCGAGCCGCGAGGCGGTAGAAGAGGGCTTCGCACGGATGACGGGCGCGGGCTACGCGGCCACGCAACCCCCGCACGACGCGTTCTGGGGTTCCCGCTACGCGGTGATCGTCGATCCCGACGGGAACCACGTCGGCGTGATGAGCCCGGTCGATCCGGAACGAATGGGGGAGCCGCCGACGATATAGGAGGTCGGCGAGGGGGGACGCCGGTGACGCCGCGCGCGCTCGCCTACGCTCGACTTGGAGGCTCGATGACCGGGTGGGAAGATTGGTGAGTGCGGACCTCTCGCCGGAGTCCCGACAGAACGGAGCGGACCGAGTGCCGGAGAGTTGGATCTCGAGTCAAGGCGCGAGCGAGCGGGTGGCGGCACTCCTGACGAAGGCTGGAGTGCCGCATGAGCTACGGGTGGCTGCAATATGCCGTGGGTTTGCGGCCCGTACACGCGCCGACATTGATTCCGTGAGAGCCGAGAAATTCATTTACTCGGCGGAGGTAGACAAGGAATACAGAGAGATTGATCAGCTCGTCCAGCTATATGATGAGTTTGAGGTTGACGAGCGAACCGGTGTCCAGTTGGTTATGCAGATTCCGGTCGAGTCCAAGTCCCGTGTAGGCGTAGACGCGTTCGCCTTTCCGTCCGGAGATCCGACGGTCTCAAACGCTTTCCCAGTTGTCAGTGACTTCGCTGGCTCTGACCTCTTCCGGATCTTGAGTGCTTCGTCGGTGGCAATCAATCATCTCCCGCACGCCGCCGATGTGGCCTTTGTTGAGATTTCCGACGGAACCACGCCGAAGGGAATTCACAAGGAAAGCGTTGTATTCAATGCAGCGGCCGCCCTGTACGACTTTGTGTCGTTCGAAATCGGGAGCGATGTTGGTTTATCGGTTCAACACCAACTCATCAATGAGCTGACTGATTCGTTCGACGCTCACCTTCGCGAGAAGCGTTTTCCGTGGTGGTCAGTCTTGCGTCGCTGGATGAGCGAAAACGTATCTCCGAGGGCGGAGGAGTTTAATGAGAGGAGTGACCATCGGGTCTACTACTCCGTGCGGGTCTACCTTCCGATCGTATGTCTGAATAGCGGTCTCTATCATGTGAGACTTACGGATGATGCACAGATCGACGGATTTGACGAAACGGATGCGTTCGTGGCGAGCATTCGCAAGCACGGCTGGCCTGGCGCGATGCGTTTCCATCTGCTGGAGCGAACCGCCGAAGTCCCGGTCATCGTTACGAATGCGGATCACATCAGCGGAGTTCTAGACACGGCCGAGGACTGGTTCCGGCTTATCCGCAAGACATTGCTCGACAATAGTCCATCGCTTGCAGGCAGATGGGCCATCGAGGCAGCCTTCTTCCAGCGCGTGATCCGGAATCTCGGCCAGGATGAGATGTCTGACGGCTATCGTTCCGACCTCGACGTCAGTCGCTGGCTCTAAGAGGAGCACCCCCTGACCAGCCGCTGTGCACCACTGGCGTTCAGCTTCGTCTGATCCCGGTGCCTTTACCGGTTGCGCTGCTCCTCGCGGTAGCGCTCGAGCGCGTCCGCGATCACGGGGTACTTGAGCGCGAGGATCTCGGCGGCGAAAACGGCGGCGTTGCGCGCGCCCCAGCTGCCGACCGACATGCACGCCACGGGCACGCCCGGCGGCATCTGCACGATCGAATGCAGCGCATCGACACCGCCGAGCGGCGACGACGTCAACGGGACGCCGAGCACCGGCAGTGGCGTGTACGCCGCGCACACCCCGGGCAGCGCCGCGGCGCCGCCCGCGCCGGCCACGATCACCTCGAGGCCGCGGTCCTTCGCGGTGCGCATGAAGTCGGCGACCTTGTCCGGCGTGCGGTGCGCGGACATCACGCGCTGCTCGAAGGGGATGCCGAGGCGCTCGAGCAGCTGCCCGCAGCCGGACATCGCCTCCTCATCCGAGGTCGAACCCATCACGATCGCGACAAGCGGTGTGCCCGTGGTGGTCATCGATTCAGCCCTTTCGTGTGCGCTGCCGGCGGCCGGCATCCGGCGTCCGAACGCCGAGGTTCTGCTCAGGTGACGGGGACGGTGGGGTCCGGACCGAGGATCAGCGACGCGAAGTTTCGCGCCACGTGGTTGCGCTCGTGAACGTCGCCAAAGAGCGCGCCCGCTTCGCTCTGCCCGTCGCCCGCCTCGCCCGCCGCGCCGGCGTCGCTTGCCACCCCCACCTCGTGTGCGAAACGGCGCGCGACGGCTTCCAGCTCGTCGCGCACCGGCTCGATCCAGTCAGCGGGGATCTCGGACGGGCGGACGTTGCGGATCAACAACTCGCGGTTGCGGGTGAGCGCGAAGAACACGGCTTCGGCCATACGCCCGCGGTGCGCTCCCCAGCCCGCGATGAAGTGGAGGCACGGGGCCTCGGCGGGCTGCTCCGGAAACGGGGGCAGCGTATCGAGATCGATGCGGCGACGGCACTCGCGCATGGGGCAGCGCAGCTCGGCCGTCATGCCGATCTCACCGTGCCCGGGCGACGAGCAGACGCTGCCCGGCCATCGACGGTCCGGGATCGCGCGCGGATCGCCTCACGCGCGTGCGGCCGCGAGCGGCTCGTCCGCGGTCGCGCCGATGTCCGTGCGGAAGTGTGCGCCTTCGAACGAGATGCGACGGACGTTGTCGTACGCCTGCTCTCGCGCCGCCTCGACCGTATCGCCGCCGGCGACGACGCAGAGCACACGGCCGCCCGCGGTGACGATCCGCCCCTCCGCGTCGCGGGCAGCGCCCGCGAAGAAGACCTGCACGTCGTCGTCCACGTCATCGAGACCGCTGATCGGGTGGCCCGTCTCGTAGTCGCCGGGGTAGCCGGCGGACGCCATGATCACACCCACGCGCGCGCCCGAATCCCAGGCCAGCGGGACGTCGACGAGGCGCGTGTCGGCAATCGCGTCACAGATCTCGAGCAGATCCGTGCGCAGCTTGGGCAGCAGTACCTCCGCCTCGGGGTCGCCCATGCGGGCGTTGAACTCGACCACGCGAGGCCCCGCCTCGGTGATCATGATGCCGGGGTAGATCACGCCGCGGAACGGGCGACCGGCCGCCGTGAGCGCGCCGACCGCGCGCTCCGTGACCTGCACGCGGATACGCGCGGTCGTGCCCGCATCGAGCCAGCCGGGTGGGGAGTAGACGCCCATGCCGCCGGTGTTCGGCCCGCGATCGCCGTCGAACACCGGCTTGTGATCGCAGGAGAAGGGCATGTGGCGCACGGTCACGCCGTCCGTGAAGGCGTGCGCGGAGGCCTCGCGACCGTACATGCGCTCTTCGATCACGATCCGGTCGCCGGCGTCGCCGAAGGCGCGCGAGCGCATCGCCTCATCGATCGCTCGCTCGGCCTCGGACACCGAGCCGCACACGGTGACGCCCTTGCCGGCAGCGAGACCATCGGCCTTCACCACCACGTGGTAGCCGATCGCGCGCACGTACGCCTTCGCCTTGTCCGCATCGTCGAACGCGCGCGCGTCGGCGGTGGCGATCCCGGCCTGCGCCATCAGCTCCTTGGCGAACGACTTCGACGACTCGATCTCCGCCGCCGCGGCGGTCGCGCCGCACACGCGGAAGCCGGCGGCCTCGAGGCGGTCGACAACGCCGGCGGCGAGCGGGTTCTCCGGTCCCACGATCACGAGGTCGGCAGCGATCCGTGTCGCAAGGGCGATCACGCCCTCGGGGTGCGTGGCCACGGTGGCCGGGACGTTCTCCCCGAACATGTCGGTGCCCACGTTGCCGGGCGCAATCCAGAGCTTCGAGAGCAGCTCGGACTGGGCGATGCGCCACGCCATCGCGTGCTCACGAGCGCCGCTGCCGAGGAGGAGGACGTTGAGGCTCATTGCTGCCCCTGTCAGGCTGTCAAGCGTCAGCTTGCCCACTTCGAGAACAGCATCACGATTCGACCTTCAGGCGCGACGTACTCCTCTTCCCCGTAGTCAATCTCACCTACGTAAACGTACGTGCCGAAGAAGGCTGCGCGGGTCCGCGGAACGTCCTCGCTGGAGAACGCCAGCCGCGCGTAGACGTCAATCTCGGCGCCTTGTGGCAGCTGCATGAGGCGGTCAACGGACGCGCCGGAGGCAAAGAGGTCCGTGAGATTGGATGCCTGCGCGATCACAGGTGCGATGATCTGAACCCGGATGCCGATCGTGGCGCCGTATTCCAGGCGGAACGCATTACAGACCGATCGTGCTGCCGCGTAAGGGGCTCCCGTCACACGGAGTCTGAGACGCACCTCTCTACCGCTGACGCTCTTGGGTAAGAGCATCAGCCGCCGAAGCACCGACGCGCTCGTTTCTAGTTCCGTCTCCTCAAGGTCCGCTTCGCGTGTCCGTGGGTCGAGGCGACTCTGAAAGTCCCTTTTGATCTTCTCGGCGAGATCCTCGGGGGAGATGAATGAATTGACGGTATGTCGCTCGCGAAGCGTGCGCTTAAACGCGTCCAGCTTGTCTTTGACGGCGGGATCTGACTCGATGTCGGCGTAGCGCACGCGCGCGTTGTCCTCATCGATCAGGTAGATGAGAACTTCCTTCCCGAGTTCTCGCGCGTGCTCATACTCAAGCTGCGTGAACGACTTGCCGCTCTCCTCGTTAACCGAGCCCAAGCGAAATGCGACGACGCCAACGTAGATATCGCTCTGCTCAACCTCGGCCAGACAGGTTTGGAGCGGAGCCTCGGTCCGAGCCCCGAATGCCTCCATCCCGCGGACCGCGACATCGAACTCCTCTAAGACGCCCCACACCGCTCGACGGTACTCGGCGAGATCGGTGTACGTGGACGATACGAACACGGTCTTCCGGGACGAGCTCGGCACCTCGCTGCCCTTGATGGTGCCCCGAGTCGCGGCCACTGTCATCCTGCCTATTCCCACTCGATCGTGCCGGGTGGCTTCGAGGTGATGTCGTAGACCACGCGGTTGACCTCGGTCACTTCGTTCACGATCCGGGTCGAGATCGTCGCCAGCAGGTCGTACGGCAAGCGCGCCCAGTCGGCCGTCATCGCGTCCTGTGCGGTCACGAAGCGCAGCGCGACGCAGTAGCCGTAGGTGCGGAAGTCCCCCTGCACGCCCACCGTCTTCGTGTCCGTGAGCACGGCGAACGACTGCCACAGGTCGTAGTAGACGTTCGCCTTCTTGATTTCGTCCATGACGACCCAGTCGGCACGGCGAAGGATGTCGAGCTTGTCGCGGGTGACGTCGCCGATCACGCGAATGGCGAGCCCGGGACCGGGGAAGGGCTGCCGGTAGACCATCTCGTCGGAGAGCCCGAGCTCCTTGCCGACGCGGCGCACTTCGTCCTTGAAGAGGTTGCGCAGCGGCTCGATCAGCGTGAGCCGCATGTCCTTCGGCAGACCGCCCACGTTGTGGTGCGTCTTGATCTTCGCGGCCGCGCTGTTCCCGGTGGATGCGGATTCGATCACGTCCGGGTAGGTCGTGCCCTGGGCGATGAAGTCCACCTGGCCGAGCGACTTCGCTTCGTGCTCGAAGATGCGGATGAACGTCTCGCCGATGCGCTTGCGCTTCGTCTCGGGGTCTGTGACCTCGGCGAGCTCGGAGAGGAAACGGTCGACGGCGTTCACGTGGCGGAGGTTGATCGCCATTTGCTGGCGGAACGTACTGACCACGCGCTCCGGCTCGCCGAGCCGCAAGAGGCCGTTGTCGACAAAGATGCAGGTCAGCTGATCGCCGACCGCGCGGTGCACGAGCGCCGCCGCGACGGCTGAATCCACGCCGCCCGAGAGCGCACAGATCACCTGGCCGTCGCCCACGGCGCGGCGGATGTTGTCAACCGATTCGTCGATGAAGTTGCTGGCGGTCCAGTCCGCCGCCAGGCCCGCGACTTCGAACAGGAAGTTGCGGATCACGCCCTCGCCCTGGGGCGTGTGTACGACCTCGGGGTGGAAGAGGATGCCCAGATGGCCCGCGTCGTCCGACATCACGGCGACCGGCGCGTTCTGCGACTGCGCCACCGCGCGGAAGCCGGGCGGGAGCGCCTCAATGCGATCGCCGTGCGACATCCACACCGGCATCTCGAGGGGGAGGTTGCGGAAGAGCGGGCTGCTGGTTTCGGTGACGGTGAGCATGGCGTGACCGAACTCGCGGCTCGACGCCGGTTCCACGCGCCCGCCGAGGGCGTGCGTGAGCAGCTGCATCCCGTAGCAGATGCCGAGCACGGGGACGCCGGAGGTCACGACATAAGATGGCAGGGTCGGCGCGCCGTCCGCGTACACGGAGGCGGGGCCGCCCGAGAGCACGAAGGCGCGGACGTTGAGGTGGTTGAGCGCGCTTGCGGGTGCGTCCCACGGGATCAGCTCGGAGTAGACGTTCGCTTCGCGAATGCGGCGGGCGATCAACATCGAGAACTGCGAGCCGTAGTCGAGCACGACCACGGCGTTCGGGGCGTTCGGGGCGGGGGTCAGCGTCTGGCCGGGCTCGCGGCGCTCGGCGACTTCGAGGTAGCCCGCCACCTCGTTGTCGCCCGAGGTGCGGATGCGGGCGGCCTCGGCTTCTGCCGCGGTGGTCGCGGACGCGCCGGACACATCGTCGGAAAGCTGAGTGGAAGCCCGTCCCACAGAGGGGAGGACGTCGGTCGATTCGACCATGGCGTCGCCTGAACAGGGGGGAGTGCTCGCGCTAGGCGGGGATCGTACGCACGGCTATCTTGGGGGTCAACGCGGCGCTCGGTGAGCGCGTGTGAGGGAGTACGTCCTGTGATCACAGCACCTGCGACCGTGGAGCGCATGACGTCGGCGGCACACGCGTGGCTTGCGACGCTGGAACCGGATCAGCGAACGAAGGCCACCTTCGGGAGCGAGAACGACGACGAGCGGCGCCGCTTCTTCTACACGCCGATCGAGCGCGGCGGCCTGCCGCTGCTCGAGATGAACCCGCGACAGCGGCAGCTCGCGACCGCGCTGCTGGCGACCGGGCTGAGTGTGGCCGGCTACAACACGGCGACGACCGTGGTCGGGCTGGAGCTCACGCTCGACGGGCGCGAGGGCTTCGTCGAGCGGGCGTACCCACTGCGCGACGGCCTGACCGCCTTCCGTGATCCCCAGCTCTACTACCTCGCGGTCTTTGGTGATCCGGGCGGACGCGAGCCGTGGAGCTGGCGCTGGGGCGGCCACCACGTGTGCGTGCAGTACACGATCGCGGGCGACACGCTGGCGCCGACGCCGGCGTTCATCGGCGCGAACCCTGCGCACTTCCTGCTCGGCGAAACGAACCATGTCCGGCCGCTCGCGGAGGTCGAGGACCGGGCGCGGGCGCTGCTGCACGCGCTGGACGACACTCGCCGCACGACCGCCGTGATCGCGGCGCACGCACCCGAGGACCTGACGACGCAAAACGTGCCGCGCCTGCTCGACGGGTTCGAGCGCGTGGGCACGTGGCGCATGATGGGCAGCGAGGATTCGCCGGCGCTGATCGAAGGGCGTCGTCGGACCCGCGAACGGCTGGGGCTGACCGCCGAGGACGACGAGGCACTGCGCTTCCGCTTCCAGCCGGCCGGCCTGCCGGCGCGAGCGATGACCGCTCCGCAACGCGATCTCCTGGTTTCGCTCGTGCGCGCCTACCTCGACCGCATGCCCGACGAGGTGGCGGCCGCCGAAGCGCGCCGCCTCTCCGGCGACACGCTCGACCAGGTGCACTTCGCCTGGGCCGGCGGCGCCGAGGCCGGCGAGCCGCACTACTACCGGTTGCAGGGGCCGCGCCTGCTCGTGGAGTACGACAACACCCAGGACAGCGTGAACCACATCCACAGCATCTGGCGCGACCCGGACGGTGACTTCGGCGCGGATGTGCTCGCCGAGCACTATGCGCAGGCTCATGCGGGCTGATGCCGATCGTCCAGCCCGACCGCGTGGATCTCGTCGTGCGCAAGCTGCTGTCAGGTGGCGTCGTCGCGATCCCGACTGACACCGTGTACGGCGTCGCCGCGCTCGCGACGCATGCGGACGCGGTGCGTGCGCTCGCACACCTCAAGGGCCGCGCCGAGGATCAGCCGGTCGCGGTGCTGTTCGACAGCGGCGCGGCACTTGCCCCGTACCTCCACGATCCCGAAGTGCTCGATCGCGTGATGCGCTTCTGGCCGGGGGCGCTCACCGTCGTGGTGCGTGCGCGCGCCGAGAGCGGCCTCGCGCACACGATCGTCACGGACGCCGGCACGATCGGGGTGCGCAAGCCCGACGATCAGATCGCGCGCATCGTGATCCGCGAATGTGGCGGCCTGCTGGCGGTGACCAGCGCGAACCGCCACGGCCATCCGCCCGCGACCACCGCAGAGGAGGTTGCGGTCGAGTTCGGCTCGGGCCTGCTCGTGCTCGACGGCGGTCCGCGCCTCGGCGGCGTCGCCTCGACGGTGGTGGACCTCAGTGTCGAGCCGCCGCGCATCCTGCGCGAGGGCCCGATCACGGCCGCCGATCTCGGGTTGGCGTAGCCCGTGGCGGGGGGCACGGGCTCTCCGACGGCCACGGCCTGGAGTGCACCCGGCCGACGTGCCGGCTGACGTGCCGGCCCCATAGCCGCTACTGGCAGTCGAGCGCCTCGCGGATGAGGTCACAGATCTCGAGCGTCATATTCGCGCCGGGCCCCAGGGCCGCCATCTTGTTCACGGTGACCGCCACCGCCAGATTGACATCCGGATCGCAGAAGGCGATCGAGCCGCCGGCGCCGGGGTGGCCGAACGCCGTCTCGCGCGGGCCCATCGGGCCGTGGGCACCGTTCACCTCGACGCCGAGGAAGAAACCAGCGGATTTGCGCATCGGCCCGCCGAGCACGAGGTCGACGCCGTTGGTCTGGAGCGTCTGCATGCCGGCGATGCATTCAGGCGCAACGAGCCGCACGCGGTCGATCGCGCCGCCGTTGGCGAGCGCCGCGTACATGCGCGCGAGTGCGCGCGCCGTGAAGTGACCGTTGCCGGACGGGAGACAGGCCATGCGGAACGACATGTCGTTGAAGTAGGGCCACTGCGGGGGCGGCATGGCCTTGAACGTTTCCGCCTCGAGGTTCGCTTCGGGGCCGGGGCCCAGCGCGCTCACGTCGAGCGTGGTCAGGCGGTCGTCCAGCCCCGACGGGGTGCCGACGTACATCTCGTCGGCCACGCCCAGCGGCGCAGCGATCTCTTCGGCGATGAAGTCCTTGATGTGGCGACCGCTGGCCCCCTGCACGATGCCGCCGACGATCCAGCCCCACGTGACCGCGTGGTAGCCCGTCGCGGTGCCGGGCGGGTAGGCGGGGGTGCCCTCCTCCATGCGCCTGAGCCCTGCATCCCAGTCCGTGATGTGCTCCGGTCGGAACGGGGACGGCATGCGGTGCAGTCCACCCTGGTGGCTGATCGCCTGCGCAACCGTGATCCCGTCCTTGCCGTGCGCGCCGAAGGCCGGCCAGTAGCGCGCGACCGGTGCGTTGAGGTCGAGCTGGCCGCGATCGACGAGCATGTGCATGGCCGTCGCCGCGACACCCTTCGTGACGGAGAAGCTGAGGAACAGCGAGTCCGGCCGCACCGCGCGCGCGTCGTCTGCTCCCATTGCCCCGGCGACCGTGTCGACGACGACGGTGGGTCCCTGGTAGGCGCACACCTGCACGCCGATCTGCCGTCCGTCTGCGACCTGTTGCTGGATCAATGCGGCGACGCGCGCGTTGACCTCGGTGTCGGGCATTCCGGCTCCTTCGATGCCGACTGGCCGTTCGTAGCTGTCGGGCCGAGCGTAGCTCCGACCGGACCGCCGATGCGCGGTGTACGGTGCGCCGCGGGGAATCGCGCAGGCACGGAGGAGGATACGTATGGCGGCGCGCACACCGGAAGCGACCGGCGCGCACTACGTCGAAACAAGACTGCTCGATCAGGAGCGGTACTTCGATCGCCGCGCGGGTCAGAGCAAGCGCGCCTACGAGCTGCTTGCGGTCGCCGCGCTCGTCGCCGCTGGCACGGTGCCGCTCACGGTGGCCGTCGGCTGGCCGGAGTGGCTCGCAGCTGCTGCCGGGGCGGCGGGCACGCTGCTGATCGGCCTGCAGGCGCTGTTCAAGCACCAGGAGAACTGGCTGCGCTACCGCTCGACCGCCGAAGGGCTGCGCCGCGAGCGGTCGCTGTGGGAGACGGGCGTCGGGCCGTATGCAGGCAGCCCCTCAGAGGACGCGGTGGCAGCGCTCGTCGAACGCACCGAGGCGCTGATCGCGGGCGAGCACGAGTCCTGGACACGCGAGCGCGCGGGTGCTCGCAGTTCGGCCGCAGATGCGTGACCCGCGCGCCGCGGGCACTCCGCGGTCACTCACTCCGCGCGTACGGGCGTAGGCGCGATCGGTCGACTCTCAGGTGTGGGAAATCACGCCGAACGGCAGTGGCGGGAGACGCTGGCGCACGCCCTCGCACTGTGGGGTGTGGCCTTCGGCGCCGTCTATCTCAGCTGGCGGCTCGGCTGGACCATGAACTGGCACGCATGGTGGCTCTCGGTCCCCTTATGGGTTGCGGAGGCACAGGCTACTTCACGTTTCTGATCTTCGTGCTGATCGTGTGGGACATACGCGCACCCGCGCGCGGGGTGGTGGACGGCGAGCGCAGCGTCGACTTCTACATCCCGACCTACAACGAGCCGTTCTCCGTGCTCGCGCCACGATCGCGGCCGCCGTCGCCGTCCGCTATCCGCATGTCACGTACGTGCTCGACGACGGGAACCGCGAGTGGGTGCAGGCGTTGTGCGAGCGCTTCGGCGCGGAGTACGTGCGGCGCGAGGAGCACGTTCACGCCAAGGCGGGCAACCTCAATCACGCTCTGCTCAAGACGCGCGGTGAGTTCGTCTGTGTGATCGACGCGGACTTCATCGCCGCCCCGGAATACATCGACGAGCTGATCGGCTATTTCAGCGACCCGGAGGTCGCGATCGTCCAGGGGCCGCAGGACTTCTACAACCGCGACAGCTTCCAGCACACGAAGGCCGGCGATCCCTGGCACGAGCAGACGATGTTCTACGAGGTGATTCAGCCAGGGAAGAACCACCTGGACTCGGCCTTCTGGTGCGGCTCGCCGTCCATGCTGCGGCGCGACGCGCTGCTCGGGCTCGGCGGGGTCGCCACGGAGACCGTGACCGAAGACCTGCACACGAGCCTGCGACTGCACCAGCGCGGATGGCGCGTGATCTACCACGCGCGTCCCGTCGCCTTCGGACTCGCCCCGGACGACTACACGTCGTTCATCACGCAGCCTCAGCGCTGGGCGCTCGGGACGATGCAGGTGATCCGGCGTGAATGGAACAAGCGGGGGCTGTCGCTGACACAGCGCCTCAGCTATCTCGGGAGCACGGCGACGTACTTCGACGCGTACCGCAACCTGGCATTGCTCACCGTCTTGCCTGTCGTCCTCGCCACCGGACGCGTTCCGCTTGTGGGTGGGCTGCCCGTCTTCCTCGCGTGGGGCGCGTTCTTCGCGTCCATGACCGCCGCGAACGTCGCACTCGGCCGCGGCCGAGTGCGGGCGCTCGGCACCCAGATGTTCGACCTGATGAAGATGTTCGCGTTCGCGGTCGCTGCGCTCACGCTGGTGATCCCGCGCCCCGTGCGCTTTCACGTGACGCGCAAAGTCGCGCGGTCTGAGCGGCAGGTGAGCGCGTTTCTCTGGCCCTTCATCGTGCTCGCGGTCTGTTATGCGGCGACGCTCCCGGTCGGCGTATTGCGTGTGTTCGGTGTCTTCGCGGCGGAGGACCGCTTCGCGGTCGGGGCCGCGATCGGCTGGGCGGTGCTGATCCTCACGCTGTTCATCCTGGTCGGTGTGCGCGCCTACCGGCACATCGGACGCGTCGGCGGGTACCGACTCCCCCGTCTCGCTGCCGGCGAGCGTCGCGCACGGGAGCCGCGCCTGGCCGGCTGAGACGACGAATCTCTCGATGGACGGCGCCGCGGTGGTGACCGAGGCGCGGTTGGCCGTGGGGCGTGTCGTCACGTTCTACGTCGCGGAGGCGGGTCAGCCGCTACGTGGCGAGGTGAGGCACCGTGCGCGTGCCGGTCGTGGCCGGTATCGATACGGGCTTTCGTTTGCGTCGGAGACGGAGCCGGCGGCGCTCGCAGCCCACGCTCGCATGTTCGCGCGACTGGTCGGCGCACAGGCGGGTGGTCCGTCCAGTGCGCTGCTCGCGAACGCGCAGCCGCCCGCTGCGCCGGTGATCCCATTCCCCACCGAGCGATCGCAGCCCGCCCGTCGCTCTGCCCGGTCTGTCGCCTGAGGTCACCAGGCCGAGATCGGTCGCGGCCTCGACGCCGGGGCGCCGGCAGTGGCACCCGCGACTAGAATCTCGTACGGAAGGCCCCCTCGTGCCTGCCGCGGACCCGAGCGTGAACGGCGTGCGATGACGACAGGGACGGGCGCGGGCGGCTCCCGGATTGAGCGCGAGCTCCTCGTCGTGATCGCGATCGCGGTGCTCGTCCCCGTGATCGGCGTGATCTACAGCGCCGTGATCGCCGGCTCAGCGAACCAGGCGCCGGCGCTCGTCTCCGCGCCGCCGACCGCCACCGCGGCCGCGCTGACGCCCACGCCCGAGGCGACCCCGCTGCCCACGCCGACGCCCTTCATTCCCGCCCGGGCGGAGTACGGCGTCGCCGCGGTCGCACTCGAGCGG
>JAQBZW010000012.1 GCA_027622315.1 Chloroflexota bacterium | reverse complement strand
CGAGACGCGTCCACGGACAGCCGCGACTTCGGCCCCGTCGCCCGCGCCCGGATCGAGGGCGTTGCGGTCGGCCGGTACTGGCCGCCGCGGCGGATCGGTCGCATCGCGCGGCCGCGCCGTGAGCTCGCCGGTCTCGCGCCCACCGACAGCGGTGCGCCCGAGGGCATCGTGGGCGCCGGTCGTGCGCTCATGGCGTCGCCGCGGCGTGTCCCGCAGGCGGAACCTCGCGCGGACGGCGCCGGCGTACGCCCGGAGGCGGATGTGCCTCCGGGCGAGAAGGGCGGTCGATCAGGGGAAGCCTGAATACGGGCGCACGCGTGACCGGGCGACGATCCCGATGCAGCCCCCGCGCACGCGGCGGCGGATGGGAGCGCCGGGCATGGCCACCGCCGAGACCTGGTCCCTCTACGGATCGCCGTCGCCGGTGGACGCGCTGGCCGCGGAGATCGCTGAGCTGCGCCCTCTACCCGAGTCTGCGATGCGCATCGCGCGGCTGACGACCGACGACCGGTTCTCCGCACAGGACCTCGCGACGCTCGTCGCACAGGACTCCGCGATCACGGCGCGGCTGCTGCGGCTCGCGAACTCCGCCTACTACGGCTTCTCCCGGAACATCGGCACCGTGCGCGACGCTGTGGTGCTGGTCGGACTGCGCGCCGTGCGCGCCGTCGTGCTGGTGGCGTGCGTGATGGATCCGGGCGCACTCGCTCCGCGCCGCACGAGCGTGGACACGCGGGCGAACTGGCGGTTCTCGGTCAGCGTCGGTGTGCTCGCGGAGCTGCTTGCGCGGGAGGAGGGCCTCGAGGCGGAGGCCGCCTTCACCGCTGGCGTGCTCCACAACATCGGGATCGTCGCGCTCGACCAGTACCGCCCGGAGTCGCTGCGAGCGGCCATGCACCGTGCCCGCACGCAGGGACGGCCGCTGCACGAACTCGAACGTGAGGTCTTCGGCTTCACCGACGCCGATCTCGGGGGCGCGCTCGCGGAGCGCTGGGGCTTCCCGGTCGATCTCGTCGCAGCCATCCGTGACCACGCGCGACCGCTCGACGAGCTGCCGGAGCGCCAGAGCCTCACCGCCTGCGTGCTGCGCGCGCGCCTGATCGCGCGCTCGTACGGGCTCCCGGACGGGCTGCACGGCCCCACGACGCCGGACGAGCGGGGGTCGGACCTCACGCCGTCCATCGCGGAGCAGCTCATGCGTGCCGGTGGAATGCCGGCCATCCTCAGTCGCGCCGACGCCTTCGTCGACGCGACCGTCGCCTGAGGGCTCTACCGATTCCTCCCCCGCGCGCCCTGCACGGTTCCCACCGCCCCGCCGATGATCAGCTCAACGTCGCGGACCGCCGCGCCTGACCATGGCTGCCGGAGACGATCCCGTGGTGCTCGCCGAGTCACAATTGCCTGGCCTTGACGCCGTGGTTCACGAGATCGCGGAGATCCGTCCGCTCGCCGGCGTCGCGTCGGCCGTACTGCGCATCACCGACAGCGACCGCTTCTCCGCACATGAGCTCGGCAAGGTGATTGCGACGGACCAGGCGCTCAGCGCCAAGGTGCTGCGCCTATCGAACTCCGCGTACTACGGCTACCCGCGTCGCATCGGCACCGTCCGCGACGCGATCGTGCTGATCGGGTTCCGGGCGGTCCGCTCCGCCGTGCTCGCCTCGTGCGTGATCGACACCGTCGGCGAATCGCAGGTGATCGACTACCGCGAGTTCTGGCGGTACTCCGTGAGCGTGGGTGTGCTCGCGGAGCTCGCCGCCCGGAGCGAGAACGGCCCCTTCGAAGAAGCGTTCACGGCCGGGGTGCTCCACAACATCGGACGCCTGGCGCTCGCACAGCACATGCCGGAGCAGTTCCGTCGCTGTCAGCGACGGGCCGAGCGTGAAGGGCTGAGCCTGCACGAGATCGAGCGGGCGATGTTCGGCTTCACGGACGCCGAGCTCGGCGGGGCGCTCGCGCTGCAGTGGAACTTCCCGGATGGGCTGGCGCACGCGGTCATGCACCACCCGCTGAACGTGTACGCCATGCCGGCAGAAGAGGGCTCGCTCACCTCGTACGTCGTGCGTGGACGCTCGTTCGTGCGCGCATACGGCCTCTCCGACGGCGTCGAGATCTCGCCCGCGCGATCGACACCGAGCGAGTGGTCGCGACCGCCGCTCTCGACGACCTTGCTCCGCGCCGGCGGCGCGGACGGGGTACTCGATCGCGTGAGGGTGTTCCTCGAATCCACCGTTGCCCGCTAGCCGCGCACACCCCTACCGGGCGCTCCCCGGGCCCTCAATCGCCTCTCGACGCGCCGATTCCCTCGGAATGTCGGCCGCTCCCCCTTGCACGTCACCGCGCGATTCTGTACAACATTTAGCACTCAGGCAGAGAGAGTGCTAAACGGCCCATGGGCGCATCTCGCCCCGGCCCGGCACGCAGACAACAGGTTCGGCACGGGACAAGGGAACTGTATGGCCAAGCAGCTGCTATTTGATGAGCAGGCTCGCCACGCGCTCCGCGAGGGGATCGACGCGCTGGCGGACGCTGTGAAAATGACTCTCGGCCCCCGTGGTCGCAACGTGGTGCTCGACAAGAAGTTCGGCTCCCCGACGATCACGAACGACGGCGTGACAATCGCCAAGGACATCGAGCTTCACGACCCGTTCGAGAACATCGGTGCTCAGCTCGCCAAGGAGATCGCCTCCAAGACGAACGACATCGCCGGTGACGGCACGACCACCGCCACGGTGCTCGGTCAGGCGATTGTGCACGAGGGCATGAAGAACGTGGCCGCGGGCGCAGACCCGATGGCCCTGAAGCGCGGTATCGAGGCGGCTGCTCGGGCGATTACCGAGCAGATCACGAAGAACTCGATCAAGATCACGACGCGCGAGCAGATGGCACAGGTCGCATCCATTTCCGCGGCCTCGCGTGAAATCGGCGACCTGATCGGCGAGGTGATGGAGCAGGCCGGCAAGGACGGCGTCATCACGGTCGAGGAGTCGCGCGGCATCGAGACCGAGATTGAGTACGTCGAGGGCATGGCCTTCGACCGTGGCTACATCTCGCCGTATTTCGTCACCAACCCGGAGCGCATGGAAGCCGTGATCGAGGATGCCCACATCTTCATCACCGACCAGAAGCTCTCCTCGGTCAACGACATCCTCCCGTGGCTGGAGCGCCAGCTGCAGGTGTCGAAGAACCTGGTGATCATCGCCGAGGACGTGGACGGCGAAGCGCTCGCCACGCTCGCGGTGAACAAGCTGCGCGGCACGATCAACGTGGTCGCAGTGAAGGCCCCGGGCTTCGGCGACCGCCGCAAGGAAAACCTCGGCGACATCGCCTCGTTGACCGGCGCCGAGCTGATCAGCAAGGACCTCAGCCGCACGCTCGAGGCCGCTCAGCCGACGGACCTCGGTCACGCTCGTCGCGTCGTCGTCACCAAGGACGAGACGACGATCATCGAGGGCAAGGGCACGAAGAAGGCGATCAACGACCGCGTGAAGATGATTCGCGCGCAGCTCGAGCGCGTCACGTCCGATTGGGACCGCGAGAAGCTCGAGGAACGCCTTGGCAAGATCGCCGGCTCGGTCGCGATCGTCAAGGTCGGCGCGGCCACCGAGGTCGAGCTCACCGAGAAGAAGCACCGCGTCGAGGACGCTCTGTCTGCGACTCGCGCCGCGGTTGAGGAAGGCATCGTCCCCGGCGGTGGGGTGGCCTACCTGAACGCGATGGTCGCACTCGACAAGGTCCAGCTCGAAGGCGACGAGGCGACGGGTGTTCGCATCCTGCGCCGCGCGCTCGAGGAGCCGCTGCGCCGCATCGCCGCGAACGCCGGCCAGGACGGCTCGGTGATCGTGGGCAAGGTCGTCGCACTGAAGAAGGGCGAGGGCTACGACGCTGCGGCCGACAAGTTCGGCAACATGGTGCAGCTCGGCATCATCGACCCGGCCAAGGTGACGAAGGCTGCGCTCGACAATGCAGTCTCGATCGCCGGCATGGTGCTCACGACGAACTGCCTCGTGACCGACCTCCCCGAGGGCCAGACGCCGGCGCCGTCGGGCGTCGGCGGAGACATGTACTAGGCGGCCGTTCAGGCCATTGACGAAGAGGCCGCCCCTTTCGGGGGGCGGCCTCTTCGATTCTCGGCGGGCCGAGTCGCACGGACGCCCTTCCCCTCAGGCGCGAGATCAGGCAGCGTGAGCGGACGATGAGTGTCATCCACGGCGACAACGGCATCGCGATCGACCTCGATCAGCTGGACGAGGCGGTCGCGGGCGCCGATCTGATCGTGATCGCCTTCGAGTTCTGGCCCGAGCGCCTGCTCATCGATCTGCGCGATGACGCGCACCGTCACACTCCACCGTTGATCGAAGTCGTGGAACCGGTGGGCGGTGTCGCCGAGCGGAACCTCTGGCTCAGCACCCGGCGGCCGGGCGTGTCGCCAGCCGATCAGTTCCTGTTCTTCACCTGGCCACAGAGCGTCACCTTCCTCGCCCGCTCGGTGCTGCCCGTGCACATCGCGCGGCGATTGCAGGCGGAGCAGGGGCTGGACATGCGCGAGGCGCTGCAGGACGTTTTCGACGAGCTGGCGATCCTGGAACGACGCGAGGCGAGCGCCGCCGTACGCGGCGGCGAGGGCTACGAGACGATCTGGAGCGGCCAGCCCGCCTGACCTCCGCTTCCGTGCAGATCTCTCGCTTCGCGACCGCTCCGCCGTGACCCCGCGCGACCGACACTCCCCGCGGTCGCTTCCCAGAACCGTCGGGGCGGGAAATACACGCCGTCCGCGCGTGGATGTCGGAGGACGTGCCGATGGCACCGACCCGGTGCCTGTCGGAGAATGTGCCGGTGCAGGAGCCGCGCTTCCGCGCTGATTTCTACTTCGGGACGGCTGCTGACTACGAGCAGTCCCGGCCCGCCTACCCACCCGCATTGATACGCGACCTGTTGCGCCGTGCGCGGATCAGCGCGGGTGGTCGACTGCTCGACCTGGCCTGCGGCACGGGCCAGATCGCCTTCGCCGTCGCTCACGACTTCGACGACGTGTAGGCGGTGGATCAGGAGTCAGGCTTCGTCGATCTCGCTCGTGTGAAGGCGGAGCGGCTGCGCGTCTCGAACGTGCGCTGGATCGCTCAACGCGCGGAGGATCTCGACGTGGGAGCGGCTCGCTTCGATCTCGTGTGCATTGGCAACGCCTTCCACCGGCTGCCCCGTCGCGTTGTGGCGGGCCGGGCGTACCAGTGGCTCACACCCACCAGCTGCATCGCGTTGCTCTGGTCTGGTGCACCGTGGGCCGGTCAGGCGCAGTGGCAGCGGACCATGGCCGCCCTCGTTCAGCGTTGGATCGCTCGCGCCGGTGCGGAAGACCGGATTCCTGCCCACCTCGATGCGACGATCGAGAAGACGCCACACAGGGAGGTCCTGATCGACGCGGGTTTCGAGGTCATCGGCAAGTTCGAGTTCTTGACTCCGCACGTTTGGACCATCGAGGCGTTGGTGGGCTTTGCCTACTCAACCTCGGTGCTCTCTCGCGAGGTGCTCGGTGCGCGAACGCCGGAGTTCGCGGAGGAACTTCGTGGCGAGCTCCTCGCGCTTGAGCCGTCCAATCGGTTCGAGCAAGACATCTCGTCCGCTTACGACCTCGCTCGCCGCCCGGCGATGACCTGAGATCCGAGCGTTCACCGGCAGCGTCGATCCGAGCGTTGCGTCCATTGACCGCCGCTGTCCCGCGATGCGGACCCGGCGGTCCCCTTCCGCAATGCCGCGACCGTGGGCCGGCCGTCGCGCGCGGATCGTGTGCGCGCCACCCTCGCTGGGAGAGACCGCGAGCGTCGACACGCTACCCTTCGTCGACGATCCGCCACGCTCGACCGACACCAGGAGTGCCATGCAGTTCGCTGCAGTCAACGCACTTGAGCTCTGGTACGAGCGACGCGGCGACGGGCCGCGCCTGCTGGTGATCCCGGGTAGCGGCGGCGACCTGCGCAATGGCTCGTCGGGCGCGCCGCTCGAGGCGCGTTTCGACGTGCTCACCTACGACCACCGCGGCCTCGGCCGCACGTCGAAACCGGCGGGGCCATACACGATGGCCGAGTACGCGGACGACACCGCGGCACTGCTCGACGCCGTCGGCTGGGAACGCTGCCACGTGCTCGGCATCTCGTTCGGCGGCATGGTCGCTCAGGAGCTGGCGATCAGGCACCCGGACCGCATCGACCGGCTCGTGCTCGCGTGTTCGTCCGCGGGCGGCGCGGGCGGCGCCTCAGCGCCGCTCCATGAGTTCGCGCAGCTGCCGCTGGACGAGCGCGTGAACGTGCAGCTCGAAGTACTCGACCGGCGTCACGATCACGTGTGGCGAGCGCTGCACCCGGACGAGGTCGCGGCGTTCCGCGCCCGTCTCGAGCGCGCGGCCGAGCGTGACGAGGAAACGCTGCGCGGCGCTCGGCTCCAGCTCGCGGCGCGCGCCGGGCACAATACCTATGAGCGGCTGGCCGCTATCGCGGCGCCGACACTGATCGCTGCCGGCCGCTACGACGGACAGGCGCCGCCGGAGAACCAGCGGGCGCTGCTCGGTCGCATCCCCGGTGCGCGCCTGGAGTATTTCGAGGGCGGCCACGGATTCATCCGGGAGGACCCGGCAGCCTATCCCCGCGTCGCTGAGTTCGTGCTGACCGGCCGATAACGACCGGATACGATCAGCCCGCGCCCCGCCACTCCACCTCCGCCGAACGCTCGCCGCGTCCCACGAAGCACGCGACGGCGGCCGCGACGAGCATCACGATCGCCGCCGCGATGAACACCTCACGGAACGTGGTGATCTGCGCGTCGGCGACGAGGCGCTGGAACTCCGGGCTGTCGAAGGGAACGGTGCCGGCGCGAGCGTAAAAACGCCCGAGGCCCGTGGACGTGAGCAGCGCGGCGCCGACGAGCATGCCGGTCACGCGACTGAGCGTGAGCCACGCCGCCGCCACTCCACGCTCGTCCTCACCCACCCGCTGCAGCGCCGCGGTCGCGAGCGGCGCGATCACCAGCCCGAAGCCGAAGCCCCCTACCAGCTGGGGCACAGTGCGCAGCGCTTCGGAGAGCGGATCGCCCCACGCCTGCAGACCGGCGAAGCCGGCCGCCGCAAGCAGCATGCCCGCGACCGCCGGCATGCGCAGTCCGACGCGGCCGGCGAGCCAGCCACCGGCGATCGCCCCCACCGGCACAGCCACCGTGAGGCGCATGAGCGTGAGCCCACCGTCCAGCGGCGGCTCGACGAGCACGAGGTTCACGAACAACGGCACGCCGATCAGCACGACGATCAGCCCGGCGCCGACGAGCACGTTCGCGAGATTGGCCGCCGCGATCGGCAGCGAGCGAAAGAGCGCGAGCCGCACCATCGGCTCGGCGGCTCGCCGCTCGCGCCACCAGAACGCCGCGCCGAACGCGGCCACGCCGGCGAGCATCGCGAGCGTGGCGGCGAGCGGGCGGCGGGCATTCGGATCGTCGACCAGCGCGAACGTGAGCAGTGCGAGCAGCGCACCCAGCAACGCGGCGCCCGACCAGTCGATCGCGCCACGCCGACGTTCGTGCCCGCCGAGCCGCCACACAGTGACGAGCATCGGCAGCACCATCGGCAGGTTCACCCAGAACACCCATCGCCAGCCGAACCACTCGGTGATCGCCCCGCCCCAGAGCGGCCCGAGCAGCGCGCCGCCCTCCGAAGCGGCCGCGATCGCACCGAGCCCGAGCGCGCGTCGATGCGCGGGCAGTTCGCCGACCACGATCGCCATCGCCACCGGCACGACACCACCCCCGCCCACGGCCTGCACGCCGCGCGCGACGACGATGAAGCCGAAGCCCGGCGCGAGCGCGACGAGCGCGCTCCCGAGCGCGAACACGCCGAGCGCCGCCGCGAACACGCGTGCCCGGCCGTACACATCGGCAACGCGCCCGAGCAGCGGCAACGCCACGAGGTACCCGAGCAGGTACGAGTTCACGACCCACGACGAGCGGTAGAAGTCGTCCACTGGCAGCCGGATGTCCTGGAGGATGGCGGGGAGCACGGTCACGATCGACGTCTGATCGTCGGCGGCGACGAAGACGCCGGCCGCGACCGCGATCAGCAGCCAGCGGTGCGCACGCTCGCCGCCCGCGGCGGACGACCCGGTCTCGTCCCGGTGGCCGGCGGTCACCGCGGGGGCGAGATCGCGATCGCCGCGCCCCAGTCGCTGAGCGTCAGCCGGCGCACGAGGTTCGCCGGCTCGGCGGACGTGATGCCGCCGGTGATCTCGATGCGGTACACGAGCGGGTCATCGACGCCAATCCACGCCGTTGCCGCGAGCGCGGTGCCGGCCGGGGCGCCCTGCGCGAAGAGCGCGAGCGCGCCCGAGTCGATGGTCGCCTCCACGACGTATGCCTGCGCGCCGCCGATCTCGTCCGTCGTCGTGACGTGCGCGTCCGTAATTCCACGCATGAGTGCCGTCACACCCTGCGCCGGGTCGAAGAACGCGCTGACGTCGATGTCCTGGCGCTCCCAGCGACCCGTGAGCGGATTGGTCACCCACGACTCGTCCGGCAACACCACGATGCTGACCTGGACGCTGAGCGGTCCGGCCTGTGCGTCGACCGTCATCGACAGTTCGTCCGGGCCTGCGACCTCGCCCTTCGCGCCGCGCATCTCGAGGCCGCTCAGGATCGCGGTGGCGCCGTTCTCGTGTTCGAGCGTGAAGCGGAACGAGCGCGCGGTCTCAATGCGCGCGGCCGCGCTCTCGAGCAGCGCGGGCGCGTCGACCGCGCCAAGGTCCGCCCCGTCGTCGCCGCCTCCGCATGCGGCGGCAGCGGACACCGTGAGCGCAAGCAGCGCGGTAGCCACGAGCGCGCGGCGGCTCATCGCACCACGACCACGGGCTCGCCGGCTTCCACGGCGCCGACCACCCAGCACTGCCCCGCCTCGCTCGCGATCGCGGCGCGCAGGGCTTCGGCGCGGTCGGCAGGGAGCGCGATCAGCAGTCCGCCGGAGGTCTGCGGGTCGTAGCAGAGGTCGGCGGTGACGGCGTCGAGGTCCGCCGGGAGGCGGACGCGATCGCCGAGCTGTTCGCGGTTGCGGCTCCCGCCGCCGGTCACGGCTCCCTCCGCCGCGAAGCGCGCGGCGTCGGGGAGCAGTGGCAGCGACGCGGCGTTGAGCACGACGGTCGCGTGGCTCCCGGCTGCGATCTCGGCGGCGTGCCCGAGCAGTCCGAAGCCGGTGACGTCCGTCATGGCGTGAACGCCCGCGGCGCGCGCGAGGTGCGCCGGGTGGCGATTGAGCGTGAGCATGGACGCGATCGCCGCGGCCAGCCCGGCCTCGTGGCCCGGGCGTTGCTGCTTGGCGGCGGTGAGCAGGATGCCGGTGCCGATCGCCTTCGTCAGCAGCAGAACATCGCCCGGCTGCGCGCCGGCGGTGCGGATCACCGCGTCCGGGTGCACCATGCCGGTGACCGCGAGCCCGTACTTCGGCTCAACGTCGATCACGGTGTGGCCACCGGCGATCACGCCGCCCGCCTCGCGCACTTTGTCCGCGCCGCCACGGAAGATCTCGCCGAGGATCGCCGGGTCGAGGTCTTCCGGGAAGGCAGCGATCTGCAGGGCAAGCGTGACCTCGCCGCCCATCGCGTAGATGTCGGACATGGCGTTTACCGCGGCGATTTGCCCGTAGATAAACGGGTCGTCGACGACCGGCGGGAAGAAGTCGAGCGTCTGCACGAGCGCGAGCTCGTCCGACAGCCGGTAGACGGCGGCGTCGTCCGGCCCCTCGAGACCGACGAGGAGTTCGGGGTGGCTTGCCGCCGGAAACGCATCCTGCAGGGGGCGCAGCACCTGCGCCAGGGTCCCAAGACCCATCTTCCCCGCTCAGCCGGCGCAGGAAGCCAGATCGGTCAGCCGAACGATCTCTTCACGTGTCACCCGTGAATGTTCGCATCGCAGGCGGAGCGCGTCGAATGGAACGACCGCGGCCGCCACCCACGCGACCGGGCAGCTTCGTCCGCCAACCACCGATCATGCGCGCCTCGTGCACGCGCCCCCCGCCGTTCGGCGTCGGCTGGCCGCGTTGTCCGATCGGCAACGACCCGGAGCCGTGCGTCATCGCAACGGCACAACTTCGCTCGCCCCGAATCGAATGAGGGGCCAAGATGCCGCACAGATCACACCGTGCCGTCGAAAGCAGACCGTGAGGCCAGCCCGCACGAGCGCCGGGATGAGAGCGAGGCCGTGCACGCATGAATCCCCTCATCACTAACGCCAACCTCGGCCTACGCTTCCTGCTCGAACTCGCCGCGCTCGCGGCGATCAGCGCGTGGGGCTTCGGTGCCGGCGAGGGTGCGCTCGCGAACAGCGCGCTGGGAATCGGTGTGCCGGTAGGCGCCGCGGCTGTATGGGGTGTCTTCCGCGTCCCGAACGATCCCGGTGACGCGCCGGTGCCCGTGCCTGGCCCAGTGCGACTGGCGATCGAGGTCGCAGTGTGGGGCGCTGCAACCGCGGGACTCGTCGCCAGTGGGCGAACGGGTCTCGCCCTCGCCTTTTCCGCACTCGTCGTGATCAGCAACGCACTCATGCACCAGCGGCTCGGCCGGCTGATCCGCGACCGCTGACGACCTGCCTGCGAGGGTCCGCCGCCGAGCGGCGGCCCGTTCACGTCGCGGCCGCGGGCGGTCTATTGGTCATGGCGATGTTCATCATGTGATTTGATATGTGAACTCGTTGTGCTTGAATGTGGATGTATCTCGGAGGTCATGATGGCCGAGCTGACCACTCCCGCCCGCCCGGACTATGAAGCGCACGCGCGCGCCGTCCGCGCGCCCTTCCCCGAGGTTGCCTCGGTGCTGCGCGAGATCCTCGGCGCGAAGCTGTGCGCGTACCTCGGCTCGGTGAAAGAGACGCGCGCGGTTCACGAGTGGGCGGCCGGCGCGCGCGCGCCGAGCGCCGACACGCAGCGCCGTCTGCGGGTGGCGCTTCAGGTGGCCGCGGCGATCGCCGCGGCGGATGGGCCGCGCGTCGCCCAGGTCTGGTTTCAGGGGTTGAACCCCCAGCTGGATGACCGCTCACCGGCGCGCCTGCTGCGCGAGGGTGATCTGGACGAGGTCGGCCGCGATGTGATCGGCGCCGCGCGCGCCTTCCTGGCCGGCGGATGAGCTGTGACCTGGACGGGATCGCCTCCAACGGCCCCGTCTATCGCCTGGGCCGAGCACCCGATCCGTGGGCATGGCCGGACTGGAGTCGCGCCCACCTCGACGGCACATTCCGCAACCGCTGGGATGACCCCAAAGGCGACTATCGCGTGATGTACGCGTCGTCCCAGCGGATGGGCGCCTTCGTCGAAACGATGGCTCGCTTCCGCCCGGACCTGGAGGTGGTCGCAGCGTTGGCCACCATCGCCGGCGCGGACGAAGAGGCGCCGCTCGCCGCCGGCACCGTGCCGCTGGACTGGGTCGAGCGCAGGCGGCTCGGCGTGGCGGAGCTCGCGGGACGTTATGCGGTGATCGGCAGCGCGCGTTCGCTGCAGTTCATTCGCACGGAACTCGCGGCCAGCGCGGTCCGCCACCATCTCGCCGAGATCGATGCAGCGACGATCCGGCTGATCGCCCCGCGTGGAACGCGTCACCGGTGATGACCCCGACCTGCTGCGGGCCGCTGCGCTGCTCCGGCTGCGCCTCGAGTAACCCCCGGGTGCGCCGCTCACGCCGAGCACCCAGACGGCACGGCGACGCACACTGCTCGACGGCCGTGCCGGCGCCGTCGCGTACGATCCGCCAATGCCCTCACGCTCGAGCACCGCGCGCCCGCCGCTGTGGGCACCCGTCGAGATCATCGCGCTGCTGGACGACCGCTACGGTCGCGCGCCCCAGCGGGCCTCGCACGACCCGCTGTTCGAGCTCGTGCTCACGTTGCTCTCGCAGCACACCTCGGATCACAACTCGGGCCAGGCCATGCACCGGCTCGTCGAACGCTTTCCACACTGGGACGACGTGCTCGCCGTCCCGGTCTCGGAGGTCGAGGATGCGATCCGGCCGGGCGGGCTCGCCCCCACAAAGTCGAAGCGCCTCCAGGAGTTGCTCGCGGAGGTGCGCCGGCGAGCGCCCGATTGGGACCTCGAGCACCTGCGCGCGCTACCGCTCGACGACGCGAAGACGTGGCTGACGTCGCTGCCGGGCGTAGGCCCGAAGACCGCGGCGTGCGTGCTGCTGTTCGCGCTCGAGCGGCCGGCGCTGCCGGTCGATACCCACGTGGAGCGGGTCTCGAAGCGCCTCGGACTCGTGCCGCCGAAGATGCCGGCCGACAAGGCACACGCCGCACTCGAAGCCCAGCTCGAGCCGGGCGACGTCTATGCGTTCCACGTCGACCTGATCCAGCATGGCCGCCGGACCTGCCACGCGCGCAAGCCGTTGTGCGAGGGGTGCGTACTCGAACCGCGCTGCCCACGCGTGGGCGTGCTCTAGCGCTCGCCGCAGGCGGGACACGAGCCGGCCGCTAGAGCATCAACTGCATCTCGACGGACGATCGCCAACGATCGAACTTGTACCCGGTCTCGCGTTCAGCACCCACGCGCACGTACCCGAGCGCCGCATGTAGCTCGATGCTGCCCACGTTCTCCTCGTCGATGAACGCCAGCACGCTGTGCAGTCCGAGCGTGCGCGCCTCGACGAGCAATGCGGCGAGCAGCACGCGACCGACGCCACGTCGTTGCTGGGCCGGAGCGACGAAGACCGTGTTCTCGCGCGTGAAGCGGTAGCCGCGGCGACCTCGGTACTTCGTGAGATATGCGAAGCCGACGAGCTTGCCTTCGCGCTCGGCGACGAGCACGGGCTCCTCGTGGTCGCGAGCGCTGAACCACTCGACGCGCCGGGCGAGCGGCCACGGATCGAGCTCCCAGGTGGCGATGCCGTGCTCGACCTCCCAGTTGTAAATCGCGTTGAGCGACTCCAGGTCGGTTCTGAGCGCAGGGCGAACAAGCGGTGGAGCGTCTGTCATGGCGGTCCTCCGGCCGGCTCACGCCGTGCCGGTGATCGTAGTGGGGCGAGCGGGATGATTGGGCGTGGACCGGGCGATATACTCCCCGACCTACAGCGAAAGGGACGCCCGAATGACCACGCTCACCACCGGCTTGATCGCGCAGACAGCCGCGAGCGCGAGCGTCCGTCGTAGCCGCACGGAGCACGCACACTCCTCCGCCTCGCGGTCGTAGCGGCGCCCACCATGGCTGAACTCGAATGGATCGATGGTGGTGGGATCACGTCGCCCGGCGGCTTCCGCGCGGGCGGCGTCTACACCGGTGTGAAGAGCTACGGCGACGAATCGCGGCTCGACCTCGGTGTGCTCGCGTGGGGTGAACCCACGCTCGTGGCCGGCGTGTTCACGAACAACGCGGTGGTCGGCGAGGCCGTGACCTGGAACCGCGCCATCCTCGGTGCGGGCCGCGCGACCGGAGCGCTCGTCTGCAACTCCGGGAATGCGAACACCGTCACCGGCGAGCAGGGCACGCGCGACACGCGTCGCATGGCCGAGTTGACCGCGGCCAAGCTCGGGCTCCAACCGCAGCAAGTGCTGGTGGGCTCCACCGGTGTGATCGGGCGGCTGTTGCCGATGGAGCTGATCGAAGGCGGCATCCGCGACGTCGAGCTCGCCGAGGACGGCGGCGCGGCGTTTGCGCGCGCGATCATGACCACGGACCCGCGCCCGAAGGAGTTCGCGGCCCGTGTGCGCATCGGTGACGCCACGTACACGATCGGCGCCTGCGCCAAGGGCTCGGGCATGATTCACCCGAACATGGGCACGATGTTCGCCTTCCTCACGACCGACGCGCCGGCCGCGCCGGCCTGGCTGCAGAGCACGCTGCGTGCGGTCACCGATCGCACGTTCAACATGATCGACATCGACATGGACACCTCGACGAGCGATACCGCGCTCCTGATCACGAGCGGCGCGGCAGGCGGTCGCGCGTTCGACGGCTCGCATCCGCAGGCAACCGAGTTCGCCGACGCGATCGAAGCCGTCGCGCGTCGGCTGGCGCGGGCGATCGCGCGCGACGGCGAAGGCGCACGCGCGCTGATCGAGGTGATCGCGCAGGGCGCGGCCAGCGTGGAGGACGCGCGGCGTGCCGCGCGCACCGTCGCGTCGTCCCCACTCGTGAAGACGATGGTGGTCGGTCGCGATCCGAACTGGGGCCGGGTGATGATGGCCGCGGGACGGTCAGGCGCGCGTGTGGATCAACGCAAGGCCAGCGTCTGGATCGGCGATCACTGTGTGCTCGAACGGGGCACGCCGACCGCCGTGAGCCTCGCGCTCGTCTCGCAGGCGATGGCCGACGAAGAGGTCCGCATCCGCGTGGACGTCGGCATGGACGGCACGTCTACGGCCACCGCCTGGGGCTGCGATCTCACAGAGGAGTACGTCCGCATCAACGCGGACTACACGACATGAGCGCGGTGCGACCGACCGTGATCAAGATCGGCGGGTCCACGCTGGGCGCGGCCGACACGTCGCTCGAGGACATCGTCGCGTTTCACGCGGCCGGCGGCCGCCCGATCGTGGTGCATGGCGGAGGCGCCATGATCACGGACTGGCTCACGCGCATGAACGTGGCGTCGGAGTTCGTGAACGGCCTGCGCTCGACCAGCGCCGAGGCGCTCGACGTCGTGGTCGGCGTGCTGCGCGGGGTCGTGAACGCCCGGCTCGTCGCGGAGATCGGCGCGCTCGGTGGCCGCGCCGTCGGCGTCAGCGGCGTGGACGGCGGCGCCGTCCGCGCCGAGCGCTACGACGAGCGGCTGGGATTCGTCGGTCGCGTGACCGCCGTCGACGGACGCTTCTTCCTCGATCTGCTGCAGGCGGGCGTGATCCCGGTCGTGGCGCCGATCGGGCTCGAGCCGCCCGCGCAACCGCTCAACATCAACGCCGACACGGTGGCCGGAGAGATCGCGCGTGCGGTCTCCGCCGAGCGGTTGATCTTCCTCACGGACGTCGATGGATTGCTCGATCGTGACCGCGTGCTGATCCCGACGCTGGACGTGCGCGCGGCGGAGGCGCTGCGGGGAGCCGGGACGCTGGCCGGTGGTATGATTCCGAAAATCGACGCCTGCTTCCGAGCTGCTGAGGTGGGCGCGATCGCTTATGTAGCCAATGGCATGCAGCCAGCAACCACGCAGCGCATTCTCGCGGGTCAGGCGCTCGGTACACGCGTCGGATTCCCCGGGGAAGGATAACGCGTGGGATTCCACGACGACCGCGGCCGCGGCGACCTCGGACCACCCCCAGAACCGTTCCGCATTGGCGGCGATCAGTTCCGCTCGCCTGTGCCGCTGCGCTGGATCGGAGTGGCCGCCGGGCTGCTCGTGCTCTTCATCGCGCTGAGCGTTGCGAAGTCCATCTACGTCGATGTGCTCTGGTTCGACTCCGTCGGCTTCTCGAGCGTGTTCCGCCGGGTGATTTTCGCGAAGATCGTCCTCTTCTTCATCGGCTCGCTAATCGCGCTCGTCGTACTCGGCGTGAACATCTGGCTGGCGCGCCGCCTCGCCCCCACCGGGATCGAGGAGTCCTTCATTGAGGACGTGGACCCCGACGCCATTCGGCGCATCGTCACCGTGCTGCTCGTGGCCGCGACGCTCTTCTTCGCGATCGTCTTCGGCTCGGTGCTCGGCGGTTCATGGGAGACGGTGCTCTCCTGGATTAACGGCGTCTCGTTCGGCATCGCGGACGTGCAGTTCGGCCGGGACGCGTCCTTCTACCTGTTCACGCTGCCGGCGTATCACCTCTTCCAGGGCTGGGTGCTGGCACTGCTGATCGTCTCCACGCTCGGTGCCGGCGCGGTCTACGCGCTGTCGTTCTCGCTCCAGCGCTTCGAGCTGCGCGTGACGCGTGGGATGCGTATCCACCTCTCCGTACTGGTCGGGCTCGTGATCATCATGATCGCGATCAGCATCTGGCTGGGCGTCTTCGCGCTCGTCAGTGCGCCGGGCGGCATCGTCTATGGCGGCACGTACACCGACATCAACGCCCGCCTGCCCGTGCGCTACATCCTGATCGCCCTCGCGCTGTTCGCGGGGCTCGCGACGATCGCGAACGCGTTCCTTTCGGCGAATAGCTACCGGCTGCCGTTGTTCGCGATCGGACTGTGGGCCTTCGCCGGCATCCTCGGCGGCGTGATCGTGCCTACGTTCGTGCAGTCCGTGCAGGTCGATCCGAACGAGCGCGCGAAGGAACAGCAGTACATCGCGCGCAACATCTCCGCGACGCGCTACGCGTGGGGCCTCGATCGCATCGCCGAGACACCATTCCCGGCACGCGCGTCGGTCACAGAAGAGGAGTTCGTCGCGAACACGACGACGATCGAGAACATCCGGCTGCTCGATCCGAGGCCGCTGCTCGACACGATCAACCAGATTCAGGCGATCCGCCAGTTCTACGCGTTCGTGGACGTGGACGTCGATCGTTACGAGATCGACGGCACCACGCGCCAGGTCATGATCGCCGCCCGCGAGCTGGACATCAGCCGCGCACAGGACACGAACTGGACGCGCGAGCGCCTGCAGCTCACGCACGGCTACGGCGCCGTGGTCGCGCCGGTCAACCAGTTGAGCGCGGAGGGGCTCCCGCGCCTGATCACGAGCGACATTCCGCCGAAGAGCGAGGTGCTGCCGATCAGTCTCGAAGGCGCGCGCATCTACTTCGGCGAGCTGAGCAACCAGTACGTGATCGTGAACTCGGACGAGTTCGAGTTCGACTACCCGCTCGGTGAGGGCAACGCCACCACCCGCTACGAAGAGGACCGCGGCATCCGGCTCTCGTCGCCGCTGCGGCGGCTGGCGCTCGCCTGGCAGCTGGGCGACACGAACATCCTGATCTCCGGGCAGATCAACAGCGACTCGCGGCTGCTGATGCACCGGCGCATTGCCGATCGCATCAGCAAGGTCGCCCCGTTCCTCGTGCTCGATACCGACCCGTACGTCGTGATCGACGACGGGCGCCTCGTGTGGATCCAGGCGGCGTACACGGTGGCCGACCGCTTCCCCTATTCGCAGCCACTCGCCGGCATCAACTACGCGCGTGACAGCGTGAAGATCGTCGTCGATGCGCTCACCGGCGACATGGACTTCTACCTGATCGATGAGACGGATCCGGTCGCCGCCACGTGGGCGGCGATCTTCCCGGAGCTGTTCGCGCCGGCAAGCACGATGCCGGCCGTGATTCGCGAGCACCTGCGCTACCCGCTGGATCTCTTCGCACTGCAGTCGCGGCAGTACCTCCGCTACCACATCACCGATCCGGATGTGTTCTTCATCGGCGAGGACTTCTGGGAGATCCCGCGTGAGCGCTTCCTCGCGCAGGAGCAGCCGGTCGACCCGTATTACGTGATCATGCAGCTGCCGGATGAGGACAAGACGGAGTTCGTGCTCGTGCTGCCGTTCACGCCGCGGAACCGCCCGAACACCGTGGCATGGCTCGCCGGCCGCTCAGACGGCGAAGAATACGGGGGGCTGCGGGCATTCCGCTTCCCCACCGGCGATCTCGTGTACGGCCCGTCGCAGATCGAGGCGCGGATCGACCAGGACCCCGGTATCTCACAGCAGCTGTCGCTGTGGGACCAGGGTGGCTCGCAGGTCATTCGCGGAAACCTGCTCATGATCCCGATTGGCGGCTCGTTCCTGTACGTCGAGCCGATCTACCTCCAGTCGCAGAGTTCGCGGCTGCCTGAGCTGGCGCGCGTCGTGATCGCGAACGGCAACGACATCGCGATGGAGCAGACGTTTGAGATCGCGCTCCAGGTGATCCGTGGTCAGCGCGCCTCCTCGCTCCCCGGCAGCGGAGGAGCCGGCGCCATCATACCCACGACGCCTCCCGCCGGCGCCACGCCACCGGCCGCGGCACCGACCACGCCGCCGGGCAGCGGTAACCTGAGCGACCTGCTTCAGCAGGCGCGCGAGGCGTCGGACGGGGCGCAGCGCGAGCTGGACCGCTTGCGCCTGCTCCTCGACCAGATCGAACAGTCACAGCAGTAGCGGCTTCAGGCCGCCAGCAAGCGAGGAGTACGCCGTGACCCAGGCAGCGCGAGACACGAAGGCGCTCGAATCCAGTCTGTACATGCAGGCTGCTCGCCGCGTGCCGATCACGCTGGTGCGCGGCGAGGGCACTCGCGTCTGGGACGACACCGGGAAGTCGTACCTCGACTTCGTTGCCGGGATCGCGACGAACTCGCTCGGTCATGCCCACCCCGGGCTCGCCGACGTGATCGCGAAGCAGGCGCACACGCTGATTCACGTCTCGAACATCTACTTCAGCGAGCCGCAGATCGAGCTTGCCGAACTGCTGATCGGCCACTCCTCCCTCGATCGCGTGTTCTTCTCCAACTCGGGCGCGGAGGCGAACGAGGCGGCGATCAAGCTCGCCCGCAAATGGGGGCGCCAGAATCGCAACGGCGCCTACGAGATCATCGCGACGAACAACGGCTTCCACGGCCGCACAATGGCGACGATCTCTGCGTCCGGCACGCCGCGCTACCGGGAGCCGTTCGAGCCGACGGTACCCGGCTTCGTGTTCGTGGACTATGACGACCTCGCCGCCGTGAAGGCGGCGACGAACGAGCGCACCGCGGCCGTGTTCGTGGAGCCGCTGCAGGGTGAAGGCGGCGTCAACGTTCCGGATGCTGGCTATCTGCGCGGGCTGCGCGCGTGGTGCGACGAGCAGGGCATGCTGCTCATGCTCGACGAAGTGCAGACCGGCTGCGGCCGCACCGGCACGCTCTGGGCATATGAGCAGGCAGGGATCGAACCCGACATCATGACGCTGGCCAAGGGCATCGGCGGCGGCGTCCCGCTGGGCGCCACGCTGGCGAAGGAGCACGCCGCCGTGTTCGAGCCCGGCGACCACGGCTCGACCTTCGGTGGCAATCCGCTCGCGACGGCCGCCGGCGCGTACGTCCTGCATCAGCTGATCGACACCGACCTGGTGGCGAACGTGCGCGCGCGCGGCGAGCAGCTCTCGCGCCGGCTGAAAGGCCTTGAGGATCGCTCCCCGCTCGTCGGCGGCGAGCGCGGCGCCGGCCTGCTGCGCGGGCTCGAGCTCACGCAGGACGTGGCAGGGGAGGTGGTGGTCCGCGCGCTCGAGGCCGGCCTGCTGCTTAATCCGGTGCGGCCGAACATCGTGCGCTTCATGCCGCCCCTGAACGTGACCGCGGCTGAGATCGATGAGGCCGTCGACATCGTCGAGCGTGTGCTCCAGGACGTTGGCGGCTAGCACCTCGAGCGTGTCGTCCCGGCGGGGTCAGGCGGGGGGATCACGCCTGTGACCCGTCTCCGGCTGTGGCTTCCGCTCAGCGCCCAGCTGCTGCTGGCCGCGCTCTTCACCCTCCTGCTGACGGGCGGGGTAGTGCTGCGTCAGGTCCAGGCCACCATTCGCCAGGAGACCGAGACGAACTACGTCGGGCGGGTGGATCGCGCGCGCGAGCAGACGCGCTCCAGCCTGCAATCGCTGGTGCAGGCCATGAACTCCGGCGCGATTCTGCTCGCGAACCAGCCGGAGTTCGTGGACGCGGTGAGCGCGTCGGATGTCGTCGGAGCGATCCGGAGCGCTCAGATCCTCGGCTCGCAGCTCTCCGCCTCGGTCGCGAGTGCGCCCGGCCTCGCGCTCTACGACGCCCGGGGCAGGCTATTGATGCGCACCGACGCGCTGCTGGCCGAACCGGATCCCGAGACGCCGATCGAGGTGCGCGAAGTGCTGGCCAGTGGGGTCACGCTCTCCGGACTTCGCAAGGACCGGCAGCTCGGGCTCGCTGCGTACGGCATCGCGCTGATGTACGACCGCAACGGCACGCTGGTCGGCGCGCTCGAGGCGTTCGCCGGCGTGGACGACAAGTTCGCAACGGAGACGGCTCGCCTGAGCGGGACACTGATCATCTTCTTCGATCAGCTCCCGCTCGCCTCCAGCGATCCCACGGTGCGCTTTGAGCCCGCCATGCTGAGCGGCGAGGATCAGGTCCGCCTTGAGACCGCCCCCGCATATCTGGACTTCGGCGCAGGCCGTCAATATCTCTCGTCCCTGCTGACGATCACCGACCGCCAGGGAGAAGCGATCGCGCACGCCTACATGGGCGTGGAGCGGCGCGACGTGCTCGCCGCGACGAATGCCGCAAGCCGCCGCGTGATCACCACCGTCACCCTTGCCGGCGGGCTCGGTCTCACGTTGATCGCCCTGCTGACCGCGCTGGCGATTCGCCCGCTGCGCGAGCTCGTGAGCGCGGCGCAGCGCATCCAGTCGAACGACCTCGAACATCCCGTGCCGCGCGTTGGGCCACGCGAGACCAGGCAGCTCGGCGAAGCACTGGACGAGATGCGCGTGGCCATCCGGCAGGCGCGTGAGTCGCTGCTGAGCACGAACCGACGCCTCGAGGAGCAGGTCAGCGCCTCGGCCGCCGACCTCACAGAGACGACCATGGATCTCGCGGTGATCGACACGGTGATGTCTCACGTCCGCCACGAGTCGCCCGCGGGCGTCGCGGGGGCCGCAGAGGCGCTCACGCGCCTGACCTGGGCGGACGGCGCCATGGTCGCGCTCGTGAGCGACGCTGGCAGGCTCGAGGTGAGCGGGACGAGCTTCCTCCCGGAGCACACCGCCCAGCAGCTGATCGATGACCTGCGGGACACGCTCCGGAGCGCGCCGAACGAAGCGCTGTGGGTGCAGCGCACCGCGCAGAGCTACCCCGTGCTCGACGGGCTTGGGGTCCGCTCGTTCGCCGCGATGCCCATGATCACGGCGACAGGTGTCGCCGGCGTCGTGACCGTCACGTCGGGCAAGGAGATGGCCGCCACGCCGGGCCGGCGCCAGTTGCTCGACACCGTCGCGCGCGAGCTCACTGGCGCGCTCGAACTGCACGAGCTCGCAGACGAAGCGGAGGAGAACCGGCGCATCGCGGAAGCGGTGCTGCGCGAGATGTCGGAGGGCGTCTTGCTGCTCGGTCAGGACGGCGACTGTCAGATCTGCAACCCCGCGGCGGCACGCCTGCTCGGCATCGCGCGCGCGGCGGTCGTCGGTCGGCCCGCCCGCCAGCTGCTCCCCACGCTCGCCGATCAGCTGGACGAAGCACGTGCCGCGCCGCCCGAGCAGCAACACATCACCGCCACGACGGTCGAACTCGGCGGCCGCGCCGTCGCCGTCACCATCGGCCCGTTCCACGACCCGGACGGCGCCGCCGGCGGCACGATCGTGCTCCTGCGCGATCTCTCGGCGGAGACCGAGGCCGAGCGCGCGAAGCGCGACTTCGTCTCGATGGTGGGACACGAACTACGCACCCCGCTCACGCTGATTCGCACCAGCATCGACCTGCTCGCAGAGCCGGATGCAGGATCGCTCAACCCAACGCAGACACGCATCCTCGACGTGCTCCAGGGCAACGTCGGTCGCCTGATGACGGTGATCAACGACCTGCTCGACATGTCGGCGCTGGACTCAGGCCGCATGGAGATCGAGCCGGAGTTGATCGATATCCGCGAGGTCGCGGACGAAGCGATCGAGGCGGCGCAGCCGGGAGCAGACGCGAAGGGCATCACGATCGACAGCAAGATCCCGGACGAGCCGATCACGGCGTGGGCGGACTCCGGTCGCATCGCCCAGGTGCTGTCGAACCTGCTGTCGAACGCGATCAAGTACACGCCTCGGGGGGGCCTCGTCACGATCGCGGTGGGGCGGGATGACGAAGGCGTGCGCGTGGTGGTGAGCGACAACGGGATCGGTATCGCGCCCCGCGATGTCGAGCTGGTCTTCGAGAAGTTCTTCCGCACCTCGGAAGGACGGCGCGTGACGGGCGGCACCGGCCTCGGGCTCGCGATCGCGCGCTCGATCGTGGAACGGCACGGCGGTCGGATCTGGTGCGAGAGCGGCGGAGGCGACGGCGGGAGCACGTTCACGTTCGTCCTGCCCGCCCGTCGCGCGGGGCCGTGACCGTGCCGTGGCTCGTCCGCATGCCCGGCACCACCTAAGATCGCCGTCCATTCGTCCCTGGAATCGGGAGCCCTCGCGATGGCCGACAAGATCGTGCTCGCCTACTCAGGCGGCCTGGACACCTCCGTTGCCTGCAAATGGCTCCAGGAAGAGCGTGGCTATGAGGTCCACTGCCTCACGGTCGACCTCGGCAACCTCCCGGACGTGGACAGCGCGCGCGAGCGCGGCTTGTCCGCGGGGGCCGTCTCCGTCGATCTCGTGGACGCAAAGGAAGACTTCCTCCGCTACTTCGTCTTCCCGGCACTCGGCGCGAACGTGGTCTACGAGGGTCGGTACCCGCTGGCCACGGCTCTCGGACGGCCGCTGATCGCGAAACTGCTCGTGGACAAGGCGCGCGAAATCGGCGCGGTCGCCGTGGCCCATGGCTGCACCGGCAAGGGCAACGACCAGGTCCGGCTCGACGTCGGCGTGCAGACGCTGGCACCCGATCTCACGATCGTCGGCACGCAGCGCGAGAATCAGATGTCCCGCGACGAGGCGCTGCGCTACGCGGCGAAGCACGGCATCGCGGTCCGCCAGACGGCGGCATCGCTCTACTCCACGGACGAGAACCTCTGGGGCCGCTCAATCGAGGCCGGACTGCTCGAAGACCCGTGGGTCTCACCGCCCGAGGACGTATACGCCTGGACGCGCCCGCTCGACCGCACGCCGGCGCAGCCGGTTGAGGTCGAGATCCGCTTCGAGAAGGGCGTACCGGTCGCGCTGGACGGCGAACGGCTCGATCCGGTCGCGCTCGTGCAGCGCCTCTCCAACCTCGGCGGCGAGCACGGCATCGGCCGCATCGACATGGTGGAGAACCGGCTCGTCGGCATCAAGTCGCGAGAGATCTACGAGGCGCCGGCGGCGGTGATCCTGCTCGACGCTCACCGCGCGCTCGAGGAGCTGACGCTTTCGAAGCAGCAGGTGCGGTGGAAGTCTCTCGTCGGACAGGAATACGCCGACCTGATCTACAACGGCCTGTGGTTCACGTCCCACCATCGCGATCTCTCGGAGTACGTGCAGTCCACCCAGCGCCACGTGACCGGGGACGCGCGCATGCGCCTGTGGCACGGCACCGTGATGACGATGGGCCGCCGCGCGGAGCGCAGCCTCTACAGCGAGGAACTGGCGACGTACAGCGACGGTGACCAGTTCGACCAGTCTCACGCGCAGGGCTTCATCAAACTGCATGGCCTCCAGGCCCAGGTGCAGGCGCACCGACAACTCCTCCAGGAGCACACAGACCTGCTACACCTCGCCTCCGGCGAGGATTGAGGCCGACGGGCGGCGTGCCCGCGGAGGACGCATGACGAGCACCGGCGGCGGATCCGCGAAGCTCTGGGGCGGCCGCTTCGCAGCCGATACGAACGCGCTCGTCGAGGCGTTCAATGCGTCGATCGACTTCGATCGCCGTCTCTATCGCGAGGATATCGCCGGCTCGATCGCGCACGCACGCATGCTCGCGAAGCAGGGCATCATCGCCGAAGCCGACCGCGACGCAATCGTCGGCGGGCTCGAGGCGATCCGCGCCGAGATCGATGCGGGTCAGTTCGCCTTTCGCATCGACCGCGAGGACATCCACCTCAACATCGAGGCGGCGCTGATCGAGCGCATCGGCGACGCCGGACGCCGGCTGCACACCGCGCGTTCCCGCAACGACCAGGTGGCCACCGACACGCGGTTGTTCGCGCGCGCCGCCTGTGACGAAGCCGCGGACGCGTTACGCGCGCTGCGCGCCGCGCTGCTCGCGCTCGCGGAGCGCGAACACGACACGGTGATGCCCGGCTACACACACCTTCAGCGCGCTCAGCCGATCCTGCTCGCACACCACTTGCAGGCGTACGAGGAGATGTTCACGCGCGACACGGAGCGCTTCGCCCAGGCGCGCGCGCGCACCAACGTGCTCCCGCTCGGCTCCGGGGCGCTCGCCGGCGTGACCTACCCGATCGACCGCAACGCGGTGGCGGAGGAGCTCGGCTTCGCCTCCATCAGCGCGAATTCGCTCGACGCCGTCTCCGATCGCGACTTCATCGTCGACTACCACTCCGCGGCCGCGCTCGCCGTGGTCCATCTCTCCCGGCTCTCCGAAGAGATCGTGCTCTGGGCGTCCTCGGAGTTCGGATTCGTGCGGCTGGACGATGCCTTCGCGACCGGGTCGAGCATCATGCCGCAGAAGAAGAACCCGGACGTCGCCGAACTGGCGCGCGGCAAGAGTGCACGCGTGATCGGGAACCTGGTGCAGGCGTTGACCATGCTCAAGGGCCAACCGCTCGCCTACAACAAGGACAACCAGGAGGATAAAGAAGCGCTGTTCGACAGCGTCGACACGCTCCTGCTTTCAGTACGCGTGGTGGCGGCGATGGTGCCCACGCTCGCGTTCGATCGCGCGCGCATGCGCGCGGCGGCGGTCGCAAACTTCGCGCTCGCGACCGACATCGCGGATTACCTCGCGCGGCGGGGCGTGCCCTTCCGGGACGCGCACGAGGCCGTGGGCGCGCTGGTCGCGCGCTGTGAGCGCGAAGGCAAGCGCTTCGAGGACCTCACGCTCGAGGCGTACCGCGAGGCGCACCCGGCGTTCGACGACGACGTGCGGGAGCTCGACCTCGAAGCCGCCCTCGCCGCGCGCGAACTGCCGGGTGGCACGGGGCCGCGTGCAGTGGCCGCCGCCCGTGCCGCCGCGCACACACGGCTGCGGACCGAGGTGGGCGCATGAATGCCTCGCGTCACATCGAAATCGCCCCGTCGATCCTGACGGCGGACTTCGGCCGCCTCACACAACAGGTGCGAGCGGCCGAGCGCGGCGGCGCCGACCTGCTGCACCTCGACGTGATGGATGGGCACTTCGTCCCGCGCATCACCTTCGGCGATCCGCTGATCGCAGCGGTACGCGGCGCGACCAGCCTCCCGATCGAGGTGCACATGATGGTCGAGTCGCCCGGCGAGTACTTCGAGTCCTTCGCCGAGGCGGGCGCGGATCGCTTCATCTTTCACTTCGAAGCGGTGACCGGTGTCTCTGAAGCGGATGCGCTGATCAGCCGCGGCCACCGCCTCGGCAAGCAGGTCGGCATCGCGATCAACCCGGCGACCCCACCGTGGGCGGTGTTCCCGCTGCTCGATCGCATCGACGAGCTGGTGGTGATGCTGATCGAGCCCGGGTGGGGCGGTCAGCCGATGCAGGCGGATTTGCTATCGAAGGTCGGCCTGCTCGAGGCGCGCTCGCGCACTGACGGGCTGACCGAGCTGCCGATCGAGGTCGACGGGGGCGTCAAGCCGGAAAACGCGGCGGCATGCGTGCGCGCCGGCGCGTCTGTGCTCGTGGCGGGCTCGGCCGTCTACAACGACCAGGAGACGCCGCGCCAGGCGATCAGCCGCCTGCGGCGCGCGCTGCGCGGCTAGCTGCGGGCCGCACGCCGCCCCATGGACCTGCTCACCGCGTACGGCGTGATCGCAGTGAGTGCGATGCTGGTGACCTACGCGCTCGAGTCGCGCGCTCGCGCGTTCGTACTCGCTTTCGCGGGTGCATGCCTGGCGTCGTCGCTCTACGGCTTCCTCGCGGGGGCGTGGCCGTTCGGTGTGATCGAACTGGTGTGGACCGGCGTCGCCATCAGACGCTGGCGGGCGCGGGACGGAAGCGGCTAAGGAGCCGCCGCGGTGCCCGCGTGGTCGGGTTCCCCCCATTCGCAACGCCTCTCGCCGGCACACACAGAACGCCCCGCTTGAGCGGGGCGTTTCGATCCACACGTCCGGCTGAGATCGTGCCTAGTAGGGGACGCCTGTGACCTGGAGGTGCTTGCTTTCCGTGCGCAGGCAGCGGGTGCAGACGTTGACGCGCTGCCACTTGCCGTCAACGAACATGCGCTTCTTGTGCACGTTCGGCGAGAAGGGGCGGTTCGTCTTTGGAGCCTTCCGGCGCCACGCTCCGGAGTGCTTGTGCTGGATTGCACGGCCGAACACCGTGTGCTTCGCGCAGAGATCGCACTTGCCAGCGGCCATCGCACAACTCCGGGGGCGCATCGACGCGCGGACGGGACCGACGTCGATTTCTGGTATATCTGGATGCCAACGAGCGTTGCGTCAGCGGCTACAGGCTAGCAGCACGCTCATGGCAGCGTCTATGCGCACCGGCGCCGGCAGGAGCACCCGCTATCGCTCGCATGTCGATCACCGGCGCGGACCTGCGCAACGCGTTCACCGTCGCAGAACGCTGGCTGACACTCAACCGCGACGCCATCAACGCGATCAACGTCTACCCCGTCCCCGACGGCGACACCGGCACCAACATGCTCCTGACCTGGCGCGCCGCGCTCGCCGCGATGCCTGCAGAGCCGGACGCCGCGGGGACCGCCCTCCGGGCGCTCGCGCACGGAGCGTTGCTGGGTGCGCGCGGTAACAGCGGCGTGATCCTCTCGCAGATGCTCCGCGGGCTCGCGGAGGCGCTCGGCGACGCCGATCGCGTGGATTGCGCCGGGCTCACGCTCGCGCTCACCACCGCCGCCACCACCGCCTACGCGTCGGTCGCCGCCCCTGTCGAGGGCACGATGCTCACAGTGATGCGCGACGGCGCGACCGCGGCTGAAGCCGCCGCCGCGGTGCGCGCCGAGATCGATCACGTGATGGCGACGTTCGTCACGGCCGCACACGCAAGCGTCGAGCGCACGCCCGACCTGCTGCCCCGCCTGCGCGATGCCGGCGTCGTCGACGCCGGCGGGCTCGGCATCGCGGTGCTCTTCGAGGGTGTGAAGCACGGCCTTGCGGGCACCCCCCTGCCCGAGCCGCTCACCGCGACGGAGAGCACCGTCGTGCTCGAGGGCGTCGAACACGAAGGCCACGGGTACTGCACCGAGTTCGTGATCCTCGGCGCGGGCATTGACCGCGCGGCGCTGGAAGTGACGCTCGCCACGCTCGGCGGCGAGTCACTGCTCGTCGTGGGCGACGCGGAGGCGGTGCATGTGCACGTGCACATGGTCGACCCGGGTCCGGCGCTGAGCGCGGGCGTGGGCGTCGGCGCACTCAGCGCCGTCAAGATCGACAACATGCAGGCGCAACACGACGCGTGGGCCGCGGCCCGCGACGACGCGCCGGCCGGCGACGATCTCGATCCCGGGTCGCTGCCCGCGATCGGCCTCGTCGCCGTCGCGCGGGGCGCCGGCATCGTGGCGGCGTTCCGCGACCTCGGCGCGACGCGCGTGATCGACGGCGGTCCTACCGGCAAAGCGAGCGCGGGCGAGCTGCTCGAGGCCTGCACCGGCGCCGGCCGCAATCACGTGTTGCTGCTGCCAAACGACAAAGACGTGCTCATGGCGGCCGAGCAGGCAGCACGCGCCGGCGATGGCCGGATCACGGTCGTGCCCTCACGCACCGTCGTGGCCGGCCTGGCGGCCGCGGTCGCCTATCGCGCCGACGGGGATCCGGCCGAGGTGGCCGACCGCATGAGCCGCGCGATCGCGGATACCCGCAGCGTCGAGGTCACCCGCGCCGTCCGCGACGCCGTGGTCGACGGCGTGCGGGTGGGCATCGGCGACGGCATCGCGCTCGTCGACGGCGTGCTCGTGGCGCGCGCTCCCGACATCGAGCAGGCACTGCTGCTCGGGCTCGAGCGCGCGGGCGGGGCGGACTGTGAGCTCGTGACGGTCTACCTCGGCGCCGATGCGCCGAGCGACGCGGGCGAGCGCGCGCAGGCGCTGATCGCCGACGCATTTCCAGACGCGGAGGTCGAGGTGATCGCGGGCGGGCAGCCCTTCTATCCCTTCGTCCTGTCCGTCGAATAGCCGCCCCGGTACACTCGCCGTCGTGACCTTACGCATCGTGACCGACTCCACAGCCGACCTCTCCGCCGAGGCAGTTGCGCACCACGGTATTTCCGTGGTGCCGCTTTCGATCCTGTTCGGCGATGAGGAGCTGCGAGACGGCGTGGACATCACGTCCGAGCAGTTTTTCAAGCGACTGGCTCGCGAATCGACGCTACCGACCACCTCGCAGCCCTCACCGGCGTCGTTCCAGGCGGTGTACGAGCGCCTTCGGGACGAAGGTGCCACGGAGATCCTCTCGATCCACGTCTCCTCGAAGCTGAGCGGAACGCTGCAGTCCGCCCGACAGGGCGCCGAGGCGGTAAGCAACGTGCGCTTCCGGCACGTCGATTCGGGCACGGTCTCGCTGGCGCTCGGCATGAGCGTGCTGGCGGCTGCCGCGGTGGCGGCTGACGGCGGCGCCCTGGACGCGGCACAGGCCGCCGCAGAGGACCGGCTCACGCGCACACACCTCTTCTTCGCGCTCGACACGCTCGAGTACCTCCGGCGCGGTGGTCGCCTCAGCCGCGGGGGCGAGCTCGTGGGCACGCTGCTGAAGGTCAAGCCGATCCTCACCATCGAAAACGGCGAGCTGATCGCCACCGGACGTGTGCGTACGCGCGCGAAGGCGATCGAGGATCTCCTGCAGCGGGTGAGCGCGCTCCGTCCGATCACCCACTGCGCCGCGATTCACGCGACCACGCCGGACGATCTGCAGTACGTCGTCGACCGCCTGGACGGGATGGTGCCCGACGCGCAGGTGTTGACCGCCCGCATCACGCCCGTACTCGGCGTGCACGCCGGTCCCGGCATCATCGGTCTCGCGGTGGTTACCGCAGGAGCCTCCCCGGCCGCCACTGCACCGGCATGACCGCCGACCTCCACCGCCTGGGTGCGGTCCTCGAGCGAGAGCTGGAGGCCGGCGCCGGCGACAGCATGGTCGAGGGCGGCCTCGACGAGCTGCTCCGTCTGCAGGCGAGGGACGAACCGCCGGGATCGGCAGTGCTGCGCATGGTCGCCGCGCTGCCGGCGGCGGGCTATCGCTCGCTCACGCCCGACGAGCGTCACACGTGGCTCCGGCGTGCCCTCGCCACCGTGCGTCACGAGCTCACCGCCGCGCAGGAGGCGCCCGCGTCATCGGGCGCTCGTCGGCCGCCCGCGCGACGCGGCGCTGCTACCGGGACCACGTCCGCGGTCGCTCGCGAACGCACGCGCGCGGAGG
>JAQBZW010000227.1 GCA_027622315.1 Chloroflexota bacterium | reverse complement strand
ATCGCCGAGTTGCGCGCATCCGTGCCGGCCTCGGTGTGAGAAGACGTCTGCACGCCCCCCTGGACGGGCAATCACCGCGGTCTCGTGACAGTACTATGGCGAACAGGCGGCGTTCTCCGGAAGACGAACTACCAGAAGCGCCACCACGGGCGCGTCGCTGCCCGCTGCGATAAAGCGCCGGCCGTGGCTGGGACCGCCACCGATGGAGTCGAGTGCAGCCGACGTGGCACCGGCCAGCCGCTCTCAATACCGGAAGTGTCACGTCCGTTCTGCCGCTGGTATGCGGCGAAGTTGTCGACCCATGCCGCGTGCCACGCACTCTGCTGCCGGCCCAGTTCGGCAAGAGTGGATTGTGCCATCTGGGGATAGCGCCGTGCCATCGCACGAGCGACCGCCACTGATACGGCTGCGTCCCGCTCCGCATCGTGCAAGTGTTCCGCCGCACACCCATATTGGGCGGCAACGGACGCGAGCGTGCGTGATCCGCTCCGGTATCGATCCAGTGCACGATCGCAGACGAGCGGATCGATGACCGAGAGGGCGGGGAGCGTCGCATGCCGCCGCTCGGCGCGGACCTGCATGAAGCCCAGATCGAACGGTGCGTTGTAGATCACCACGGGTGTCCCCTGCTCCGCAGCAGCGGCCAGACGTACCAGGATCTCGCTCGTAGCCTCGTCGGCGGGCATTCCATCGCGTACGGCGCGTTCGTTCGTAATGCCGTGCACGGCGGTCGACTCGGGCGAAATCGGACGTCCGGGATTGACGATCGTGCTCCAACTCTGAGGCAGCAATTGGCCAGCGTCGTCCACGATCACAATCGCGGCCTGGACGATCTCGTCGAGCTCGGGATCGAGCCCGGTGGTCTCGATATCGAATGCAGCGATGATTCCATCGGCCCACGTCATGGTCTGTCCCTTCCGCTCAGGTGCCGCGGTGCCATCCTGCAGCGACCCCGGGACGGTGCCGAACCAGTCGCGAGCAAGATTCGACCGGCTCATGCTAGTCTCCGGGCCCACGAGGCTCCGAGCGCTGCCGCCCGGCGCCGGAGGTCATACCTGATGGCCGTCCGTTTTGTCTGTGTGTAGTAGCGATTTCGGCCAGCGCGATGTCTTCGGAAGTCAGCCCGCCGAAACGCTCCGTGCGATCACGGTCTGCAATGTGGCATCACCGACGGTCAGATAGATGTCGCCGTCGGAACGCGCCAGCGAGAAGTGCATGCGTCGCTCCAATCGCGCGACGAGCTGCGAGAGCCACGCGCGGTCGAGCGCGCAAAGCGCTAGAACAGCGACGGCCCATCCGCTCCCGCCTCCGTTGCGAGTTCGAGAAGCTCCTCTGAACGCTCCACTTCCCGCACCCAGCCCGACGGCAGTGACTCCAACCCGCAGCGCGCGCCGAGCAGCGCTCCGACGAGCGTCGCGATGCTGTCGCTGTCCCCGGGCGTGTTCGCGGCTTCCAGGATCGCGACACGCACATCGCGCGGGTGGCGAACAATGACGTAGGCGGCTGCCGCGATCGCTTCGTGTGCAGCCCAGCCCTGCAAACGGAGGAGCGTCGACTCAGGCGGCTCGCCGTTGCGAGCGGACTCGATCGCTTCGGCAAGCATCGTCCCAGTCTCGGCACTGTGGGCGCTCGCCGCGTCCACCATCTCCGCAAGCACGCGATCGTCGTCCGCGCCCTGCAGCGTCAGCGCAACACCCACGGCCATCGCCGCGCACGCAGCGAACGCGATCGGGTCGCGGTGTGTGAGCTTCGAGTGATCGACTGCCCACGCCTCGGCCTGCACGACGTCGTCGCGGAAGATCACGCCGAACGGGTACGCCCGCATGACCGACCCGCAGCCGCCGGCCGTAGCTCCGCCCGCGAGGGACCAGTGAGCGCCTCCCGCAAGCGCGCTGCATCCAGCCATGCAGGAGTTACCGGGCGCACGATGACCGCCCTGCGGGTGCTCGGACCAGTCGACGAACGCTTCCGCTATCAACGTCATCGCGCCGTCGCGAGACAGTTGTCCGTCGCGTGCGGTGACGAGACTCCGTAGGACGGCCTCCGCCATCTGTGTGTCGTCCGTGTAGGGCGCGAAGCGCAGCCCTTCGCGCTCCCAGTACTTCACGTATCCCGTCACACCCGCCGGCGCGTATGCCCGTCGAATCGCGTCGAACGACCCGATGAACTCCGTGGGATGTCCCATCGCGTCACCGATCGCGGCTCCGAGCACGCAGCCGAGGATCCTCGACTGAAGCGCTGGCGCCGGCTTGTCACCTTCCTGCTCGACGGCGGCGTAGGAGGCAATGAAGCGCTCCTGCTCGCGCGTCTCCGGCGAGTTCGGCGCACGCACCTCGTGGAGGATCGCGACCGCTTCATCCGGGGTCTTGCCGGCCGCAACCAGCACACAGCCGCCGATGGTGCCGGCGCGCCCAAGCCCGCCCCTGCAGTGGATCACGACGTTCCGACCGTCCGCGGCGGCGCTGATGATTGAGGAAACGAGCTTCTGCACCGCGGCGACATCGCGCGGTACGCCGCCGTCAGGGATGGGGAAGTGCACCACCTCCCAGCCCCGCTGACGCGCGTCGGCGCGCAAGCTCGGGACGCGGAGATCCGCGTACTCATGTTCCTCGAGGAGCGATACGAGCATTGATGGCTCGTACTCACCTGAGAGTCGTTCGAGGTCCTGCTGCAGGTCGCGACGCCACGGCGGTCCGCTGATCGAGTGGTTGTTCTGCTTGCCGGGTGCGAGGGTCAGTCCGACCTTCCCCCGCCACGGGGTCGGGAGCCAGTCAACGCGAATAGGGTGTGACTCGGACGTCCTGACCGATAGCATCGTGACGCTCCCCTGACCTGTTACGCAAGTTCTTGTCGCATGACAATATCAGAGCCCGCATCGGTTTGTCGATTGACCTAAACTCGTGGAGTCTGGGGTTCGGCGAGCGAACGGGACGTGGCTGACGCCTTTGCGTACCCATGACCTGGCCTATCCCGGCTTTCCGGTCCCGTCATGAAGAGACTCTCGGTCCTTTTTGGCCGGGCGTGGTGGGGGTCCATTCCGAGGGCCATGCTTCTGAAGGCTCGACCGAAGGGGACGTATGACTGACACCCTGCATGCCGATGATCCGGCGGCCTATCCCGCCTTTGCGGTCACGGTTGATGTCGCGGTCATGCTGTTCCGCGATGGCAAACTCTCGATCCTCCTGGTCGACCGCGGTGAGGATCCGTTCCGAGGCATGCTCGCGCTGCCTGGCGGCTTCAAGCGCCCCGACGAGTCGCTCGACGCTGCCGCCGCGCGCGAGTTGTTCGAAGAGACCGGGATCCGTGTCCCGATACCCCTCCGCCAGGTTCACGCCTACGGCGACCCGGGGCGCGACCCTCGGATGAATGTGGTCACGATCTGCTACTTCGCCGCCGTCGCCGGGTTGGACGAGCCGATTGGTGGGACAGACGCGCAAGGCGCGAGCATCGAGTCAGTGGCCGATGTGCTGAACGGCACAATCGCACTCGCCTTCGACCACCGGCGCATCGTGACGGACGTGGTCAGGAATCTTCGGGAAGAAGTCGGTCGGGGTCCGCTCGCAACCGCCTTTCTTGGGGCGGCTTTTACGCTGCCGGAGCTGCGCGGCATCTATGAGGCGATCTGGGGCGTCGGGCTTGACCCCGGCAACTTTCACCGGCAGTTCGTCTCCGATATCGCGGGCGAGAACGACGATCGGGCGAGGGTTGGGAAGTGGCTCCGCCTGGAGTCCACGGAGGACACAGGCGAGCGCCGCCCGGGTCGTCGCGCCCAACGCTACGGGAAGTCACCGCGGTGGCGCGTCGGCTGCCCGATCACGAACCCACTCGTGCGGCTCGGCATTGCCGTCGCGGGCCGGCGGATCCTCTGGGTCGATCCACATCCGGAGAACAACGCGTATGCCCGCTCGTTCCTCGCGCATGCTGCGGGCGATTCGGAGCAGTCCGCGCCCGCGATCGTGAACGTTGCGACCGCCGACGAAGCAGTCGCCGAATTGGGCGCGGCCTCGTATGACCTCGTCATCACACACTGGGGCGACGGAGGTGGCCGCGAGCCAGCCGCCGTCCAGCTGTTGCTCGCGACGCGAGCGAACGCCATCGCAGTACCCGTGATCGTCTTCGCCTCGAGTCAGGACAAGGACAAACGCAGGCAACGAGCGATGTCGCTGGGGGCAAAGGACTACTGCTTCGAGTTCGACCCGCTGTTCAAGCGGATCGAGACGGTCCTCTTACCCGGCGGCCGAGACACGCCGGGCGCCGGCGTCACGGGCTAACCGTCGCGATCGTCGCCGGATCCCCCTCGGCGCGAGCGGCGCGCACCGGAGCACGCATCGGTGAACCGAAACGCGCATCCGGACAACCCGTCGCCCGAACCGAAGCGCAACACCTCAAAGTCAGGAAGCGTACGGTTGTGACGTACGTGAGCCCGGTCGCGGGCGAGGGGCCGCCCGTGTCCAGTCTCACACTCCTGACCGGCGGCGCTGCGAGCGGCAAGACGACGCGCCTGATCGAGATGCTGGCCGGCCGTTACGCCGACGATCCGTTCGCAAAGACACTGGTGCTCGTTCCGACCGCTCGGCACGCCGACCAATTCCGGCGCCGCCTGGTCACGCGGACCGGTATCGCCTTCGGCCTCGACGTCACCACCATCGGCCTCTTCGCGGCCCGGCACGTCCCGACTGGAGCGCTCGCGCCGAACGAAGCCGCTCGGGAGCTCCTCGCCCGCACGATCC
>JAQBZW010000011.1 GCA_027622315.1 Chloroflexota bacterium | reverse complement strand
CCGCACCGGCGGCCGCGCCCGTTCCGGCGGTGGCGCAGGTGCCGGCGACGGGAGGCGCGCTCGCGGCGCGCCCGGGCACCAACGCGGTGGGTGTCGCGGCACTCGCCCTGCTCGCGGCCTCCTATTACGTGATGTGGGTCTTCCCCGGTCCGAAGCTGCTCGAGATCGCCGGCGTGCGCATCGGCGCCAGCGTGGTGCTGCTCGTCCCCATCCTGATGATCGCGCTCCTCGTCTTTCTCGTGCACGAAGCCGGGATGCTCGGTCGCTTCGCGGCGCACCAGGATCGGCGCCTCGACACGTGGCGTGAGCGCAACCTGCGACTGATGCGCCGCTCAGAGGAGTCGCGTCGGCACTACCAGGCGGAAGCGGTCGAGGCGGTGGCGGAGCGCCGCTTCGTCTATCCGAACGAAGCGCACCCGAATCTCCGGACCTACGTGAATGTTCCGGAGCCGGCGATGGCGGTCGAGGTCGGACCGGGCGGCGAGAAGCTCTTCCCGGACATGGTCGTGACCCGTCAGCCGGGCAACTACCCGGCGATGGTGGTGATGGTCGAGACGCGCGAGACCGTGACGCGCGAGCAGGCCGCGAACGTGTGGAAGCGCCTCGAGAACCGCGCGGCACCGCTCTACCTCTACGTGCCCGCCGGCCTGGCGCAGACGGCGGGCGACTACGCCCGCGAGGTCGATCTCCAGAACTTCAAGCTGCGCACGTGGCGTCGCGTCGCCGGCTACGGGGTGAAAGTGGCCGAGCTATAGGCGCCCGTCCGACCCCGGTCACGATCGCTCGCGAAGGGAGGCCGCTGGTCTCCCTTCGTGCGATCCGGTCGCGTTCCATCGAGGGCGCGGCGGAGGGGCGCCCATGACTGTCAGTGGCCCCATCCCCACGCCCGCCGGCGTCGCCGCGGCGGTTGCCGCGGGACCGCTCGCGATCGCATGGCTTTCCGCGTCACCCGACGTCGTGCACGCCTGTAGCCCGGGCCCCGAGGCCAACGCCTTCGTTGACTCCGAGATCATCGTGGCCGGCCGGGTTCGAGCGATGGATCTCGTCACGTTCAGTGGCGTCATGCGGTTCATCACGGTGGATCTGACCATCGACGTCGACCGGTACCTCAAAGGCGCCGGACCCGGCGTGCTGGTCGCGCGCGATGACCGCAGCGTCGAGCCCGGCCTCGGACAGGCGCGCACGTCGACGGAACTCGCCACGCTCGCGATCGAAGACGTCGATCGCGATGCACTCCTCTTCTCCGCCGGCGACGGGGCGTGCGGAGCCATCTACTCCGACCCGATCGGGCAGTACTGGGTGGCGGGACTGACGCGTGCTCCTGATGGATCCTGGCGCCCGAGTGGACCCACGATGTTCGGCGTCGCAGAGGGACGCGACGCCCCGGCTATCGTCGCCGCGCTCGCACGCGTTGCGGAGCAGGCGCGGCGGGCGGGGGCTGTGGTTGAGCCCGCGCACACGGGGGACGCGGGTCTCGGGCGGACCGGAGGGGGCGCGTCCGTCGCGGTCGTCGCGACTGCTCTCGCGTCAGCGCTGCTGATCGTGATCGCGGCTCGCGTCCACTCGCGGCCACGCGGTACCGGATGAGCTCCGACGACGCGCGGGCCGCGAAGGCCGCGCTGCGCGCGGAGATGCTCTCGGCCCGCCGTTCGCTCGACCCCGACGTGAGGCGCGTGCTCTCGCTGTCGATCGCGGAGCGTGTGGTGCGCATGCCGGCGTACCGCGGAGCGCGTGTGCTGCACGCCTATATCGGCAGCGTGGACGGCGAAGTGGAGACCCGCGACCTCGTGGAGCGCGCGCTCCGTGCCGGGAAACGCGTGATCTGCCCGCGTGCCGAGCGCCGGCCGCGGCGCCTCGAGCACTATGAGATCACGACGCTCGACGATCTCGAGCTCACGTCATTCGGCCTGTGGGAGCCGATCCTCGCGCGCACCCGGCTGGTGCCCGCCGACGAGCTGGCGACCACGCTCGACCTGGTGCTGGTGCCCGGCATCGTGTTCGACCGCCAGGGCTGGCGCATCGGCTTCGGCGCCGGCTACTACGACCGCTTCCTCGCGGGCGTGCAGGCGACCGCCGTCGCGCTCGCGTTCTCACTGCAGCTCCGCGCCACGGTGCCACACGAGCCGCACGACGTGCCGCTCGACCGCATCATCACCGAGGCGGAGGTCATTGATGCGGGAGCGGAACGCGAGCGCGGCTGAGGCCGGGTGCAGAGCAGCGCCGGCCGAACGGGCGCTTGTCCGGTGCTTCTGGGAGGAATCAGCAGATCGAGCGTGCTCTCTCGGCCCCAGCGGTCACGCGGGCTCGAACAGCTCGATCGCGTTACCGGCAGGGTCTTCGAGCAAGATCTGCTTGCCGCCGTTACCCACGACGATCTCATTGCGGAACGCGCAGCCTGCGTTCCGCAGCCGTTCGACCGTGCCGGCGAGGTCGTCAACGGTGAGCTGGAAGCGATTCCATCCGCCCGGTGCCGGGGCGCGACCGTCGGGCATGGATACGCCCGCCCCTCCCCCGCCTGCCGGTCGATTGAGCAGCAGTCGGAGGTTGCCGTTCGAGAGCATGCCGAACCCCGGCCCGGGGTGCATCTCGACGGCGAAACCAAGGTGCGTGACGTAGAACGCAACCGCCACTTCGACATCGTCGACGATGTAGCGGACAGTTACGGTATCCATCGCAGTCCACCATCTCTCGTGTATCGCGGTCGCCGGCCCTGACCTGCTTGCCACCGCCTGCCTATCGGCGGCGGATCGTAGTCTCACGGACGGGCCCGGCACATCGGTCCCCGCTGTGTGCGGAGTACTCCGCCTTGCCCCGCCCCTGAGCCTTCCGTACGATCGCAATGTTGCCCGCCCTCGGAGGGGTCGCATAGTGGCCTAGTGCGGGCGCCTGCTAAGCGCTTACCGCGGGAAACTGCGGTCGAGGGTTCGACTCCCTCCCCCTCCGCCACCTCACCTCGTACAGCGCGCGCATGATCGCTCGCCAATCGGAGCCGGCATGAGCACCTTCCACATCTGGACGCTCGGGTGCCAGATGAACCAGGCGGACTCGCTCAAACTTGCCGCCGGGCTCGAGCGCCTCGGCTACCGCGCGTCGGAGGGCGAGGACGACGCCGACCTCGTCGTGGTCAATACCTGCTCCGTGCGACAGCACGCCGAGGATCGCGCGTACTCGCGACTGGGCATGCTGGGCAAGCGTCGCCAACAAGGCGCATCCCTGCGCATCGCCGTCATGGGCTGCATGGTCGGCCCGAAGACGGACGAGCTCGAGCGTCGTTTCCCGTACGTCGATGCGTGGGCACGGCCTCAGCAGTTCGATCCGATCCTGGCGCTCGCGGACGAGGCGAGCGCGGGGCGCGACGTGTCGCTCGGCGAGCTCGGCACGCTTGCAGAGCTCGCGGGCGACGGCATGCGCCGCACGTACGGGATTCCGGCCGGGCCGACTGCGTTCGTGCCCGTGATCCACGGCTGCGACAAGTTCTGCACGTACTGCATCGTCCCGCTCCGGCGGGGCCGCGAGCAGTCGCGCCCGTCTGCCGACATCCTGGATGAGGTCCGCTTCCTGGCCGATCACGGCGTGCGCGAGGTCACCCTGCTCGGGCAGACCGTCGAGGCGTACGGCCACGATCTCGCAGACGAGCAGGTCGATCTCGCGACGATCTTCGAGGGCATTGAGGCGATCGAGGGGATCGCCCGCACACGCTTCCTCACCTCGTACCCCCGCGACATGACGGATCGCATTATCGACGCCGTCGCCGATCTCCCGAAGGTGTGCGAGCACTTCAACATCCCCGTCCAGTCGGGCTCGAACGCGATGCTCGAGCGCATGCGTCGCGGTTACCCCGTCGAGCTGTTCGAAGAGCGGCTGGCACGCATCCGCTCGCGCATGCCGAATGCGGTGATTGCGACGGACGTGATCGTGGGTTGCCCGGGCGAGAGCGAGGCGGAGTTTGCCGAAACGATCGCGCTGCTGGAACGCGCACGCTTCAACGTGATCCACGTCGCGGCGTATTCGCCCCGCCCGGGCACCTACGCCGCGCGTCACCTCCCCGACGACGTGCCCGCCGAGGTGAAGAAGCAGCGCCTGCAGGTGATCGAAGGGCTGCACGCCGCGTCCGCCGAGACGCACAACGCGCGCCTGGTGGGCACGACGCTGGAAGTGCTCGTCGAGCGCGAGGAGCAGGGGCGCGCCACCGGTCGCACGCGGGGCGGGCAGCTCGTGCACTTCCCCGGCGTGAAGCAGGTCGGGCGCCTCGTGGACGTCGTGGTCGAGCAATCCACGCCGTGGTCGCTCCAGGCACGCGCGGTCGACGCCATCGCGCTGGCGGTGCGCTGACCGGAACTTCGGCGTCGCGAGAGTGGACACACGGCGGCGCGCGCTTCGCGCGGCCGCGCGGAACCGCGTCTGCGGAGCGCGGGGGGAGCAACCACGATGGGATCGCAGCCGCTGGTGGCCACGATCGTCGTCATCTTCTCCACCGTCGATGGCGTGCTCCAGGTGCTACTCGTGCACCGTTCCTCCCAGCCCGAGCAGGAGAAATGGGCGCTGCCCGGCGGCCGCTGGGGCGGCTCTGAGTCGCTCGACGAGGCCGCCTCACGGAAGCTGGTCGAAGAGACGGGCGCACGCGGCGTCTACCTCGAGCAGCTCTTCACGACCTCTGGCCTCGACCCGTCGCGCGAGGCGACCGTGGCAGTCGCCTACTTCGCGCTCGTGGACGCCGCCCGGGTACGCCTGCGCCGCGAGGAGGCCTGGCTGCCGAAGTGGCATCGTGTCGACGAATTGCCGCCGCTCGCGTTCGACAACAACCTGGTGATCGAGCAGGCGGTTGCGCGCGTCGGCGCCAAGCTCGAGTACACGAACATCGCCTACGGACTGCTCCCCGAGCAGTTCACCCTCCGCGAACTCCAGACCACGTACGAAGCGATCCTCCGCCAGCCGCTCGATCGCCGGAACTTCCGCAAGCGCATGCTCTCGACCGGGTTGATCGCACCGACCGCGGAGCGGCGTCACGAAGGCGCACATCGCCCGGCGCTGCTCTATCGCTTCACCGCGCGCGAACCGGTCTTCCTGTGAACGCGGCGACCGACCGCCCGCTGGCGTTCGGCGTGCTCCCCGGCGGCAGCACACCCGCCGAGTTCCTCGCGGGCGCGCAGACGGCGGAAGCGCTCGGCTTCGACTCCGTGTGGGTAGGTGATCACGTGCTCTGGCACGTGTTCTGGCCCGAGCCGATGACGATGCTCGCCGCCGCCTCGGCCGTGACCGAGCGCATCGCGCTGGGCACCGGCGTCCTGCTGGCGGCGCTGCGCAACGCAGCGCCGCTCGCCAAGCAGAGCGCGACGATGCAGTGGCTGACGGAGGGTCGCTTCCGGCTTGGCGTCGGCGCCGGCGGGGAGTTCCCCGCGGAGTTCCTCGCGTCCGGCGTGCCACCCCGCGAACGCGGCGCACGTCTCGACGACACGCTCGAGGCGCTCGTCGCACTGTGGTCGGGCGCACCGGTGTCGCTGCACAATCGCGTGATCAGTGTCGAGGATGCGCGCCTCGACGTCGTTCCCAATCCGCCGATCCCGATCTGGGTGGGCGGTCGCTCACAGCGCGCGCAACAGCGCGCGGCGCGCTTCGGCGACGCATGGATGCCGTTCGTGATCTCCCCGGAGCGCTTCGCAGAAGGCTGGGCGAACGTGCGCGCGGAGGCCACGCGCCTGGGGCGAGACGCGGACGCGATTGTGCCGGCCGTGCAGCTGTGGGGGCAGTTCGACGACGACCTCGCCGAAGCGCTGACGACGATCGCCGCGCGCATCGAGAGCACGTACCGCACACCGTTCGAGCGCTTCGAGCGCTACACCGTCTACGGCGATGCGGAGATGTGGGTCGAACGTCTGCGCCTGTTCGTCGACGCGGGTGTCCGGCACTTCAACTTCGTCTTCGCCGGGGGCGACCGGTTGGGTCAGATGACGCGCGTCGCGACCGAGGTGGTGCCGCAGCTCCGGGGGGGCCGGTAGGGCCCGGCACTTCGTCCTGCGGCCGCGACGCGCGGGTTACCGACGCTCAGCCGTTCCGCTCCTGATGGAGCGGGACGTCACGCTCGTCGGCTTCTGGCTGGTGGTCGGTCCGAACGTTGGGCTGCGGCGGTATCGACACGGCCTGGCCGCGCGCTCGGCCACGCGATCGAGTCCAGTGTGGCAGCGGCACACGAAGACCTGGCGGCCCGCGTGAAAGCGGCTGTCGGCGTCGGATGCGCGGGCGTGTCGCTGCGGGCGCGCCCGCGGCAATGCGCATGGAGCTGCAATTCCGACTCACCGCGTCGCTCACGCGACTGTGCGGCATCACGCGTGTAAAGCACGCGCGCGACGAGCAACAGTGCCTGCGGGACCGCCGCCGCGTCGAGCGCGGCCCGTGACTGCGGTCGAGCGGTGAGGGCGGTCGTCATCGTGGCGTCTCGTCTCGTGACGTATAGGTGGCCGGGTGGCGGGGGATGCGGACCGGCGCACCCCCCACCATGGCCGGGCTCACTGGCTGACTGCCACCGTCGGCTTGTACCACTGGGCGTGATGCCCGGCGACGTGACTGACGGAGACGATTGCCCGGTCTTCTTCGTAGTCGACGGTCAGACGCACGCGTCGCCGGTGCGCGAACTCGAGCGGCTTCTCAGGCCGCTCCGAACGCAACTCGAACGCGCGCCCGGATCCGTCTGCGGCAAGCCAGGAGGCCATGATCGTCTGGAACATGGGGTCCGGCATCTCGCTGAACTCGAGACGCACGAGATCCGCGAGCTCAGGAGCGCTCTGCGTTGCGAACGCTTCGATCAGCTCCTCACGGGAGGCCCCGTCGTGCAACAGTCGCCGGATCCATTCTCGGCCGTGATCCGAGTTGAACTCTTCCGTTGTTCGCTGGGTGAGTGTGTAGCACGGCCCATATGACATCGTTAACCTCTACCGCCCTTCGACGTAATTAGACGGGGGTAGCGGCTGGTCAATCGACCGTCAGATGACGTATTAGCCTTTGTACGTAATCTCTTATCCTTGGATCGCCATGTGAAGCCCGACGACGATACCCCCGACATGCTGCTCGGTGAGGAGATCGGCGATATTCGCGCGTATGCGGCGCGTGCCCTCGCGGTACTCCGGAGAATCCCGTCTCCCGAGCTGTGGACCGGTATCTACGAGCGCGGCTTGGAGGCCGCACTGCGCCAGCATGACATGGACGGGCTTGCGGCGATCGCCTCGCTCGCCATCTTTCGGTTCGACGTGCTGGGGCAGTTCGAGCAATCGCTCGCGCAAATGGAGTTTGCACTTGCGATGGCGCACGGTTTGCCCGACGCCGTCGTGCTGCTGCACAGCATGCGCGCTTCGCACGTAGCCGGTCACGGCGACTTGCGATCGGCTGCGGATTCCCTGCGCAGCGCGAGGCGTCTCCTCCCGAAGGTGACGTCGCCCCGGGCACGCGTGGAGTTCTTCTCGCACTCAGCGACGGTGTCTTGCCTCTCGGCCGAGGTCAGCAGGCTGCCGACCGTTCGCCGCGCGATCGGACTCGCGGAGCAGAGCGGGGAGCCCCGGTTGGCGGTGTACATCATGAGCTGGATGATCCCGTTGATGTTCGCTGCCGGTCAGGCGGCGGATGCCGACCCATGGGTGGTCGCTCTGCGCCTCCAGGCGCAGTCGATTCCGCATCCGTTCCGCGAGGCGGACACGGCAGCGTTTGCATTCGCCACACAGGCGCGCCGTGGACCCAGCGCCACGGACGTCCCGTATCGTCTCGCTGCCGAGACGGGCAACTTCCTCGCGACATATCGCCTCTGCACGCTCCAGCTGCGGAATGCGGTGTTGGAAGGGAACTGGTCGGTGGCCGACCAGATGCGCGCGCGACTGGAGCGCGTGTCGCCGCGTCTGATGCCGGGCTACGCAAAGACCCTGCCCTACCTCGGAGCGCTCGTCTCCGCGTATCAGTCGAGTTCGGAGTACGTCACCCCGCCTGATCCCCCGCCCGTGACGCTGCAGACGATCAGCGGGCTGCTTGCGGGCGGCGAAGCCGTCGCGATCGCAGGGACACAGCGGGACGCAGTGCAATGGCTGGACGTGCTCGAGCGCGGGATGCCCCGGGGCGTCGCGACGGCGCTGGAGTGGCCCGTTTCGCGTGATCGCGTGATCGGCTTGCTCCGGGCCCGCGCCGGAAGTGTGCGGGAGGCTGTGCGCGCCTTCCGCGAGGCGATCCACTGGGCCGGCCAGGCCGGATACGACAGCGAGGCCGCGCTCGCACAGGTGCAACTGGCGGAGGTGCAGTCGCTCGCCGAGATCCCCTCATCCGAGCGCGCACGTACGCAGCTCCGCCGTGCGGGATGGATGCGACTCCAGGCGATGGGGATCGACCCCACACCGCACGCGTATGCCGCCACGCGAGCGCTTGCGTTGCGCGACGACGTCTCGGCGCGCCCGCAACTCTCGCCGCGCCAGGTAGAGGTGCTCGCGCTGCTCGCGGAAGGCCTCACGTACCGAGAGGCCGCCGCGCGACTCGGCACGAGCTGGCGCACGGTGTCCACGCAGGCATACCAGTCCTACGGGCGCCTGGGCGTGAGCGGGAAGTGGGAGGCGGTGCGCGCGGCGCGCCGCCTCGAGATCCTCTAGCCGGCGCCCGCGCGACGCGCCATCAGATCACACCGCTGTCACGTAGCGCGGAGATCTTGTCCCAGTCCATGCCCATCGCCAGCAGCGTCTCCTCGGTGTGCTGGCCCAGCTCCGGCGCCGGACCCTGCACCCGTCCCGGCGTCTCGCTCATGGTCAGCGGGATGCCGACGGTGCGATGTCCGGGGAAGTTCGGGTGCTCCAGGTCGATGAGGTAGCCGTTCTTCCAGAACTGGGGATCGGCAGTGACTGCGGCGTAGTCGTGCACCGGTCCGCAAGGCACGTCGCGCTCCACCAGCCGGTCGAGCCAGTGCTGACTCGGCTTGCGGCGGAACGTCTCGCTCAGTTCTCCGTGCAACCAGTCGCGGTGCTCGGCACGGGCGAACGGCTCGGCCACCCGCTCGTCGGTGATCAGGTCGGGGCGCTCGGCAGCTTCGCACAGCAGTGGCCAGTGCTTCGGCGTGAGCACACCGACCGTGAACCACAGATCGTCGGAGCACTGGTAGGCCGTGAACGTCGGGTTGATGAACCTGCCCATCTGCATGCCGGTGTGGAGGTGCGAGACGACGCTGAGTGCCTGCAGGGTGGTCATCGCACCAAGCTGAGAGACGTCGAGTCGCTGGCCGATGCCGTAGCGCTCGCGCGCGACGATCGCGGACATGATCCCGAACGCGAAGATCATGCTGCCGACCTGGTCCGCGAGGCCCCACGGGCCCTGCACAGGGATGTTTCCCGGACCACCACCCTGGGCCACCATCGCGCCCGACATTCCCTGTGCGACGATGTCGAACGAGCCGCGCTTCGCCCACTCGCCCTGCGGCCCGAAGCCGCTGTTCGTCGCGAAGATCAGCTTCGGATTGTGCTTCTTGAGCACGTCGTAGCCGACGCCGAGGCTGTCCATCACGCCGGGTCGGAAGTTTTCGGTGACCACGTCGTACTCGCGCACGAGCTCGTAGACGATCTGCTGCCCTTCCGGGCTGCCGAAGTCGAGCGTCATGCTCTTCTTGCCGCGGTCGAGTGCCTCGAAGTAGCCGCAGAAGCCATCCGGTCGCCGGCCGAGCGCGCGCCCGGGGTCGCCCTCGCCGGGCCGTTCGACCTTGAGCACTTCGGCGCCCATATCGGAGAGCATGACGGTGGCGTGCGGCCCGTTCTGAAAGCGGGTGAAGTCCAGCACTTTGATTCCGTCCAGCGGCGCGGGCATGGGTGTCTCCTCGTTGAGCCGTGCGAGTCCGCGGCATGATAACGCGTGCGTGTCGGGCACCCCTCCGAGTCCCTGATTGACAGCCCCTGAAGACTTTGCGTACGCTTTACGCAATCCTACTTTGTGTACAAGATACACAAAGTCTCCACCCGCTCAGGGGCGTGATATGACGACCGACACCGCGCGTTCGCCCAAGCCGAACCCCTACTTCCCCATCGCTCAACTGCAGTGCGAGACCGACAGTGGGATCGACACGATCCCGCTGTCCGAGGAGGTCGCGTTTTCGTCGTGGCAGGGCGTCATCCCCGAGCAGTACTGGTCCCTGGGCGCGGACGAGTTGAGCGCTCGCGTGCGCGCGGCCCGCGAGACGCTCGGCCAGGATGTGGTGGTGCTCGGTCACCACTACCAGCGCGAGGACATCATTCAGTTCGCCGATGAGCGCGGGGATTCGTTCGCGCTGGCGCAGTACGCCGCCTCGCGCCCGGAGTCGAAGTACATCGTGTTCTGCGGCGTGCACTTTATGGCGGAAGCTGCCGACATCCTCTCCGGTGATCACCAGCGGGTGATCCTGCCGAACATGGAGGCCGGTTGCTCGATGGCCGACATGGCCGCGTCGGCCGACGTCTACCAGGCCTGGCGCGAACTCGAGGACGTCTTCGGCTCCACGGAAGACATCATCCCGGTCACCTACATGAACTCCGCGGCGTCGCTGAAGGCGTTCTGCGGTAAGTACGGCGGCGTGGTCTGCACGTCGTCGAACGCGGGGAAGGTGCTCGACTGGGCGTTCGCCCGCGGCAAGCGCGTCTTCTTCTTCCCGGACCAGCACCTCGGTCGCAACACCGGCGCCGCGATGGGCATCCCCCTCGATCAGATGGTGCTGTGGAACTGGCGGCTCCCGGCCGGGAGCCTGGGCGGACGCACCGTCGATGAGCTCGAGCGATCGCGCGTGATCCTGTGGCAGGGGCACTGCTCGGTGCACCAGCGCTTCTCGCTCACGCAGATCGAGCAGGCGCGCGAGCGGCACCCGGGTGCGCAGATCGTCGTGCACCCGGAGTGCCGGTACGAGGTTGTGCAGGCCGCGGACGCCAACGGGTCGACGGCCTACATCGCCCAGTACGTGGCCGACGCTCCGGCCGGTGCGGTGATCGGGATCGGCACTGAGATCAACCTGGTCTCACGACTGGCCCGAGAGCACCCCGACAAGACCGTGTTCTGCCTCGACCCGGTGGTCTGCCCGTGCAGCACGATGTACCGCGTGCACCCGGCCTACCTCGCGTGGGTGATGGAATCGCTGGTGCGGGGCGAGGTGGTCAACCAGATCGTCGTGCCGGAGGACGAGAAGCGCGACGCGCGGATCGCCCTCGAGCGGATGCTCGCCCTCAAGTAGCCGGCCGAGAGCATGCGCCCCGGGTGCTCCGCCCGGTCCGGCGCGCGAAAGGGCGAGGCGCAGGCGGTGCCAGGCTTCCGCTTCGAGACACGGCTCCCGCTCCGCCATACGGACAGCTTCGGAGGCACGCCGTTCGTGCACGGCGGTGTGTTGCTCGCGCTCACGGAAATCGCCCTCGCCCGGTACGACCAGGCAGCCGCCCTCCCCGAGCATCGCGACGTGCTCCGCTTCCAGTCGCACAGCGAGGTGCGTTATCGCTCCGCGCTGCGCTGGGACGACGAGGCGATCGTGCGGCTGCGTTGCGACCAGGTCGGCCACGGGCGCCTGCGCTTCGTGTGCGAAGTGGGTGCGGTGAGCGACGGCCGCACCGTCGCGGAGCTGCTGCATCGCTACGCCTACGTGAACGTGACCACCGGCGCCGACGAGACGCCGGCCGACTGGCCGGCGATCGTCGCCGCAATCCGTGCGTACGAGCCCGAGGTCGAGGTTCTCGATGACTGACGGCTCGTTCGACCTCGTGGTCGTGGGCTCCGGGATCGCCGGGCTCTACGCCGCGCTGCAGGCGCACGAGCACGGCGCTTCCGTGCTCGTCGTCACCAAGGGCGCGGTCGACGAGGCGAGCACCCGCCACGCCCAGGGCGGCATCGCAGCCGCCGTCGGGCCGGGGGACTCGCCCGACGCACACCTCGACGACACGATCGCAGCCGGCGCGGGGCTCGTGGACGAGGCGGCGGCGCGCATCCTCGTCCACGAGGCCGCGCCGCGCATCGCCGATCTCGTGCGCTACGGCGTGCACTTCGACGCGGCCGATGGCGCGGTTGCGCTCGGCCGCGAGGCCGCGCATTCGACCGCGCGCATCCTCCACGCCGGCGGTGACTCGACCGGTCTCGAGATCGAGCTGTCGCTGTCGTCGCTCGCGCGCCGCGAGGGTGTGACGATTCTCGAGCACACGCTGGCGAACCGCGTCGTCGTCGAGGACGGGCGCGCGCGTGCCGTCGAGGTCTTCGACACGGTCGACGGGCGACACGCGCGCTACGAGGGCGGGCACATCCTGATCGCCACCGGCGGCGCCGGGCAGATGTATCGCGTCACGACCAACCCTCCGATTTCGACCGGCGACGGCGTCGCGCTCGCATACGACTCGGGCGCCGAGATCATCGACATGGAGTTCACGCAGTTCCACCCGACCGCGCTCGTGCTGCCGGGGGTGCCAGTGTTCTTGATCTCGGAGGCGGTCCGCGGCGAAGGCGCGCGGCTGTTCAACGCGCACGGCGACCGCTACATGCTGCGCTACGACGACCGCGCAGAACTTGCTTCGCGCGATGTGGTCGCGCGTGCGACGCATCGTGAGATGCGGGAGACCGGCGCCGATCACGTGCTGCTCGACATCACCGATCGCGACGGGGCGTGGCTGGCCGCGCGGTTCCCGCAGATCTATCGCCACTGCCTCGACGCCGGAATCGACATGGCACGCGCCCGCGTCCCCGTGTCGCCCGCCGCGCATTACACGATGGGTGGCGTGCGTACGAACACGTGGGGCGAGACCACCGTTCCGGACCTGTTCGCCGTGGGTGAGGTCGCCTGCACGGGCGTGCACGGCGCGAATCGCCTGGCGAGTAACTCGTTGCTCGAGACCGTGGTGTTCGCGCATCGCACCGTCGAGCGGCTGTTCCGCGCGGGGGGCGACGTGCCCGCGCCGCCGGCACGCACCCCGGATGCCCGAGCGCTGCCGCCGCTCGACGGCGAGCGCGAGGTGCCGACGGTGGAGGGGCTCAAGCGCCTGATGTGGGATCACGTCGCGATTGAGCGTGCGGGCAAGGGCCTGGCGACCGCCTCCGCACAGCTCACGCGCTGGGCAGCCGCCGTCCCGACCCCGCGCGACCGCGCGGGTTACGAGCTGCGCGCGCTGCTCACGTGCGCCCGCATCGCCACGGCGGCGGCGCTGACGCGCGAGGAATCGCGCGGCGCGCACTGTCGGACGGATTTCCCGGAGCTGCGCGAGGACTGGCGCCGGCACCTCGTCTATCGCACCACCGAGGGCGGAGCATGACCGCGACCCCGGGAGCGGACGGCGCCCGCATCGCTGCGCTGAACGCCGGCGCAGTGCGCGCGATTGTGCGCGACGCGCTCGCCGAAGATCGCGCGGGCTTCGACGTCACGACGATGGCACTGATCCCACCGGAGCAGGCGGGCCGCGGCGACTTCGTGTTCCGTGAGGCGGGCGTGATCTGCGGGCTGGGCGTCGCACGCGAGGTCTTTACGCAACTCTCGCCCACGCTCGCCTTCGACGCCGATCGCCACGACGGCGAGTTCGTTGAAGGCGGGACGAGGGTGGCGCGGGTGAGCGGACCGCTGGCGGCGATGCTGTCTGGCGAACGTGTCGCGCTCAATCTCGTGCAGCGCATGTCCGGGATTGCGACCGAGACGCGTCGCTACGTGGAGGCAGCGGCCGCGGGCGGTCACGCACGGGTGGTCGACACGCGCAAGACGACGCCCGGTCTGCGCGTGCTCGAGCGTTACGCCGTGCGCGTGGGCGGGGGGCACAACCACCGCAACACGCTGGAGGACGGGGTGCTGATCAAGGACAACCACCTCGCCGCGGCGGCGGCGCGTGGGCTGACGATCGATGACGTCGTGCGCGTCGCTCGCGCGCACGCCCCGCACACGATGCGCATCGAGGTGGAGGTCGACACAGCCGAGCAGGCGCAGGCCGCGATCGCCTCCGGCGCCGACGTCGTGCTGCTCGACAACATGTCGCCGGACGAGATGCGCGCGATCATCGACGCCGCCGGCGAGGGCGCCTGCCTGTTCGAGGCGTCGGGCGGGATCACGCTCGAGACGATTCGCGCGGTCGCGGCGAGCGGCGTTGACGTGATCTCGTCGGGTGCGTTGACGCACTCCACCCCGGCGCTCGATGTCGCGCTCGATCTCGAGGTGACATGACGGCCGGACCGAGCCCGTTCGACGCGCTCGCGGCGGCTCGGGATGAGCTCACGTTCGCGTTGGCGGCGCTTCCTGAGGATCGCGAGCTCGCGCCCGATCGCTGCGCAGCCGCCGGCGAGCAGTTGCATGCGCGGCTGATCGCCGACGTGCGAGAGGCAGCGGCGTGAACCAGGTGATCATCGTGTCCGGACCGGCGGGCGCCGGAAAGACCGCCGTCGCGCAGGCGCTGTGCGAACGTTTCGATCGCATGCTCCATGTGGAGGTGGATGTGCTCCGGCACTGGGTGAAGGCGGGTTACCGTCACCCATGGGCAGGCGACCAGCAGGCGGAGGAACAGCTGCTGATGGCGGTACGAAACGCAGCCGCGATCGCACGCGAGAGCACGACGATGCGCTACGCGGTCGTGATCGACGACGTCGTGCTGCCGCGCCAGGCCGTCTGGTACCGCGAGGCGCTCGCGGCGGTGGAAGTGCCGGTGCACCTGGTCACGCTGCTGCCCAGCCTCGCGGCCACGCTGGCGCGCGATGCATCGCGCGGCGGATCGATCCCGGAGCGCGCGACGGCGCTCCACGCCGAACTCACGGCGGTGGCCGCCGCCGGGGCGCTGCCCGGAGCCGTGCTCGACACGTCCGCGGACGAGAACGCAGAGGCGAGCGCGGATCGCGTGCAAGACCTCGTGTCGACGGGATCGGCGTGGCTCTTCGAGCATTGAGTGACCGCCTCCGCACGCCGGCGAATGGGGGGCCGCACCGGCCGTAGTGCGGGATCCCCCCCTACGGCGGCAGGTGCTCGCCACGGCCCTCGCGCGTTAGCATCGGGGAACCGCACCCACCGGCGTGTTCTGGTGCGCTCAGCGCCGACCCGCCACGCACGTCACTTGGGAGGATCGCATGAAGCACCCGCGCGCAGTCGCATCCTTGACCGCTGCCCTGGCGCTCGCACTCACGGCGCTGTTCGCGCTGAGCGCCGAGCCCACGCAGGCTCAGGAAGCCCCGTTCACCGCGTACGGCGTGGGACTGACGGCCGGCGCGAGCGTGAGCGCGGTCGTGAAGAGCGTGACCTGCGCGACCGTGACGGCGGACGCGGGGGGCAACTGGCTGATATCGATCGCTTCGACCGCGCCGTGCAAGCCGAAGACGGGCGACGTGATCTCGTTCAAGCTGAACGGCCAGGCCACGAACGCCACTGAGACGTGGCGCGTGGGCGGCGCGCCAACGGATATCGCGAACGGCGTTGCGCTCGTCGCGGGCCCGGACACGAAGCCGCCGGTCGTGACCGCTCCGGCCGCGATCAACGTGACCGTTGCCGAGGGTGTCGCCAGCGCGCCGTCGACGACCGCGACGATCGTGACCTTCCTCGCGGCAGGCAAGGCGACGGATCTGATCGACGGGACGGTTGCGGTCACAAACAACGCGCCGGCCGCGTTCCCGGTCGGTACGACCACCGTGACCTTCTCGGCGACGGACAAGGCCGGGAACACCGGCACGGCGACCTCGACCGTGACCGTCAAGGTGAGCGCCGGCGCCGGCACGTTCCTCGCGCAGCCGAGCGGCTCCGGTGTGAACACCGCGCTCTGGAACGGTGGCTCGATTGAGCAGGCCGTCGACGCGGCCGGAGCCAGCCTCAACTCCATCTGGATCTACGAGGGCGGCAAGGCGATCGGGTACACGGTCGGCGCGCCCTCATTCGTCAACTCGGTGTTCTTCGCGCTGTTCCCCGGCGCCGAGATTCCGTCAGGGCAGATCATGATTCTCGTCATGTCCTAGTCGCCGCCACGCGGCCGCGCGGCCCGCTCGCGCGCGGCGCCGGGTAGCTCAGCCACCATTCGCGCGTCGCCGATCGACCGCCGCCCCAGGCTCATGGGCGGCGGTCGTTGTTCAGTGGGCAGTCACACCGCGCAGGCACGCCTCGCAGTCACGCTCCGCAGTCACGCCCTATGGTCACAGCGCGGTGCGTGTCATTCGTCGCGACGGCATCGGCGGCGCATCCGCGCCGCATCGAGTCGCGGCGATCTCGCTCGACTCGCGGAGCGTCGGGCTCGCGAGGTCCGTCGCGTTGATCGGGCGCCGTGGTGCCACGGAGTCGGACGGGCGGGCATCGGCGAGGGGTGGCGGTTGGGTGGCGGTGTGCCCGCGCCCCGATCCGGGACTCAGGCGGCGCGACGGGCGCCTTTGATGGCGCCGCAGAACCAGTCGATCTGATCCATCACGAAGCGGACGCCACCCATCGCCTCGATCACTTCGAAATCGGCGTCCGGCAGGAGCTGCTCAAGGTGCTCGTCGTGTGCCAGGGGCGGGATCTGGACGATGCCGTCGCCGATGCGGAGGTTGGCGGTGATACGCCGGCTGTCGAACACGGCACGCGCGGTCGGGCCGGCGGTGCCGTTGTGGTGATCGCCGATCGCCTCGATCACGTCGGCTGGGAGCGCCCATGTCTCGGCGGCTTCCACGCCCCATTCGGCGTGACTGCGACCGAACACCTGCGCCTCGGTCTCCGTCGCCTCCACGCCCTCGCGCGCCATGTGCACGATGCGCGAGTAGCGGATCGGATCGGCCTGGGCCATGGCCATGCGGCCGACGTCGTGCAGCAGCCCGGCGGTGAACGCCGTGGAGCGCTCAGCGCCCTGCGCCGTGATCGAGTCGGCAATCAGCGCGCATGCGATCACGTGACGCCACAGGTCGGCGGTATTGATCCCGGACCGTTCGAGCCCACGGTAAGACTCGCCGATCACGGCGCTCATGACGATGCGGCGGGTGGTGTTCAGGCCGATACGCACCACCGCCTCGCCCGCAGTGGCGATGCGCCGCGTGGTTGCGGATGCCGCGGAGTTCGCGGATCGAATCACCGCCGCGGTGAGCGAGGGGTCCGTCTCGACGAGCGTGGCGAGGTGCCTGATCTCCAGGTTCGGATCATTGAGCACAGCCATGGCGCGGGCATGCACTGCGGGAATCGTGGGCAAGCGGTGACGGTCCGCCATGGACGTATGCGCTCCCTCGTGTGCGACCGGATCAGAGGCGCTGTCCTCCGCCAGTGGATCATCGGCCTGTGACGTCCGATGGAGCAGCGCTCCCGGGAAGCTTCTTCGAACTGGAGGCGCTCGGGAATGGGGACACCCCCTAAGGCTGGCGCACTGGTAGCGTGGCGATGATCTTGTACGCCGGACGGGCCGGTGCCGGCGTCTGAACTCCACCGCAAACGGGGGATGGGATGACGTCGTCTCCACTCGACGATTTCGTGGGGCAGATCGCCGAGCTGCGTCCGTTGCCCGCGGCCGCCATGCGCGTGCTGCGCATCGCGGAAGGCCAGCGGTTCTCCGCGCACGAGCTCGCGCAGGCGATTGGCGCCGACCAGGTGCTGACTGCGAAGCTGCTGCGCCTCGCGAACTCGGCCTACTACGGCTTTGCCCGCCAGATCATCACTGTCCGGGATGCCGTGGTGTTGCTCGGGTTCCGCGCCGTCCGCAGGGCTGCCCTCGCGTCGAGCGTGATCGACGCGCTGCCCGGGTCCGTGAACCTGAACTACGAGCAGATGTGGCGCTACTCCGTCACCGTTGGCATGCTCGCGGAGGTGCTCGCACGTGCCCACGGCCGGCACCAAGACGAGGCATTCACTGCCGGCATCCTCCATAACATCGGTCGGCTCGCGCTCGACCAGCACCGGCCGCAGGCGCTCGCATCTGCCCGCCGGCTGGCGCAAGAGCGCAGCATCTCCCTCTGGGAGGCGGAGCGCATCGAGCTTGGGTTCACCGACGCACAGCTGGGCGCCGGACTCGTCCTCCACTGGAACTTCCCCGACGAGCTGGTCGACGCCGTCCGGTATCAAGAGCTCGACGTGAGCGCGCTGCCCGATCTCGATAGCCTGCCGGCCTTTGTCTTGCGCGCGCGCCTGTTCGCACGCGCACGCGGGGTCTCCGACGGGCTCGAGCCGGTGCAGGCGACCATCCCCTCCGGCGAGTGGCTCATGCAGCCGATCTCCGGGTTCCTGAACCGCGCCGGTGGCATGGAGGGCATCGAGGAACGCGTGCGCGCGTTCGTCGACGCGGCGATCGGCCAACCGTAGCCCCGGCCGGCGGGCGACCGCCGCCTCTTCCGCTTCGCTCCCGCTCGCGCCCTCATTCGTCCGGGTTCGGGCCGGGCACCGCTCCCTCGCCGGCGGGTGCGCCCGCGCGATGTGCGCTGCTACGCTGCCTATCCCCGCCCGTTCGCACTGGAGAGCGCCCGATGCCCGAATCCTCGCCCCGCGCCGAAGCGATTTCGCCGATCTACCAGCTCGCCAGCGACTACGTGGACGGCGTCGCCGCCCGCAACCCGATCGCCGCCACATCGCTGGGCGTGCCCGGGTACGACGACCAGATGCCGGACCTGTCGCCGGCCGGCGCCGAGGCACGGGTGGCGTTCGCCGTCGAAACGCTGGAGCGGTTGCGCCTGCTCGAGCCGCAGGGAGAGCGTGACCGCGTGGCGAAGGAGTCGATGGAGGAGCGACTCGGGCTCGCTCGCGAACTGCACGAAACGCGCAGCTACCTGCGCGACATCTCCGTGCTCGGCAGCGCGATCCAATCCGTGCGCTCCGTCTTCGACCTGATGCCCCGGGCCACGCCGGAGGCATGGCAGAACATCGCGAAGCGCCTCGCGCGCGTGCCCGATGCGCTCTCCGGCATCCGCGGCAGCCTGGAGCAGGGGCTGGTCGTTGGCGAGCGCGCGACCGTGCGGCAGACGCAGGCCGTGGCGCAGCAGGCGCGCGTCTGGGGCGGCGCCGAAGAGGGCCGGCCGCCGTTCTTCGACTCGCTCGTGGCCGCGTATGACGCCGCGGGCAGCCCCTCGGCGGGGCTGCGTGCGGATCTCGAGCAGGGGGCGCGCGTGGCCGCCGACGCCTACGCCGCGCTCGGCGAGTACCTGGCGGAACGCTACGCGGCGCGAGCCGAGCCGCGGGACCCTGTGGGCGAGGAGCGTTACGTGCTCCAGGCGCGCGCGTTCACGGGCGCGACCCTCGACCTCGATGAAACGTACCGCTGGGGCTGGGATGAATTCGCGCGGATCGAAGCCGAGCTCGCGGAGACGGCGGAGCGTATCGCGCCGGGCGAGGGGATCGATGGCGCGCGCGCGCGGCTCGAAGCCGACCCCGATCGCGCGATCGAAGGCGAGGACGCGTTTCGACAGTGGATGCAGGATCTGCAGGACCGCACGATCGCCGAGATGGACGGCACGCACTTCGACATCCCCGACCCCGTCAAGCGCATCGAAGCGATGATCGCCCCACCGGGCGGCGCGCTCGCGATGTACTACAGCGGGCCGTCCGAGGACTTCAGCCGCCCGGGGCGCACGTGGTATCCGACCGGTGGACGGACACGCTTTCCACTGTGGTTCGAAGTGGCGGTCGCCTACCACGAGGGCGTGCCGGGCCATCATCTCCAGATCGCGATGGTGCGCTACCTCGCCGACGAGCTCTCGCGCTTCCAGCGTCTGCTCGGTTCGACTAGCGGCTACGCCGAGGGCTGGGGGCTGTACGCCGAACGTTTGATGGCGGAGCTGGGGTACCTGGACGACCCCGGCTACTACTACGGCATGCTCTTCTCGCAGGCGTTTCGCGCCGCGCGCGTGGTCGTCGACATCGGCCTCCATCTCGAGCGCGAGATCCCGGCCGGCCAGGCGTTCCATCCCGGCGAACGTTGGACGCCGGCGCTGGCGCTCGAGTTGATGAAGTCACGTATCCCCTTTGGGGATGCCTTTGCGGCGAGCGAGGTCGACCGCTATCTCGGGATGCCCGGACAGGCAATCTCGTACAAGGTGGGCGAGCGCGCCTTCCTCGCCGCGCGCGAGGCAGCTCGCGCCGCCGAGGGTGCGCGCTTCGACCTCAAGGCGTGGCACGTGCGTGCGCTGCACCTCGGCCCGATGGGGTTGGATCAGCTGCAGCGCGAGCTGGGCGGCTGACGAGATGGCGTGTGCGCTGGTGTTCGGCGCGACCGGGTACATCGGGTCGCATCTCGTGCCGCGGCTGCTCGCCGACGGCTGGACCGTGCGTGCGAGCTCGAGGCGGCGCGAGGTACTGGAGGGCCGCGGTTGGTCGGGCGTGGAGATCGTCGAGGCGGATGCACTCGAGCGTGAAACGCTCGCGTCGGCGCTCGCCGGCGTCGACGTCGCGTACTACCTGGTGCATTCCATGGGCGGTGGCGCCGGCTTCGCCGAGCGCGATCTCCTGGCCGCGCAGCACTTCCGCGAGGCGGCGGCCGCCGCCGGCGTACAGCGCATCGTCTATCTCGGAGGGCTGCAGGCGGACGGCGGAGACGCCGAGGAACCGGCGAGCGAGCATCTCGTGTCGCGCCGTGAGACCGGCGATGAGCTGCGTGCCGGCCCAGTGCCGGTGACCGAACTGCGCGCCGGCGTGATCGTCGGCGCCGGCTCCGTCGCTTTCGAGGTGATCCGCGACCTCGTCTATCACCTGCCGGTGATGATCACGCCGCGCTGGGTGCGGTCGCGTATGCAGCCGATCGCGCTCGACGATGTGCTGACGTATCTCGTGCGCGTGGCCACGCTGGACGGGGTCGCGGGGCGCACCTTCGACGTCGGTGGGCCGGAGCCGTTGAGCTACGAACAGATGCTCCGGCAGGCAGCCGAGGTGCTCGGCAAGGACCTGCGCATCATCCCGGTGCCGGTGCTTTCGCCCCGGCTATCGTCGTACTGGCTCGACCTCGTGACCACGGTGCCGGCCCGAGTTGCACGGCCGCTCGTGGACGGACTGCGGCACGATCTGCTCGCGGACGACGCGGCGATTCGCGCTCTCGTGCCGCTTCCGCTCATGACCTACCGCGATGCCGTGGCAGCTGCGCTCGCGTCGGAGGGAAGCGAGGAGCCGCCCGGCCGCTGGACCGAGGGCGCGTTCGTGTACAGGCGATCCCGGCACGACGTGTCGTTCTACAGCAAGTCGGCTCGCGCGACCGCGGTCGTGGCGGCGCCGGTGGAAGCCACCTGGGCACAGGTGATCGCGATCGGCGGGGCGAACGGCTGGTACTGGAACACCTGGCTCTGGCGACTGCGCGGACTGCTCGATCGGCTGGTCGGCGGCGCGGGCATGCGCCGCGGCCGCCGCTTTCCCGACAGCGCGCGCGTGGGTGACGCAATCGACTTCTGGCGGGTGACCGCAGTCGAGCAGGGACAACGGCTCACGCTGCTCGCAGAGATGCGGCTACCGGGCGCGGCAGTGCTCGAGTTCGTGGTGTCGGACGAGGGCGACGGCCGGTCCCGCATCGAGACGATCGCGCACTTCGCACCGGCCGGGCTGATCGGGCTGCTGTACTGGTACGCGCTCACGCCCGTGCACGCGGCGATCTTCGGCGGCATGACGCGCCGCATCGCGCAGCGTGCGGCGGACGCCGCGTCGGTCACCACCGTCCCTCGCTGACGCGCACGCGCGCCACCCGTGGTGGCGAGACTCCCGGAGCGCTCGCCGGAGCGCCGAGCGCGTGAGCGCGGGGCGCACAGGCAGATAGGGAGCGAAGCGACCGGTAGCGCCGAGCGCTACGCGTGGTAGACCTCGAGCGCCAGGCCCTCCGGATCCACGAACATCACCTGGTAGTACTTGCCGCCGAAGTCTGACCGCGCCCGTGGGGTCTCGAACTGCGGTGCAATCCCGTGCGGCTCCATGTACTCGCGCACGAATGTGTCGACCGCCGCCGCGTTCTCGACGTGGATCGCGAAATGGCTCAGTCCCCCCGCGTCGCGGTCGAAGGGCTGCGCGCGATGGTCGTCAGGCGTGGGCAGGAACCACAGGCTCACGTTCCCATCCCCGATCCCGAGCCCCCCGGGCCATTCCGAGAGCACCTTCCATTCGAAGTAGCCGAGGAGATCCTTGTAGAACGGGATCGTCTCGTCCGGTTTCGACATGTGCAGTTCGAAGTGGTGCGCTTTGCCTTTCACGGTGACCTCCGGTCGCGAAGCGACGTCTACACGGGCCTGCTGGGTCTTGAAGGTGGCGCCCCGGCGATAGGGAATGCGACGTAGCATACCCGCCGGTGACGGCGTCGCACGTCCTCGCCGGGGGCTAGAGCGCGGGCGCGAACTCGATAATCTCGGTGCGCATCTGGCCGCCCTCGACTTCGATCAGCGCGTAGGTGCCCGGGACCATGAACGACGGATAGCCCTGGCCGGGGTTGATGAAGCGCATGCCCTGAAGCGTCGCGTCCAGCGGCTCGTGGATGTGGCCGTACAGGATCGCGTCCAGCTGCCCATATTCGTCCGCGGGGAAGTCGGGGAGCAGTTGCGGGGGCGGGAACTCCGGCCCGCCCCAGGCGGGATGGGTGACGCCGAAGCGCACGCCTTCGACCTCCAGCAGCTCGCGGTAGGGCAGCGCGGCGCGCAGCTCGAACGGGTCCGAGTTGCCGTGCACGACGATCGCGCGCCGCGCGGCAGCGCGGAAGCCGGCGACGGTATCGAGATGGACCCAATCGCCGCAGTGCACGGCGATGTCCGCGCCGGCGACGGCGTTGCGAAGCGCCTCGTGCGCTTCGTCCCACGTGCGGATATGCGTGTCGCCCGTGACCACGATCCGTGTCGCCATCGCGGCAGTGTCGGGGGTCGCGGCCATGCGATCGAGTGGAGCGGGGGCGCGGGCGGGCGATGTGCGCCCACCGCCCGCGGCAAGCGGCGGCTGACAACCCGCCGACACGAGCTGGCGTGCATGCGTCCGTACGCGGTGAGGTGGACGGCATGCCGGGCGGTCACGTCCCGTGTCCGCGGCTTGTCCGCCGCTTGCACGCGTCCGTCCAGCGCCGCACTCGCTCCGCCGGGGAAGAAACACTACGCTACCGTTGCATAGTGGCTTCGGATCGCCGCGCCGCGCGCGCTGCGGAAGGGAGCCGTCTCATGCCTGGCCTGATCTGCCCGATCTCCGCGGAGACAATCGATAAGCGCGCATCGCGTCTCTGCGCGACGCTGACGGCGCTGCTCCTCGTGGGCTATGCGGTCACCGGCGCGTGGCCGATCCTGATTGCGGTCGTCGTGGACTACTCGCTCCGCGTCCTCACGCCGTATCGAGCCCCGCTATCGATCTTGTCGGGATGGCTCGTGAGGCTGACGGGGTTCGCCCCGAAACGGATGAACAAGGGCCGAAGATCTTCGGGTGGCGGGTCGGTTACCTCATGGCTGTGAGTGCGGTGGTGCTGCTACCAATCAGCCCACCCGCCAGTATCGCGATGGCTGCCGCGCTGGCCGGCTTCAACGTCCTCGACGGGGTGTTCAACCTCTGCGTTGGCTGTGTCGTCTACACCTATCTCGTGCTGCCCTACTTCGGCCCTTCCAAAGTGACTGCTCACTAGCACCTACGCCGGCGGTGGGCCGAGCACTCGGTCGATCAGGCTGTCGATACCGTCGTCGTCGACGACGCCCCCGATGAGAAGAGGGTGCATGAGTATCGGACTGACCAGCAGCTGGAGGGTCTGCGCCACGTTCTGATCTGGCCGCAGTTGCCCGGTTGTGACGCCTCGCTCGAAGACCTCGATCAGGATGGCGCTCCGACTGTCCAGCAGGGCGCGGTGAGCGATCACCGATTGCTCGTCGCGAGCGGCCAGCTCCATGACGCCCAGGAGCGCGACACGGCGGGGCGCCTCGGCGAGTGATCGCGAGAGCGCTCGCAGGCAGATCCTCAGATCCTCAATCGCATCGCCCGTGTTCGGCGAGGGAAACTGAAACGCCTGTCGGGCGACGATCGCCATCACCAGCTCGGCCTTCGAAGGCCAGTGCCGGTAGATCGTCGTCTTCGCGATGCCGGTCCGGCGCGCGATGTCATCGACGGTGATCCCGTGCACGCCGTGCTCGACGAGCAGCGCTTCGCCTGCGGCGAAGACCGCAGCGGAGGTTCGAGCCACGCGTGGGTCTTGCTTGGAGGCGGCAGTCATCAGAGTCGCACCCCTTCGCAGTCGCGTACCCCTTCGCAGTCGCTTACAGGCTAACGCACGCCATGATTCGGGCCGGTCGCGATCAGACCCACGACGCGCGCCGGCCTGGCTGCCGAACGACGCACGTGAGCGATGAGGCCCGATCAGTCGGCGAAGGCCGGCCGCCCCCTGTCCGCGCCGACCGAAATACGCTGTCCGGCACGATGGATCACACGGATCACGTGAACCTGCTGCGTGACGGGGTCGGCGGCCCCGGGGGTGTCTGGGCGGACTTCGGGGCCGGCGCCGGTGCCTTCACGTTGGCACTGGCCGACTTACTCGGGCCGACCGCCGAGATCATCGCGATCGACCGCGATGCGGATCGCCTGCGCGCGAACGAACGGGCGCTGCGCGACCGATTTCTCCGGACGAGCGTCCGCTATGTCGTCGCGGACTTCGGCGGACCTCTCGACCTGCCGGCGCTCGACGGGATCGTGATCGCGAACGCGCTGCACTTCGCGGAGGACCAGGCACGGGTGTTGGAGCTGCTCCACCGCTATCTCGCGCCCGGCGCTCCGCTGCTCGGCGTCGAGTACAACATCGAGCGCTCGAACGCGGCCGTGCCGTACCCGGTGCCCTTCTCACGCTGGCAGGCGCTTTCCGACGGAGCAGCGTTCGCGCATACGAAGCTGCTGGCGACGCGACCGAGCCGCTTCTTGCGGGAGATCTACTCCGCCGCGAGCTGGTGATCGGCACGCGGCCGAACGTACTCCGTGCCGCGCCGGGCGCGTGGCGCGATACCGTGGTGCTGTCCACGCCGGGCGGGGTGTCGGACGGACCTGCTCGTGGAGTTGCTCAGCGGTGCCCTGCTCGGGGCGCTCGTCGCCATCGTCGTCTTCGTGCTGCTCTCCCGTGCGCGCGCCGGCGCGCGTGATGACGTCGCCGTGCTCGCCGCGAGTGCCCGTGGCGAGGAGCGATTGCGCAGCTTGCAGAGCGGGATCGACGCGAGCCTGCGCGAAGTGCGCGACTCTGTCTCGCGCGTCTCCGACGTGGTCCGCGACATCGACCGCGCACGCGGCGAATCCGTCGCCGACGTCGCCGCGGTCGTGCGCGAGAGCCGCCGGCAGCTCGACCTGCTCACCACATCCACGACCAAGCTGACGACGCTGCTCGGCGGCAACCAGTCGCGCGGGCAGTGGGGCGAACGCGTCGCGGAGGACATCCTCCGTGCCGCCGGCTTCGTCGAAGGCGTGAGCTACGACCGCAACCGCCGCATCGAGGGCGGCACCACGCGGCCGGACTTCAGTTTTCGCCTGCCCGAGCAGCGCGTGTTGCACATGGACGTGAAGTTCCCGCTGGCGAACTACGCGCGCTGGACGGACGCGCCCGACGACGTCGAACGCGAGGCCGCGTTGCGCGCGTTCATTGCGGACGTGCGGGCGCGCGTGAAGAGCGTGACCGGTCGTGACTACATCGACCCGGGCGGCGGGACGCTCGACTTCGTGCTGCTGTTCATCCCGAACGAGCAGGTCTACGGCTTCGTCCACGAGCACGACCCGCGGCTGGCGGACGACGCGCTCGCTCAGCAGGTGGTGCTGTGCTCGCCGCTCACGCTCTTCGCCGTGCTCTCGGTGATCCGCCGCTCCGTTGATGCCTTCGCGCTTCACCACCAGGCCGACGAGATCCTGCGCGCGCTGGCCACGTTCGGTGCGCAGTGGGGGCGATACAAGGACTCGGTCGACACGGTGGCGCGGCGCTTCGACGCTGCGCTGCGGGCGCTCGACGACGTGCGCGGCGTACGCACGCGCCAGCTCGAACGGCAGATCGAGCGCGTGGAGGAACTGCGTCTCGAGGCCGGCATCGCGCTCGACGACGAGGCGTTCGCGGACGATGCAGAGGCGGAAGCGACGCCGATCACGGCCGTTCCTCCCGAGTAAGGCCGTCGTCTCGTTCGTGGCGATCCTCCGTTCGCGGTCTTGTCGCGATCGTGGTTCGCCTTGCCTGCAAACGAACGGAACATCGCGACCAGCGGCACACCACCACGAGCGGGACGCCACCACGAACCGACCGCACCGCGCGGGCATCGTCACAGACAGGGGAGCCACTACGCGCGGGAGTTCGCGGTGCGTGTGGGATCCCACGCGTCGCGAACGGGTGCATGTCCCGTGGTGCGCATGCCGCTCGCCTTGAGTGCACCTTTCGGGGTGCTAGCATGCTGCGGCTTGCGCCGGGCCGCGCCCGGCACCCCCGACCCACATCCGCACACGGAGAGGCGCCGATGAAGCTGCACGAGTACCAGGCGAAGGAGCTGCTCGCCCGTTATGGCGTGCCGGTCCCGAAGGGGCGCGTCGCGAACACGCCGGACGAGGCGGAGGCGATCGCGAAGGAGCTCGGCAGCGCGGTCGTCGTCAAGGCGCAAGCGCACACGGGTGGGCGTGGCAAGGGCGGGGGCGTGAAGCTCGCCGCGACGCCGGCCGAGGCGAAGCAGGCGGCATCCGAGATCATCGGGATGCGGCTCGTCACCCATCAGACCGGCCCGCAGGGGCTGCCGGTCGCGTCCGTGCTCGTCGAAGAGCAGCTCTCGATCGCGCGCGAGCTCTACCTCAGCGTGACGATCGACAACGCCGCGGGCATGCCGATCGTGATCGCGTCCGCCGCCGGCGGCATGGACATCGAGCAGGTCGCGGAAGAGTCACCCGAGCAGATCCACCGCCAGGCGGTGCACCCCACGACGGGCTTCATGCCGTTCCAGGCGCGCACCCTCTGCTTCGCGACCGGCCTCGACGGGGACCTCACCCGGCCCGCCACGGCGCTGATGACCGCGCTCGTGAAGGCCTTCGAGGAGAACGACGGCTCGCTCGTCGAGATCAACCCGCTCGCGGTGACCACTGACGGCAGGCTGCTGGCAGCCGACGCCAAGTTCTCGATCGATGACAACGCCGACTTCCGCCACCAGGACCTCATGGCCATGCGCGATACCTCACAGGAGGACGAGCGTGAGGTCGAGGCACACGCCGCGGGCATTCAGAACTACGTGAAGCTCGAGGGCAACATCGGTTGCCTCGTGAACGGCGCCGGACTGGCGATGGCGACCATGGATGCGATCAAGTTCGAAGGCGGTCAGCCCGCGAACTTCCTTGACATCGGCACCGCGAACAGCGCGGATGCCGTGGTCGGGGCGCTGAAGATCATCGGCTCCGACCCGGACGTGAAGGCTGTGCTCGTCAACATCTTCGGCGGGCTCGCGCGCACGGACATCATCGCCGAAGGGGTCGTCGCGGCGATTCGCGAGGGCTTTGTCACGCAGCCCACGGTGGTGCGGCTGGCCGGCACGAACGTGGCCGAGGGGCTGCGCATCCTCGACGAATCGAAGCTCGATCTCGTGCGCGCGGACGGCTTCGCCGAAGCCGCGCGCAAGGCCGTGGAAGCGGCGGGCTAGGCCCGTCGCCCGCTCGATCAGATCGACCATCCGCGCCGCCGCGCGCCGCCGGACCGCTCCGGCCGCGTGCGCGGTGAGCGCGTAACGCCCCGAGAGAGGACAGCGAGGGACTTATGGCCGTACTGCTCAACCAGGACAGCCGCGTCGTGATCCAGGGCTTCGGCGCCGCCGGCGTGCGCGAGGCGACCACCTCGCGCAGCTATGGCACACAGGTCGTGGCCGGCGTCACGCCGGGTCGCGGCGGCCAGGTGATCGAGGGCTTCCCGATCCGCAACACGGTTCGCCAGGCGGTCGACGAGTTCCAGGCGAACGTGTCGCTGATCTTCGTGCCGGCGGCGTTCGCCGCCGACGCGATCGTCGAGGCCGCGGACGCCGGCGTACCCGTCACGATCTGCATCACCGAGGGCATTCCGCCGCTCGACATGGTGAAGGTCAAGGCGTATCTCCGCGGTTCCGGAACGACGCTGATCGGGCCGAACTGCCCGGGCGTGATCTCGCCGTCGGAGCGCGCGCGTGCCGGCATCATGCCCGTCGCTGTGTACCTGGAGGGCAGCGTGGGCGTGATCTCGCGCTCCGGCACGCTCGTCTACGAGGCGGTCGACCAGCTCTCCCGGCTCGGCATCGGTCAGTCGGGCAGCGTGGGCGTGGGCGGCGACCCGATCATCGGGACGACGCAACGCGAGGCGCTCGAGCTGTTCGAGAACGACCCGGAGACCGCGGCCGTGGTCATGATTGGGGAGATCGGCGGCACGGCTGAACAGGAGGCCGCCGAGTACATCAAGCAGATGTCGAAGCCGGTGGTGGCCTTCATCGCCGGTGCGACGGCGCCTCCGGGGCGCCGCATGGGCCACGCCGGCGCGATCATCGCCGGCAAGGCCGGCACCGCGCAGGCCAAGCAGACCGCCCTCATGGCGGCGGGTGCGACCGTCGTGCAGTCGCCGTCGACCATCGGCCTGACGATGCAGCAGGTGCTCAAGGAGCGTGGTCTCGCCTGAGCCGGGCGACCGGCCAGCCGGATACGAGAGCGGCGCCCATCGGGCGCCGCTTGCGATCTAGGTCGCGGCCTCTTCGAGGTACTTCTTCGGGTTGCCGATGAACTTGTTTCGGCAACCGAGGTCGTCGAAGGCGAGCCACTTGCCTTCGTGCATCCACTTCATTTCTTTCTCTTTCGCGAACGACTTCCCGCAGACCAAACAGACCTGATCGGCCATTGCTACCCTCCCTCGGCTCGTCGCGTGAGGCCACAGGGTACGCCGCACGTGATGGTCTGGCGTGCCGGCGCGCAGGTCAGTCGAGCGCGCCCGCGCGCTCGCGGATCAGGTCGGCGAGCAGCGTGCGGTGGCAGCGTTCTTCGGGGTGCGAACCACAGAGCAGCGTCACGCCAGTTCCGGCGGCCATGCGCGCGACCCAGTCGAGCAGGCTCGGGTGCTGGGTCACCTCGTCACGGTAGCGTCGCTCGAATTCCTCCCAGGTGACGGTGCCGTCGTTGTAGCCGTCGAGCAGCGTGTCCGAGGGGCCAAGGTCTCGCTCCCACTGATCCACCGCTCCCTTCTTCACTCCGCGTGGCCACCGGCGCATGACGAGCACGCGTGGGTACGCATCGTCTGGCGGGTGGGAGACGGAGCCGGTGGCGATGCGGACGGCCGGCGTCGTCATGAGCGCGCGAGCCCCTCCGCGCTGTGCGCGAGTGAGCCGGGCAGGCCGATGTCGCCCCCGCCGGCCAGCGAACCGATCGCCCCGAGCTCGCCGGCGTGCGCGAACGTGTGCGCGACCTCGCGCGCGGCCACGCTCAGCGTGCCCGCACGCTCGGCGTCGGGGACGGGAGCAGCTGCGTCGCCAGACAGCGCCGTGATCGC
>JAQBZW010000226.1 GCA_027622315.1 Chloroflexota bacterium | reverse complement strand
GCGGGCGGTCGTCGCCGTCGGGCAGCAGCCCGAAGTCCTCCGGGCGTCGACGCATGAAGAGCAGCGGTGGCACCACGCCGAGCGCGAGGATGACGATCGCGAGCGCGACCCAGCCCGCGCGCCATGACCCGCTCACGCTCATCACGATCGCGGCGAGCGCGGGCAGTGTGGCCATGCCGAGTCGCGGCGCGACCGCAACGATCCCCGTCACGAACGCCCGGCGACGCACGTACCAGTTGGAGACCGCGATGAACGCCGCCGGCGAGAGCGCACCCACGGACAGTGCCCGCCCGAGCGCGTAGAACACCAGTAGCTGCCAGAGCGCATCCATGCGCGCGAGCGCCAGCAGACAGCCACCCATGAGCAGCGCCGAGAGCGCCATCACGCGACCGCCACCACGGCGGTCGATCGCCCAGCCAATCGCCGGCGACGCGACGGCGGCTCCCGCGCTCCCGAATGTGATCGCGAGCGCGACATCCGCGCGCGTCCACCCGAACTGCTGCTCGAGCGACGACGAGAACACGCCGAGGACGGGGTTGAAGAAGACGACCGACGCGAACGTCGCAGCGAACGAGGTCGCCGCGATCACGCGGCCGTAGTAGCCGCGAAAGAAGTGTCGGCGCGGCGGGGAGCCCGCGCGATCGCCGGGTGCGCGGGTCACTCGAACAGCACCCATCCCCACGCGGGCGCCCCGCCGTCGGGCCGCTCAGCAAGGACGCCCGCGTGACCGTCGTCGTTCGCGCCAGCTTATCGATTGACCCTCTCGGCGCAGCGCTCGTAGTGTCGATTGAGACCTGAGCGCAGGGGGTTCCGATGGTCAGACGATTGCGTTCCTTCGTCCTGATTGCGATCGCGGCGATTGCCGGTGCCGTCTGTGGCCGCATATTCGCGCGCATGCGTGCAGCCCAGCAGGACCCGAACGCGGTCGTCGAGCACGACCCAGGCATCCGCCTGCGCCCGCAGGACTTCGTCCCGGGCCTCGTCGCCGCGTTCCGGGTGAGCGAACCGCCGTGGTCCTGGCTGCACGTGCCGGGCTGGCTCGCCGCCTTCAGCGTCAACTTTGCCGCCGCCGCCCTCGCCGGCGACTTCAGTCGGCTGCGCGAGCTGTTCGAAGCGGGCGGGCTATCGTTCGACGAACCGTGGGCGGATCGCAGCGCGGTCTCCGAGTGGACGATCGAAGAAGAACCCCCGACCACCGCGCAGGTCTGATGCCAGCACGGCGAGGCGCGCGCCTCGCTTGTCCGACCGATCGACGCTTCCTATCCTCGCGTGTGACATCCTCTCCACGAGGTGGAGGCGCTTCGTGACGGTTGCCCTGATCCTGCTGACCGCCTACTTCATCGGCTCGATCCCGACGTCATACCTCGTCGTCTATCGGCTGACGGGGCGCGACATCCGGACGCTGGGCAACGGCAACCCGGGCACGATGAACGTGTGGGACTCCGTGAGCGGCCGCGCGGCGGCGGTCGTCGCGATCGGGGATGTCGGCAAGGGCATGGCGGCGGTAGGGATCGCGTATCTCGCGGGGCTCGACGACGTGGGCGCGATCGGCGCCGCGCTCGTGGCCGTGGCCGGGCACGATTTCTCCATCTTCCTCCGGCTGCATGGAGGGAACGGCACGGCCGCGGCGATTGGCGGCATCATCGCGCTCGTCCCTCAGACGGCGCTCCCGAGCGTCGCGGCCAGCGTCGCCATCTATCCGCTCGTGCGGTCGCGGCGCATTGCCGGTGTGCTGGGCATGCTGCTGATCCCCGTACTTACGTACTCGCAAGACGTCCCCACGGTGAAGCTCATTGGCGTCCTGCTATTGCTGACGGTGACCGCGTTGAAGATCCTTCGCTTCGAAGGCTTCACGCCGGCACGCGACCATCCGCCGCAATGAGCGCCTTCCAGGACACGCTCGCCCGCTTCCAGGAGGCGACCTCCGGTCCCGCTGACGCCATTCCGCTCGCGCGCGCCGCACTGGTTGCGGCCGGCGCCGAGTATGTCGATATCGACATCAACGCCTTCGATCGGCGCCTCGACGACATGGCGGAGACGCTCACGCGCCGCCTCCAACGCGACGCCGACGGTCCGGCTCCCTCGCTCCGTCCCGTGCAGACGCTCAACCAGCTGCTCTATACGGAACTCGGGTTCCGCGGCAACGCGGATCATTACGACGACCCGCGCAACCTCTACCTGAACGTCGTGCTCACCGAGCGCACCGGCATCCCGGTCACACTCGCGATCGTCTATACGGAGGTCGCCCGGCGCGCCGGACTGGACGTGCGGGTGATCGGGCTGCCGGGCCACGTGATCGCGCGTTATCAATCGACCGATGACGCCGAGCCCACGCTGATCGACGTCTTCAACCGTGGACGTGTGCTCTCCGAACAGGACTGCGAAGCGCTCGTTCGCAACGTGTTCGGCACGCGCGTGCAGTTCAAACCGCACTACATGGCCGCCCTCACCCCCCGCCAGGTGCTGCAGCGACTGCTGCATAACCTCAAGGCCGGCTACCTCCAGCGCGGCGACGAGGGGCGCTCCGCGCGCGTGATCGATCTGCTGCTCGCCCTCTTCCCGTGGGATCTCGACGAGATCCGCGACCGCGGGATGCTGCACGAGCGGCTGGGCGATTACCCGGATGCGCTCCGGGACCTCGAGCAGTACGTGCAGTATCGAGCCGGTGCTCGCGACATCCAGACGGTCACGGAGACGGTGCGCTCGCTGCGGCGGCACGCGAGCGGCGGCCAGAGCGAGCGCTGACGCGAGCCACCTCGCTGGTCGCGCCTGCATCGGCGCTGGTACGCTCAGTGCGGCGCGTCCCGCCCCGTTCGCTCGGAGAGAAGGCAGCATGGAAGCCCGCACCCGCCAGCCGATCGCGCGGCCCATGCATTCCGTTGCCGCCCCCGCGGCCATGTTCGTTTCTCACGGCGAGAGCCTCGAATACGAGACGACCCACGCCCTCGAATTCATCGATATCACCGAGGACGTCCAGGCCGTGGTCGAGCGCTCGGGCGTGCAGTTCGGTCAGGTAGCGATCTTCTCGAACCACACCACGGCGGCCGTGATCCTCAACGAGCACGAGCCTCTGCTCTTGAACGACATGGCGCGCGTGCTCTCGCGGATGGCGCCGGCCGGCAACTACTACGAGCACAACGACTTCTCGATTCGCACCGTGAACCTGTTCCCGGACGAGTGTGCAAATGGGCACTCCCACTGCCAGCACCTCTTCCTCGGCAGCAGCGAGACGATCCCGGTACACGAAGGTCGAGCGCACCTCGGCCGCTTCCAGAGCGTCTTCCTGGTCGAGCTCGATCACGCGCGCATGCGCCGCGTCTACGTGCAGACCATGGGGAGCGCGGCGGGGTAACCGGGCTCGTGCCGGTCACGCGCATCCTTCACCGCGGAGGGAACCTCCGCAGCTCGTTCGGCAGCGCCGATCACCCCGCCGTCGACGCGCTCGAAGCGGACGTCTGGGTACACGGCGGCGCGCTCTACCTGCACCACGAGCGCACGCTCGGACCGCTCCCGATCATGCTGCGCGGAGCGCGACCGGTCCGTCGCCCCGGCGATCTCACGCTGCTGAACGAGCTGCTCGAGGCGGTCAGTGATCGTGCGGACCTGGTGCTCGACCTGCGGTCGTGGTTCGGCGACCCGGCGCCCGATCTCGCGCGGGTGCTGATGACGACCCAACACCGCGATCGCATCTCCGTGACATGTGAGGCGTGGCCGATTGCCGATCGGCTTCGCGCGTGGGCGCCGGAGACGCCCGTCGCCTACTCCGTCCGTTCCGCGCGCCAACTGCGCGTCTTCGCGCGCGAGCACGCCGACGGGACACGCGCCCGCACCGCGGTCGCGATCCGCCACACGTTGCTCGCCAGCGCAGACGACGTCGCCCGCCTGCGCGACGCCGCCGGACGGGTGACCGCCTGGACTGTCGACGACATCGACCGCGCGCTCGAGCTTGCGGCGTGGGGCGTCGATGCGATCGTGAGCAACCGGCTCACGGTGCTCAACGCGCTCTGAGCGCGCGCGAGCCCCCGCCTCCAAGACGGTCCCCGGGCTAGGATCGAGCGCATGCCAGACTCCCCGGACCGGCCTCCGCTGATGCCCATCACCGCAGACGCCGCCGGCGACGCGGGCAGCACGGATCGCCCGTCCGGCCCGGACGACTTCGCGCTCGCCGCTTCCACGGTCACAGCCGCAGCCGACGACTTCGCGCTCGCCGCGAACGCGACGCCGCTTGCGCCCGTCATCCGGGCCGAGATCGACGCGTCCGGCGGGCAGATCACGTTCGCGCAATACATGGCGCTGGCGCTCGGGCACCCGGAACACGGGTATTACGCGCGCGCGGATCTGGCGTGGGGCCGCGACGGCGACTACGAAACCTCGCCCGAGGTGCACCCCATCTTCGGATTCATGTGGGCGCGCCAGGTGCTCGACTGCTGGGAGCGATTAGGACGGCCGGCGTCGTTCGCGCTGGTCGAAGCCGGCGCCGGCTCGGGCGCCTTCGCGGTTGCCATGCTCACCTGGCTACGCGAGCGCGCACCCGACTGCTTTGCCGCGGCGCGGCCGGTGCTGCTCGACGGCCACGTGCGCCGCCTCGCCGACCAGCAGCGCGCGCTCACGGCCCGCGGCTTCACCGCCGAGCACGCCCTCTTCGACGACTGGATGGCGCTCCCCGGCACGGTCACCGGGATCGCGATCAGCAACGAGTTCTTCGACGCGCTGCCCGCGCACCTGGTCGAACGCCGCGGCGACGCCTTGCACGAGTGGTACGTCGCGGCCGATGGGGAGCGCGAGGGCGGCGGCTTCCGCTTCGTGCTCGG
>JAQBZW010000225.1 GCA_027622315.1 Chloroflexota bacterium | reverse complement strand
AGGACGGTACTCGCACCTGCCGCCTTGTGTGCGCCCTGTGGATGGCGCGGCTGCTTCAGCCTGCTCGTATTTCGTGCGCGATCATCCTGACGCTCGGTAGGGCGGGACCATTCTCCCAGTCGAACGCCGCCCGTCCAGTTGGTGCAGGTCCGATTCCGAAGGAAACACCGCCGTCAACGAGTTGATAGCCCATCGAATTGTCCCGTGTAAGAGCTCGATAGCGCTCCGTCAGCTCAGGCTGCACATGCGCGCCGCCGTCCTCGTGTGCGGCGTAGAGCACCAGATCCTTCCGCGTGAAGCGCTCCCCCCGCGAGTCGCGGATCACCGAGTTGAGCTCCCACCAACGCCGCACGCCTGACCAGCGATCCGGGACGGGCGGGCGGCTAAGGGACGGCAAGTAACGTCCGCTTGTACCGTCAGCGCCACCAGCTGTGATCCCCTGTAACGTGAGCCCGCTCTCCGCAACAAGATTCCCCGACGAATATGGGAACGCGGTATCGAGGTACAGCATCCGGTCCCGCAGACCGATCTGTCCTAACAGTGAGTGCGACGCGGCGGTCTCGTGCATCAGCACGCGCAGAACTGCCGCGAGGCGAACGCCTTCGCCCTCGAACCCGGCGTCGAACGCCTTGGAAGACGAAACGAGGAATGCGACTTGGTTCTCTAGGATCTCCAGCAGGTCAGGCCGCACAACCGACGATGCGGCCGCTGAGGCCCGGACGTTGGGCTTTCGCTGCCTGCGAGAGCGCTTCCTGCGAGTCACAACTGTCGACCTCTGTCAGCCCCCGCGGCACCTCGGGATGCCCTCTGCCCTTGTCATGGGGCGGATCGATTGGCTATGCACACCAGTTATCCGGCGCTGATCACGAGCACCCTGACGTCGCCCCACAGTTCATGCACTTCAGGCAGGTGCCGTTGCGCACCATCATGAGCTGCCCACACTCATCGCACGGGTCGCCTTCGTACCCCTTCTGCCGCGCCATCGTGCGCTCGTCGAGCACGGCGATGGTCGTGCGCTCGGTGCGCTCGACGGCGGCGAAGAACGCCGCCTGAGACGCGCGCGCCGGAGCGGCCGCGACCGCTTCCGCACGGACGGGCGTGGGAGCCACGGGTGGGGCCACGGGCGCGGCTGACGCCGCGCTCGACACCAGCGTCGGCGCCGCCACTGCAGCCGGCGTGCCCGCGGCCCGTTCGCCGGAGCCTGTCCCGAGCGAAGGCGCGGGGCTCACCGGAGCCCAATCGAGCTCCACCTCGGCCGGGTCGGTGGTGAGGTCAAGGGCGGGGACCTGGGCGAACTCGTCGCGGCCGAGGTAGGTCACGGCCAGCTCGCGGAAGATGTAGTCGATGATCGAGGTCGAGAACTTGATGCGCTCGTTGCCGGTCACGGGGCCCATCGGCTCGAACTTGCGGAAGACGAAGGTCTCCACGAACTTCTCGAGCGGGACGCCGTGCTGGAGGCCGAGCGAGATCGCGATCGCGAAGCAGTTCATCAGGCTGCTGAACGCCGCGCCGTCCTTCGCCGTCGAGATGAAGATCTCGCCGAGGCGCGGGCCGCCGGTCTTCGGGTCGATGTCGCCGTACTCGCCGGTGTGGATGTAGACGGTGTGCCCGCCGACCTTCCCCTTCTGCGCGTAGCCGCGCCGGCGTGACGGCATCGACTCCTCCTGGCCGCGCTGGAGGCCGCTCACGATCTTCTGTGCCTCGGCGAGGATCGGGTCCTCGACGGGCAGCTCGTCGGCCTCGTCGTCGTACTCGTCGAGCGCGGCGAAGGCCTCGCTGGCGAGCGGCTGCGAGAGCTTCGAGCCGTCGCGGTAGAGCGCGAGCGCCTTGACCATGCTGTGCGCGGCCGCCATGTAGACGTCCTTGACCTCGTCCACGGTGGCCTCGTTCGGCATGTTGATCGTCTTCGAGATCGCGCCGCTCATGAACGGCTGGGCGGCCGCGAGCGTGCGCACGTGCGCCATCGGCGCGATGAAGCGCGTGCCGTACTTGCCGCACTTGTTCGCGCAGTCGAAGACCGCGTAGTGCTCCTCGAGCAGGTGCGGCGCGCCCTCGATCGTCATGCGCCCGAGGATGTGATCGTTCGCGGTCTCCACCTGCTCGGCGGAGAAGCCGAGCGCCGAGAGCATGTCGAAGGCGGGGTCGGCGAGCTGCGCTTCGCTGAGGTGGAGTGACTCACGGCAGAACTCATCGCCGAGCTGGTGGCGGTTGAACACGAACGAGAGGTGGAAGGCGCCGCGCAGCGCCCGCTCCAGCTCGTCGAGCACGCGCGCGGTGAAGCCGAGCGCCGCCAGCGAGTTGCGATTGATGTAGGGCGCGCCCTCGAGCCGCTGCGTGCCGGCGCAGTACTCGACGATCTCGCGGATGTGATCGCGGCCGTAGCCGAGGTGGTTGAGCGCCGTCGGCACGCTCTCGTTGATGATGCGGAAGTAGCCGCCGCCGGCGAGCTTCTTGAACTTCACGAGCGCGAAGTCCGGCTCCACGCCGGTGGTGTCGCAGTCCATGAGCAGGCCGATCGTGCCGGTGGGCGCGATCAGCGTGGCCTGCGCGTTGCGGAAGCCGTGCGCCGTGCCCACCTTGAGCGCGCGGTCCCACGCGCGCCGCGCGGCGCCGAGCAGTTCCACCGGGCAGCGATCCTGGTCGAGCCCGCGCGGGAGCACGGTCAGGCCCTCGTACTGCTCGGGCGGGGCGTCGTAGGCAGCCGAGCGGTGGTTGCGGATCACGCGCAGCATCGCGTCGCGGTTCTCCTCGTAGCGCGGGAAGGGGCCGAGCTCGGCGGCCATCTCGGCGCTCGTCTCGTAGGCGACGCCGGTGAGGATCGCGCTGAGCGCGCCCGTCCACGCGAGCGCGTCCTCGGAGTCGTAGGGGATGCCCTGCAGCATGAGCACCGCGCCGAGGTTGGCGTAGCCGAGCCCAAGCGTGCGGTAGTCGAAGGAGAGGCGGGCGATGTTGCGGCTCGGGAACTGCGCCATCAGCACGGCGATCTCGAGCACGATCGTCCACAGCCGCGTGGCGTGCTCGTAGCCGGGCAGGTCGAAGGCGCCGCTCTCGAGATCGGTGAAGGCCATCAGGTTGAGCGAGGTTAGGTTGCACGCCGTGTCGTCGAGGAACATGTACTCGCTGCACGGGTTCGAGCCGTTGATGCGCCCGCCCGCGGGCGTGGTGTGCCACTCGTTGATCGTGGTGTCGTACTGGAGGCCGGGGTCGGCGCTCTGCCAGGCGGCGCGGGCGATGCGGTCCCAGAGCTCACGCGCCGGCACGCTCTTCGCCACGGCGCCGTCGGTGCGACGCGTGAGGTTCCACGGCCGGTCCTCGCGCACGGCGTCGAGGAACTCGGCGGTCACGCGCACGGAGTTGTTCGAGTTCTGCCCGGAGACCGTCTGGTAGGCCTCGCCCTGCCAGTCGGTGTCGAACTCGCGGAAGTCGATCACCGGCTCGCCCTGCGCGGCGAGCTGGAGCACGCGCTGCAGGAAGAGCTCCGCGACGTTGTCGGCGCGGGCGTGGCGGATCGCCTTGCGCAGCGCCTTGTTCGTGCGCGGGTCGAGCCCGTCCGTGCCGTCGTTGGTGGCGGCGTCGAAGACCGCGCGCAGGTGGCGGCGCGTGACGCGCGCGCCCGTGACCATGGCCGCGACCTTCTGCTCCTCGAGCACCTTCCACTCGATGAACTGCTCGACGTCCGGGTGATCGGCGTTGAGGATCACCATCTTCGCCGCGCGCCGCGTGGTCCCGCCCGACTTGATCGCGCCCGCGGCGCGGTCGCCGATCTTGAGGAACGACATCAGCCCCGACGACTTGCCGCCGCCGGAGAGCGACTCGTTCTCGCCGCGCAGCGAGGAGAAGTTCGAACCGGTGCCCGAGCCATACTTGAAGATGCGCGCCTCGCGCGTCCACAGATCCATGATCCCGCCCTCATTCACGAGGTCGTCGCTCACGGACTGGATGAAGCAGGCGTGGGGCTGGGGACGCTCGTAGGCGTTGGTCGAAGGCTGCACCTCGCCCGTGGCGGGGTCGACGAAGTAGTGGCCCTGGGCAGGGCCGGTGATGCCGTACGCCCAGTGCAGCCCGGTGTTGAACCACTGCGGCGAGTTTGGCGCGGCCTTCTGCGTCGCGAGCATGAAGACGAGCTCGTCGTAGAAGGCGCGCGCGTCGTCTTCGCTCTCGAAGTAGTTGTGCTTCCAGCCCCAGTACGTCCACGTGCCGGCGAGGCGGTGGAAGGTCTGGCGGGCGTCTGTTTCTCCACCCATCGCGGAGCCGGGCGCCGGCTGCGAGCGCTGGAGCCACTCGGGCACGCCCTCTTCGGCGACGCGCACGGTCTGCACGGGCACGCCGGCCTTGCGGAAGTACTTCTGGGCGAGGATGTCGGCGGCGACCTGCGAGAAGCCGGCCGGCACGCGCGTCTCCTCCGCAGCGAACACGACCGTGCCGTCCGGGTTCACGATGCGCGAGCTGCGCGTGTCGAACGTGACGCCGGTGTAGGGGTCCTGGCCGGCGGTGGTGAAACGTCGGGCAATGCGCATCGGGGGCCTCTTTCACACGTGTGTGATGGTGCGCGGGACCTACTAGCGGTAGTGGGGAGGGCCACCGCGGGGTCCCAGATCTGGTATGAATTGCTCACGTGAGTGAGCGGATGCGCGAACGAGCAAGGGGGAAAGTAGTCCTGCCGGGGGGCGCGTGTCAACGTTTTCGGGCGGGTGAGCTAGCAGGTTAGCAGATCGGTAGGAGTGGGGCGCGCCCAGCGACGGCGTGAGCCGTTGCGCGGACCTCCTCCCCCGGCGCGTACCTCCTCCACGGCGCGCACGCGCCGACCCCTCC
>JAQBZW010000010.1 GCA_027622315.1 Chloroflexota bacterium | reverse complement strand
GCACGCGCGTGCCGACGCGCGTGTCGAGTCGATGTACGCGCAGGGGCTGGTCGCGGAGACGCGCGCGCTCGTCGAGCGCCACGGGCGCGCGTTCGATGCGTTGAGCTCGATCGGATATGCGGACGCGCTGCACGTGCTCGATGGCACCCTGACCGAGGCGGAGGCGATCTCACAGACGCAGATCGCGACCCACCGGCTGATCCGGATGCAGGCCACCTGGTTCCGCGAGGACGACGATCGCATCGCGTGGGTGGACGGCGCGGACGTCGTCGCGGTGGTGCGCGCAGTTGAGGCAGCCGCTCGCCCGCCGGTACCATGACGCGCTATGCGGCGACTGCCCTTCTGGAAGATGCACGGAACCGGCAACGACTTCGTCCTGATGGCATCGGACGAACCGGATGCCAGGTGGCCGGAACTCGCGATCGCGATCTGCGATCGCCACTTCGGCGTGGGTGCGGACGGGCTGATCCTGGTCCTGCCGTCGAAGACTGCCGACCGCCGGATGCGCATCTTCAACGCGGATGGTTCCGAGGCGGAGATGTGCGGCAACGGCATTCGCTGCTTCGTGAAGTACTGCCTCGACGGAGGCGTCGTGCGGTCGCCGGACGGCACGATGACCGTGGAGACGATCCCCGGCGTGCTCACGGCACGCGCGACCTTCGCGGCCGACGGCACCGTCGACCGGGTGCGGGTGGGCATGGGCGTGCCGGACTTCGAGCCCGCGCACGTCGGTGTGCGCATTGAGCAGCCGGCGCCGGTCACGGACATGCCGGTGACCGTGCGTGACGACCGCGGGGAAGAGTCTGTGACTGTTGCGCTCGTCTCGATGGGGAACCCGCACGCCGTATCGTTCATCGACGGCGCGCCGGCCGATTACCCGCTCGAGCGCGTCGGTCCGCTGATGGAGCACCACCCGGCGTTCGCGCATCGCACGAACTTCGAAGTCGTGCGCGTGCGCGACCGCGCGCACGTCGACATGCGCGTGTGGGAGCGCGGGGTGGGGGAAACGCTTGCTTGCGGGTCGGGCGCGTGCGCGGTGGTGGCCGCCGCACGCACGCTCGCTCGCGTTGATGATGCCGTTGCCGTCGCGCTTCCAGGCGGCGTGCTCGAGATCGAATGGGACGGTGCGGGCGAGATCTCGCTCACCGGCCCTGCCACACGCGTCTTCGTTTCCGAATGGGAGCAACCATGACCAGCCGACAGATTGAGGCGCCCGCGCCTCAGATCCGCAACGTGCCCATGCGCCCGCGCGCGTGGAGCGCCCTACTCGAGATGCCCGGCGCCGTCGTCGTCGACGCCGAGGAGGACGGCACGATCGCGCTCGTTCCCGAGCGCGGAGAGCTCCACCTCTACTGGGCCTTCGCCAGCACCGAGCACATGCGCCAGCTCTTCGCGCAGATGTTCGAGGAGCTGCGGCCGGAGTTCTCCTCCGACGCCACGGACTACGTCGTGCTCAACCTGGTCGAGGTCCACGGCAAGGAGTGGCTCGACCCGATCCTGCACGACTCGGACTTCGAGTTCTTCGCCGAGTGGCTGACGATGACGCACCCCTCGCTCGATCCGAACGCGGTCCCCGAGTTCCCGGACGGCGTGACCATGCGCCTCGCGAAGGACGCGGATCTGCCCCGTCTGCGCGAGCTCTGGGCAGAGGCCTACGGGGATCTCACGGACGGGCCGCGTGCGATCAACACCTCGCTCGCGGACGCGTCCTGGATCGGCGTCATGGAGGAGGGCGGCGAGATCGTCGCCTTCGCCGCCAACGGCGAAGTGGTCGAGGCCGAGGGGCGCATCCTCACGGCGGCGGTCGCCCCCGAGGCACGTCGCCAGGGCTACGGCAAGCTCGTGCTCGCGGCCGCGACCTATCAGCTCACGACCCAGGGTGCGCGCGCAGCCACGGTGATCGGGCGCCCGGACGTCCCCTTCGCTCTGCGCACCGCCAGCTCGCTGGGCTTCCGTCCCGGCCGTGGCGGTCTCGAGTACCGCCGCCAGACGGACGAGGAGGCGATCCTCGCGAAGCGCGAGGCCGCGCGCGTGCGTGGCGTGAAGGCGCGCTTCGGGGGCTGGCGCTAGCGCCGACACCCGCCCGCAGTCCGGCGAGAGCGAACGCCGTCGGCGATCGACGGTGCACCGCGTGAGGGGGACCCATGAAGCTCGCGCAACGCGTCGAGCAGCTACCGCCATACCTGTTCGCGCGCATCTCTGAGCTGATCGCTCAGAAGCGCGCCGCAGGCGTCGACGTGATCTCACTCGGCATCGGCGACCCCGATCTGCCGACGCCCGGCTACCTGATCGAGCGCCTGCAGCGCGCCGCGGAGGACCCCGCGAACCACCGCTACCCGGAGTCGGACGGCCTGCCGCAGTTCCGGCGCGCGATTGCTCGCTGGTACCAGACGCGCCACGGCGTGGAGCTCGACCCCGACAGCGAGGTCGTGCCGCTGATCGGCTCGAAGGAGGGCATCGGCCACCTCCCGCTCTGCCTCATTGATCCGGGCGACGTCTCGCTGATCACGGACCCGGGCTACCCGGTATACGAAATCGGCACGATGTTCGCCGGCGGGGAGACGGTGAAGGTTTCGCTGCGTGAGGAGGACGGCTGGCTGCCGCGGCTGGACGAGATCCCCGCGGACGCCGCGCGCCGCGCGCGCATCCTGTGGTTGAACTACCCGAACAACCCCACCGGCGCGGTCGCCGATCTTCCGTTCTTCGAACGGGCCGTAGCGTGGGCGCGCGAGCATGACGTCGTGATCGCGCACGATCTCGCCTACGCGGACGTGACCTTCGACGGCTACCAGGCGCACTCGATCCTCGAGGTCGACGGCGCGCGCGAGGTCGCGATCGAGTTCAACTCGCTGTCCAAGGCGTTCAACATGACCGGCTGGCGCGTTGCAATGGCCGTGGGCAACGCACGCGTGATCAACGCGCTCACGCGCGTCAAGACGAACCTCGACAGCGGTATCCCGCAGGCGATCCAGGAGATGGCGATCGCAGCGCTCGATGACCCGCGCGACACGATGGACGCACATAACGCCATCTACCAGGCGCGGCGCGACCGCGTTGTTTCGGTGCTCCGCGCGCTCGGACTGCGGGTCGAGCCACCGAAGGCGTCGCTCTACGTCTGGGCCCGTCTCCCCGACGGCGAGCGCTCGAGCGGCGACTTCGCGGGCCGGCTGATCGACGCGACCGGCGTCGTCGTCACGCCCGGCGCGAGCTACGGCAGTGCCGGTGAGGGCTACATCCGCATCTCGCTGACCACGCCCGACGATCGCCTCGACGAGGCGCTGCGGCGCCTCGCCGCCTTCGCGCGCGGCGAACAGGCGCTCTAGCCGAGCCGGCTCGCCCGCGCCCGATCTCCCGCCGGCACGTCCCTCGCTCCAGTGGGGACGGACTGATCGCGAACCGTTCGCCGGTCGCGTCACGCCTCCGCGTGTCGATCGTCGGCACGCGGGCGTGAGTTGCCTCGTGGGTCGCGAGGCGACGGCGGGCTACGTCCGAACCTGTTGGCCGGACCGTATAGTGAGTACGTGTTGGCGAGGCCGCTCTCGGGCCGCGCCGGTGTGAAGGAGCGCAGCCGATACCCCGCAAGCGGCCATACCCGACCGATTCCCCCGACGCGACCGGCGCGACCGAGCGCCGTCGCGGTTCGCACAGCACCGCTCCGCCACAGGAACGCGCCTACTTGGTCGCCGTGGAGACCCGCGAGCGCGGCGGCATGTCCACGGAGGAGTCCGTGCGTGAGCTCGGGCGGCTGGTGCGCACGGCCGGCGGCCGAGTCGTCGGCACGAGCATCCAGCGTCGCTCCATGCCGGACCGAACGACCTACGTGGGCTCGGGCAAGATCGATGAAGTGAAGGCGGCTCGTGAGCGCGCCGGCTACACGATGGTGATCTTCGACGATCCCCTCTCGCCGGCCCAGCAGCTGAACCTCGAGAAGGCGCTGGAGGTGAAGGTGCTGGATCGCTCGGCGCTGATCCTCGACATCTTCGCCAGCCGCGCCCGCACGCGTGAGGCGTCGCTCCAGGTCGAGCTCGCCCAGCATGAGTACCTGCTCCCGCGGCTGCGCGGGCAGTGGCAACACCTCGAGCGGCTCGAGGGCGCGATCGGTTCGCGCGGACCTGGTGAGACACAGCTCGAAACCGACCGGCGGCTGATCGGCGCGCGCATCGCGCGGCTGAAGAAGCAGATCGACGGCGTGCGCCGTCACCGCGCGCTCCAGCGCAGCCGGCGCGACCGCCAGGGCGTGCCGGTCGTCGCGCTCGTGGGCTACACGAACGCCGGCAAGTCCTCCGTGATGCGCGTGATCGCCGGCGCGGACGTGCTCGCCGCGAACGCCCCGTTCGCCACGCTCGACCCCGTGACGCGACGAGTCGGCTCCGGGCGTTCGGAAGCGTTCCTGTTGACCGACACCGTGGGCTTCATGCAGAAGCTGCCGGCGCAGTTGATCTCCGCCTTCCGCGCCACGCTCGAAGAGCTCGAGAACGCGGATCTGCTTCTGCATATCGTCGATATCACCTCGCCCGCCGCGCAGGCGCAGGCCGAGACCGTCATGGAGACGCTTGCCGCGCTCGGGCTGAGCGAGGTGCCGGTGCTCACGGTGCTCAACAAGGCCGACGGCCTGTTGCGCGAAGACGGCACGCCGATCGAGTCACTCGACGAGCTGCCGCCGGCGCGCGAGCTCAACCCGCTCGGCCCCGAACACGAGGCGCTGTACACCTCGGCGACGGCCGACTGGGGGATCGACGCCCTGCGGGAACGCTTGCTCTACGAATTCTTCGGCAACGAGGCGCACGCCAACATGGAGGCGTACGCCGCCGCCGAGTAGTGGCGAGTGGACGCCGGTCACCACTACTCGGCGGCGGCGTACGCGCGAACTACCGTGCGCGGCTCATGACGGTCTCGGGCAGCGCTTCCAGCTGACGCATGGTCCGGCCCGCCTCGAATCCGCGCAGGCGTCTGCGGCCGTCGCCACGTCGGCCGTGCGCTCGAGGCTGTGGTGGAGCAGCTCGACAAGCGTTCCGCCGAGCACCGGCGCGAGGCGGAGCGTGACAATCGGTGGCGCTGCCCAGCCCCGACCGAGCCAATCCTGTTCGAAGCTGAGTTCGCGCTCCGGCTCAAAGTGCGTGACGAGCCCGGCAAAGCGGAGCGGCTCGCCGTTCGCTTCGCCCGCGTTAATCTCGACACAACCGCCCACGCGCGGGTCGTACGCGACGAGCACGTGGCCCGTGCGGTACCACGCCTGCATTCGCTCGAGGCTCTCGAACTCGTGCCAGACGTCATCCGGCGAGGCGTTGATCCAGATGCTGCGGCGAACCACGAACGCACCGATCGCGGCGCACATCTCCGTCCTCCTCGCTCGTGACTCCGACGCGCGCGATTGCGCAGCCGCACGCTGACAGATCTCGGAGCACCTGTCCACGCTGTCGAACGCCGCGAAGCGGGTAGCATCACCCGATGGCGATGATCGAGACCGACGCGCTCACGAAGCGCTACCCCGGCGTGAATGCGCTCGACGAGCTCACGGTGACGATCGAGCCGGGCATCGTGGGCCTCGTCGGCGTGAACGGCGCCGGCAAGAGCACGCTGATTAAGATCCTGCTCGGGCTCGTCTCCGCGACGGCGGGCACGGCGTCTGTGCTCGGCTTCGACGTCGCGAGCGAGGGCACCGATCTGCGTCAGCGCGTCGGCTACATGCCCGAGCACGACTGCCTGCCGCTCGAGGTCAGCGCCACGGAGTTCGTCGCGCACATGGCGCAGATCAGCGGGCTGCCGCCGGCCGCGGCCCGTGAGCGCACGGCGGAGACGCTGCGGCACGTCGGGCTCTTCGAGGAGCGCTACCGCCAGATGTCCGGCTACTCGACCGGCATGAAACAGCGGGTCAAGCTTGCGCAGGCGCTTGTGCACGATCCGCAGCTGATCCTGCTCGACGAGCCGACGAACGGCCTCGATCCGGCCGGTCGGGACGAGATGCTCGAACTCGTCGCACGCACGGGGCACACCTTCGGCATCAACATCATCATGGCTACCCATCTGCTCGGCGAGATCGAGCGCGTGTGCGATGGGCTGGTGCTGATCGACGCCGGTCGCCTCGTGCACCAGGGCTCCGTCGCCGAATTCACGGCGGCCACGCCCGCACTCGACATCGAGGTCGATCGCGACGCCGATCGGCTCGCCGCGCGGCTCAGAACGGCCGGGCTCACCGCCTCCGTGGACGGCGATCACGTGCTCGTCACGACCGACGGGGCCGCTCCGTACGACGTCGTGCGTGACGCCGTCGTAGAGCTTGGGCTCGGCCTCGTGCGCATGCAGCATCGGCGACGCACGCTCGAGCAGCTGTTCGGGCCCGTCGGCGCCGCGGACGCCGGTGAGGCGCCGTGACCGAGCCCGCCGCAGGCAGCATCTACGACCTCGGCTATCGCCGCTATGAGGGCGCGCGTGCCGGGCGCCGGCGCGCGATCTGGGCGCTGTATGCGGACTCGCTGCGGGGAGCATTCGGGCTCGGACGGGGCACGGCTGCGAAGATCGCGCCCGCGATCCTGATCGGCCTCGCGCTCATTCCCGCCGTGGTCCAGCTCGCGATCGGCGTGCTCGTGCCGGCCGACGTGGAACTGATCACCCACGACGATTACTACAATCTGGTGAAGTTCCTGCTCGGCCTGTATTGCGCCGTGATCGCGCCGGACATGGTGGGCCGTGACCAGCGCAACCGCTCGCTCGTGCTCTACTTCGCGCGCGCGATCAGCCGCCTCGATTACGCGGTGGGCAAGTACGCCGCGATGTGGACGGCCATGCTCGTGATCACGCTCGTGCCTCAGCTGCTGCTCTTCGTGGGCAACGCGCTGTCCACGGACGACTTCGGCGGCTATCTCGGTCAAAGCTGGGATCAGCTCCTTCCCATCGTGGCGACTGCCGCGCTCGGTGCTGCGCTGATTGCTTCGATCGGGCTCGCGATCGCGGCCCAGACGCCGCGCCGCGCGTTCGCGACGGTCGGCATCATCGTCACCTTCGTCTTCACGCTCGCGCTCGCGGGCGTGATGGTCGGCGAGCTCACGACGGAGGTGACGCGGCTCGCCATCTTCGCCAGCCCGTTCAACCTCGTGGAGGGCTTCAGCGCCTGGATGTTCCGTGTCCCGCCCTCGGATCCCGACTCCCTCCTGCTTGCGGCCGGCTATCCGCTCGCGCCTTACGCGGCCGTGGCGGTCGCGGTCACGCTGCTCGGTGTGGGTCTGCTGATCCGCCGCTACCAGCGGGTGGAAGCGTGAGCGCCGCCCGATCCGCCGGCGAAGCGGCAGCGCGTGCGCCCCAGCCGCCGCCGACCGCGACGCGCGGCACTGCCGTGATCGAGCTGCGAGACGTCTCGCAGTGGTACGGCAACGTGGTCGCCGTGAACGACGTCTCGTTCGATCTGGAGCCGGGGATCACCGGGCTGCTCGGTCCGAACGGCGCCGGCAAGTCGACGCTCCTGCACCTGATGGCCGGCTTCCTCCGTCCGTCGGCAGGGACCGTGCTCGCCTTCGGCGAGCCGACGTGGCGGCACCCCGAGCTGTATCGCCGCGTCGGTCTCGTGCAGGAACGGGAGGCGGTCTATCGATCGCTGAGCGGGTGGGACTTCGTGCGGCTGAACGCGCGGCTCCACGGAGTGGCGGACGCGCGCGCGGCGACGGCGCGCGCGATCGAGCGCGTCGACCTGGGCGCGGCGGCGCACCGCGCGACGGGCACGTACTCGAAGGGCATGAAGCAGCGCATCAAGATCGCCGCCGCCATCGTCCACGACCCGGAGCTGCTGCTGCTGGACGAACCCTTCAGCGGCGCCGATCCGCGGCAGCGCCTGCAGATGATGGAGATGCTGCGGGCGATGGCGAGCGAAGGGCGCACGATCCTCTTCTCGTCGCACATCCTCGAGGAGATGGAACGGCTCGGGGAGCGCGTGCTGGTGATCGTCGCCGGCCGGCTCGCCGCGTCGGGCGACTTCCGAGCGATTCGGCGGCTCATGACCGACCGCCCGCACACGTTCGCCATCCGCTCGTCGGACGATCGCGTGCTCGCCCGCGCGCTGCTCGCCGAGACCGCCGTGCGCGGGGTCGAGCTCGGCGACGGGCGATTGGTCGTGCGCACGGATGACTTCGGGCGCTTCGTGACGGCGGCTCCGCGCGTGGCGCGTGATGCCGCGGTCACGATCACGGAGCTCTACCCGCTCGACGAGTCGCTCGAGAGCGTCTTTGAGTACCTGGTGTCACGGTGACATGGCTGATCGTCTCGCTGACGCTGCGGCAGCTGCTCGGGCAGCGCCGAACGTGGTTGCTCGTGCTGCTTGCGCTTGCGCCCGTGCTGATTGCCGTGATCTTCCGCCTCACGACAGACGGCGTGCGCGACCCGCGCGAGTTCGTCGCGGACGGCGTGATGAGTAACGTCATGATCAACCTCGTGCTGCCGCTCGCGGCGCTGATCTTCGGCACGGCGGCGCTCGGGCAGGAGTTCGAGGATGGCACCGCGCCGTACCTCTTCGCGAAGCCGCTCGCACGCTGGCGGATCGCCGTCGCGAAGGTGCTGGCGGCGTGGATGGGGACCGCCGGGGTGGTGGGCGCGAGCGTGCTCGCGACCGGGGTGATCGCCCTGGTGGGCGGGACGATGGACCTGATTGTGCCGGCGTTCATGGTGGCGGCCGTACTCGGCGCGCTCGCGTACGCGGCGCTCTTCGTCTGCCTGAGTGTGCTCTTCGAACGTGCGCTGGTGATCGGGCTGATCTACGTCTTCGTCTGGGAGGCGCTGATCACGAGCCTCGCGCCAGGTGCCGCCTACCTGAGCGTGCGCGCCTACACACTGGGCGTCGCGCGCGCGCTGGCGGACACGCCCGCGACGATCTTCTCCGCGCAACTCGGTGGCGCCGCGTCGTTTGGCGCGCTCGCGCTGGTCGTCCTGCTCACGCTGGGATATGCGATCCGGCGGCTCGGCTCACTCGAGATCGCCCGCCGCGCCTGACGCCTCGCTAGCGCTCGCGCTCGCACACGATCGCCACGTGCACGCCGCGCACGCGCGTGAGCGCCACCGTACGCAGCGCTGGCCCGGCGTGCGCGTCCCGCCCGCCGAGCGCGCGGTTCAGCCGCCGCTCGAGTGCGTTCGTGTCGACCGGCGAGCCGCGGCGCATGACCTCCACGCGACCCGCGTCGAGATCGCGCAGGCGCGCCAGCAGCGTGCGCTCGGCGAACGGGAGCCAGCCATCGACGCGGAAGCGGCGCACAAACGGTGAGGCGGTCGCGCGATCGCCGGTGAGGTAGGCGATCGAGGGGTCGAGCTGACGCAGCTCGAGATCGGCGGCGAGCCACCCGATCAGGCCGGCGCGGCCCACCGCTGGATCGGGGTCGAAGAGGTAGTGCGCCGGTTCAGCGAGCGGCGGGGGCGCCACGGTTGCCGGGTCGCCGGCGAGCACCGCCGGCAGGCCGTCCACAGTGATCACCGTGGCGCGACGCGGCGTCGCCGCGAACGCACCGGTCCACAGCACGGCCTCGACGAGATCGCCGGCGAGCGAAACGAACTCGATCTCGGCGTCCGTCGGGAGCAGTTCCAGCTCGATGCCGGGCGCGAGCTTGATGCCGGCCGCCGCCAGCCCTGACGCGAGCGTGAGCGCGTCGGCGAGCGGAGGTGACCAGCGCTCGGGATCGCGCACGCGGCCGCGTGCGTCGCGGCGCGCGGGGTCGAGCCATGCCGCGTCGATCTCCGCGGGAAGCGCGAGCGTCTGTACGTCCGCCACGACCGTCTGCACGCGGTGCGCGAGGCCGCGCACAGCGGCGTTCGCCGCAGTCATCGCCACACGCGCTGGGTCGCGGTCGACCGCCAGGACGGCAGCGTGGTGTGCAAGCGCGAGCGCGTCGCCGCCCATGCCGCAGCCGAGGTCGGCGATGCGCTGCATCCCGGCGAAGCGGCGCGCTGTCCACACCGCGACCGGCTGGCTGGACGCCTGTTCGGCGGCGTCACGGTCGCAGAACAGGCTGTCGCCGTCGGGGAACTTCGCGGCCGCCACGCGCCGGCCGTCCACGAGCGCCAGCGCGGCCCGAGCCTGGTCCGGCGTATACGTCCGGCGGAGCAGGTCGAGGGCTCGGAGTTCGCTCCAACCGCGTGCGAGGTACGTGACGGCGGTTGCGGCCGCCGCGGAGCCGTCGGGGCCTGTCAGCCAGTCGAGGTCGGTGGTGTCCACGCGAGGCGGGTCTCAGCGCTGGGCGCGCAGTGCGTACGCCTCGGGGTCGCGCAGCCAGGCGCGATCCCGGTACAGCTCGCCGAGCACGCCGGTCACCTCCCGCAGCACCTGCTCCGCGGCGGTCGTGACGCGACGAATCGCGGGCTCGTCGTCGCACAGCGCCGCTCCCAGATCGTCGAGCCAGGTGATGATGCGCCGTCCGATCCGGGTCTGACGCGCGGCCGGGATCAGCAGGTCCGGCGTGGGGTAGTCGCCTTCGTCGAAGGCGCAGGCGAGCCGGCAGAGCAGGGCGGAGGCTTCGCCGGCCGCCGGGAGCGCCACGGCGCTCGGCACCTCGCCGAGCAGCCACAGCGAGCGCACGGCGGTGACAGCCGGGACCCACAGCGAGCGCACGATGCGCTCGGGGGCGTCGTCGGGGTAGCGACTCGCGGCCGCGATCAGCAGGGGGTGACGCCCGAGCCGGTCGTGCAGCGGTTCGGCGTGCCGGATCGCCCAGCGCGCTTCCAGCGCGCGCCGCCCGAAGCCGGCGATCGCGGCAGCGGCATCGGTGCTGAGCGTGAGATCGTGCGCGAGTTCGTCGGTGCCGGCGCGCGGACGCACTCTCGCGACATAACTGCCGCCGCCAGACAGCGTCCGGCGCATCGGGTCGGGGAGCGAACGCGCCGCGTCCGCTTCGACGATCAGCCAGAACGCCGCTGTATGCGGTGGCGTCGTGAGCGCGAGTGCGCTTGGGGGGCCCGTGAGCAGCAGCGTCGCGCGGTCGGCGAGCTCGGCGTAGGGCGCCTCGGCGAGCAGCCGGCGACCCCGCTCGCGCGCCTGCTCCCGCAGCGCCGCGGTGGGATCTTCGGTCATCGTCAGTCCAGCTGGCCGAGGGTCTGCAGCGCGTCCTTGACCTCGTCGACGGACTTGTACATGACGCCTTCGCGCAGCGCGTCGAAGCCGTCCACGACATCGTCGTCGACCTCGTTCGCGTAGCAGATGTTCAGAAAGTCGGAGCGCGTCGCCTCGCTCGTGATCGAGAACGTGTGTTCGATGATGGGCTGGTAGCCGCTCCAGGGTGCGGGCATGCAGATCTCCGTTCCGAGCGAGCGGTGAACGCGCTAGGCGCGTCGCGGATGTAGGTATGAGTCGTGTCAGCGAACGGGGGTCACGTTAGCAGTGCGCCCCGCTCGGAGCCAGCGAGCCGCCGCCTGCGGATGGAGCGGGGTGGCGGTCGGGTCAGCCTTCGGTGCCCGTGCGCTCGTCGATCTCCTCGCGGATGTGGGTGATGCGCTCGAACTCGTCGAACACCTCGTCCTCGGGACCCTCGACGGCAAGGCGTGCGCGCTCGATCAGCGCGGCGGCGCCGCCGTATGCGACGAACCACTCGAGCGCCTGGAGCGCCGCGAACAGCGGCGCCCGCGGCTCACGGCGGTGACGCATGTAGCCCCATGCCAGCCCTGCGAGCGCGGCCGCGAGCGCGAATCGCAGCTGGGATTTGCCTTCCATCGTGACTCCCGTCGCCGCCATCGTCGGCGGACCGCCCTGTGGCCATGCTACGGGAGAGGCTGCTCCCGGGGTAGGACGGGCAGGCGCGCGCGGGTTTCGTCACCGGCGGCAGCGGCTACACTCGCCGCCGATGAACGAGCTGTTCTCCGGTTGGTGGTTCGCGCTGCTTCGACTGGCCGCCAACTGGCGGCTCATGCTCGTTGCCGCCCTCGGCGTGGTCGTGGCGGCCACCTTGCTCGCCGTCGGCCCGATCTACGCGCTCTCGATGTCCGACCTCGGTCTGCGCCACCGTCTCGAACGTGGCCTCGCGCAGCCGCGCGACCAGGTGGCGTATCTCGAGTACGGGGGACTGCGCATCGGCGACGCGGTCGATGTCAGCCGCATCGACGTGATGCGGCAGATCACGCGCGCGCGGTCGGGCTGGCTCGGCGTCGGCGAGGAGGTCGTCGAGGAGCAGCACTCGAGCCGTCTCGATCTCGCGTTCCCCGCCTTCGCCGATCAGGTGCCGGAGGAGCCGCTCGCGGTCACGGAGTTCGCCGCCGACCCTCAACGCCAGAACTGGGGCGCATTCATCTACGCGCTCTCGAATCTTGATCGCACCGTCGAGGTGACCGAAGGACGCCTGCCGGACAGCTCGGCGGCCGTGACCGAGGTCGTCCTGCCGGACGGCTTCCGTCGTCACGCGCAGGTGGGCGACATCGTCAGCTTCACGGGTCCGCGCTACACCGACTGCCAGCGGCTGCCGCTCTCCGACGACCCCACGGTCGCCGTCGACGAGGTGATCTGCGTACCGACCACGACGGTGTCCACGAGTGGGACCGCGACGATCGTGGGCTTCGTTGCGCCGCGTGAGGCGGACAACCCTCGCTGGTACATGTTCGCAGGCAGCTGGGAGACACCGGACACGCCGTTCTTCCCGCGCCTGACCGGCTTTGTGAGCGACAACGACCGTGCGCAGGCGTTCGCCGGCCGCGGTTCGATGCCGTTGATCACCACGCCGGAGCAACTCGTAGGCGCCTTCGGTGCGGCGCTGCCGGAACTGCCGACGACCTACCGCGCGGGCATCGTCCCGGACGTGGCCGCGATTGCGCTGCGCGACGTGCCGCGCGCGATCGACGACATGGCGTTGTGGGGCAACGATGCGAGCGACGCCACCGGGCTGACCGTGCCCGTGTTCTCGCGCTACCGCACCGAGCTGCTGCGATTCCGCAACACACAGACCTTCTCGCAGGTGCCGCTACTGATCATCCTGCTGCAGGTGGTGGGGATCGTCATCTACTACGTGTCCGTGGTGATGGGGTTGCTGCTCGACCGTCAGGCGGAGGAAGTGGGCGTGTACCGCAGCCGCGGCGCGAGTACTTCCCAGATCCTCGGCTTCACGTTGATCGAAGGGCTCGTGATCGCGATCCCGGCCGCGCTGGCGGGGCCGTGGCTCGCGTCGTGGGTGGTGCGCCTGCTCGGCCTGACGCCGACGTTCCGCGCGGTCACCGGCGGCGAGCTGCTGCCGGTGTTCGTGCCGCCCGACGCCGCGCTGTTGGCCGCGGCCGGCGCTGCGCTCGCGTTGCTGGCGATGATTGCGCCGGCGTTTATCGCCGCGCGCCGAGGGATCGTGGACGTGAAGCGCGAGCAGTCGCGCCCGGCGCGACGCTCGGTGCTCCAGCGCTACTACCTCGACTTCGCTGCGGTCGCGCTGGCTGCGCTCCTGCTCGTGCAGCTCCGCCAGCGTGGTTCGGTGTTCGACCCGAACTCCGTGGGCGGCTGGTCCGCTGATCCGATGCTGATGCTGTCGCCACTCGTGTTTACGCTCGCGGTGGCGGCGATGGTGCTGCGGTTCTATCCGCCGCTGCTCCGCATCGCCGTGCGCGTGTTGCTGCTCTTCCGCGGGACCTCCGTCGCGATCGGGCTGCGCCGCGCGGGGCGCTCGCCCAGCGCCTACGCGCGCCTGTTGCTCCTGCTCGTGATGGCGGTGGCAGTGGGCACGTTCGCGGCGTCGTACGGCCCGACGGTCGACCGCTCGCATGAGGAGCGCATCCGCTACCTGGTGGGTGCAGAGGTCCGCGCGGGCATCACCGACACGCGCACGGTCAACCTCGAGCAGCGCGTGCAGCAGCTCCGCGATCTTCCCGAGGTCCAGGATGCCGCCCTCGTGCTGCGTGGGCAGCTCCAGGCGCCGAACGGGCGCACGATCCCGCTACTCGCGATCGACCCCGTGCGCGCGGAGACGATGCTGTGGTTCCGCGACGACTTCGCGGAGGAGACGCTCGGCTCAATCACGCGGCGGTTGCGCAGCGCGGTGCCTCCGGGCGGGGGGCTGCCGATGCCGGACGGGACGCTCACAGTCGAGCTCAGCGTCTTCAGCGACGGCGATCCCGGTCGTGAGTTCCTCCAGGCCGTATTGCGCGACGGCGACGGTCACGGTCACCTGATCAGCTTCCTCACACCGGATCGCGCGGGCTGGGTCACGACCGAGGCGAAGGTGCTCAGTACGCTCCCCCGGCCGCTCACGTTCGTCGCGCTGCGCGTGCTCGACCGCCTGGGCCAGAACCTCCGCTCCGAGGGTGCGCTCTACTTCGACGACATCGTGGCGATCGACGAGCTCGGTCGCCGTACGACGCTCGAAGACTACGAGGGTCCATTCCAGTGGACCCAGTACGCACCGCGCGGTTCGGACGAGCCGCTTTCGCTTTCCACCGAGCGCGCGCAATCCGGCACGCACGCGGCGAAGTGGGAGTGGAAGCCGACGATCACGCCGCGCGAGCACACGCTCGCCCTGCTCGACCCCGCCGTGCCGCTCGCCGCGGTGATGAACGCACCGGCGCTCGGTGCGTTCCTGAGCTCGGGGACAGGCAAGCCCGAGGCGCTCGTTGCGGATCTGCGTGTCCCGCTCGACGTGCGCGCCGTGATCGATCTCTTCCCGACGATGTCGCCCGACGCCGGCTTCGTGATCGTGAGCTTCGAGCAGTTCAAGTCGCTCTCCGCCACGGTCAACAACGCGAAGGGGGAGTTCCCGAGCGAGATCTGGATCAACTTCCGGCCGGGGCTCTCGTTGGAGGCGCAGACGCGGTTCCTCGACGGCCTCGTCGCGCCGGGGGTACTACCGATCCGGCTCAACGCGCCGGTGCTTCACCGCCAGGCGGAGATCGAGGCGGTGACGTCCGATCCCACGCTGCAGGCCTCCGGTTCCGGCATCCTCGCCGTCGCGTTCGTCGCCGTGCTCGGGCTGTCGACGTTGGGCTTCGTCGTGACGCTCGCGCTGGGCGCGCGCGCCCGCTCGATTGAGTTCGCGGTGCTGCGCGCGGTCGGTTCGTCACGGCGACAGATCCTGCGAGCGATGCTGCTGGAGTGGGGCATCGTGCTCGCGATCGGCGGTGTGATCGGCGTGCTGCTCGGCCGGCGTGTGGCCGCTGTGATGCTCTCGTTCCTCGAGGTCACCGAGCAGGGGAGCGTGGTGATCCCGCCGTTCGTGCTGCAGACGGACTGGCGCACGCTCGGCATCGGCGTCGGGGCGCTCACGCTCTTCGTGCTGATCGCGCTCGGCGTGACGTGGGTTGCGGCGATGCGCCGCGCGAGCGCGGCCACTCTCCGCATCACCCAGTAGCCGGGGCCGCGCGAGCATGCGCCGGGGCGCCAGGGATGGCCGTGCCGATGGCGCTAGCGGTCGGGCGGAGGCGGCGGCGGGACGCCGCGCTGGCGGAACGTGTCCGACGTGCCCACCCCGACGTCGAGGTCCGGCGGAACTCGCATCACCCCGGCCGCAACGCCGCCCTCGACGCGCACCAACACGACATCGCCCTTGGCGAGGGCGTTCGTCAGCGGTCCGAGGCGGAACATCCGGTCCGATGCCGTGAAGCGAACGCTGACGGCACCTCCCGGTGACTCGATCGAGAGCCGGCCCGTCTCTACGTCGACGGCGGTGACCGTGCCCGCACGTGCGACGTCGCCCTTGAGCGCCGGCGCGCCGCCGAAGCCGGTGAAGCCGCCGGGGGACGTCAGTGCGCCGGCCCGGGGCCCAGCCGAGAGCTCTGGCGCCAGCAGCAGCACCTCCTGGTGCGGCGGCCGCGTCGCCGCTCGTGCCAGCCGCGTGCCCATGAGCGCGCCGCCGGCACCGGCAGCGATGATCCCGATGAGGAGGGTGAACGCAATGAACGTCTTCACGGCGTCGCGCCTGCCACCGCGACGATGCCGGTCACGATGAACCCGGTCTGGGTGTCCGCCGTGCCGAGGTTGACGGCGGTGCCGGGTGCGAACGGTGCGCCCCCGCTTGCCACGCGCGTCAGCTCATCGATCGCCACCCCCGCCGGAATGTCGATCACGGTCGACTGCTCCTCGCCGACGATCACGATCGCACCGTCGCGGATCTCGTCGATCACACCGGCCACGATGTGGCTCGGCGGTGGCGCGAGCGGGCTCTGGCGGACGTTGATCGTGACGGTTTCGCGCTGCGGCTCGTGGGCGAACACAAAGCCGGCGCCGAGCGCGGTTGCGAACACCACCGCGATGAGCGTGAGGTAGACGAGCAACGAACGGAGACGGGTCGAGCGGAGAGCCTGTCGCACCGCTCAGTCGCCAAGCAGCGTGTCGTACCCGAGCAGGCGGAGTTCCTCGGCGTATTCAGAGCGCCAGCCAGCCGCCGGGATACGGCGACCGCGCTGCCGGAATTCCTTGTGGTATCGCATGTATTCCTCTTCGAGCCGCCGCCGCCACTGGCTCTCCTCTTCGAAGACCTCAGCGTCGACGTCTTCGAGCTGGCTTTCCAGATCGTCCGCGGTCAGTTCGTAGTCGTCTCGCCAGTATTCGGCGAGGTAGTCGAGCGACTCCTCGAGGTCGCGTCGGCAGTCCAGCAGATAGGTCTCGAGCACCTGATCGGAGTCGACCGGCGTGCCGGGCAGGGCCTCCGCGCGTGCGCAGTTCACGCACAGCGTAATCAGCTTGCGCGCGTCGCACTCGTCGCCACGCGGGCAGTGGCGGTGGCGAGGGGCGAACGGGTTGAGCGCGGGCTTCCGCGAATAGCCGACGATCAGGCTGTCCTGATCCTGGCCGCAGCGCGGACAGGTCAGCTTGTCGATGAAGATGTCATTGATCGCCTGTTCCCAGTTGATCTGCATCTCCCTCACTCTCCTCCGCCGGGATCTGATCCTACGGAGGAGCGAACTCCTGTCAACGAAATACCCGTTCGATCGCTGGCGGCACGGCGGTCACAGCTCCGCCGCGTAGCCTCCGGCCTGTCCGGGCATCTCCTCGACCTCAATTGCCAGTCGCGCGATCGAGGCATGGCCTTCGGCCCGCAAGCCGCCGGCGACCGACTGCCAGATCCACTCAGCGATCAGCTCGGCCGTCGTGTTCGCGATCGGCAGCGCGACGACGTCGGAGGTGGGGAAGACGTAGCTGCGGTCACGGAAGCGGATCGTCCACTGCCCGTCGCCCTCGTTGATCTCGAGCAGCGTGGAGTCTCGCTGCAGCAGGAAGGCGTGGTCCAGGTGATCGCATGCTTCGCGCACGAGCCGCTTGAGCACGGAGAAGTCGATCACCCAGTGATCGCTCGTGAGCTCGCCCTCGACCCGTGCGCGTGCCTCGTAATTGTGCCCGTGGAGCGGCTCGAGCTCATCGCCCAGCGTCGCCATGTGCGCGGCCGCGAAGCGCAGCCGGACGCCCTCAACGCTGACGTGACGCTGCGTCACGACGGCATCCGGTCGCGGTCAAGTCCGAGCGACGGGTGCGTCGGCCGTGGTAGCGGCGACGAGGCAGAGCGCACGTGCCATCCCTCTCTGGCGGTCCCGGACAATGAACGGGCCTCGCACGCATGCGTGCGAGGCCCGTACTCGGGCGACGGACGCCCGATTAAATCTTCATGGCGGCGAGCAGGTCCTCGACCGACTGCTGGTGCATCTTCGAACGAGCGCGCGCCGCGTCGAGTCGCGCGTGCGCCGGGATGCTGTTCTCCTTGCGGTACAGCAGCCCGATCGGGATGGTCCGGCTGCGAGCGAGCGCGCTCGCAGCAACGTAGTCGGCTGGATCGTGGTCGTCCGCGATCGGCTTCGCGAGCGGCTCGATGCCTTCTTTCTCGTTGCCCTTGAGCAGGGCGTAGGTGTCGTTGTACGTCGTGCATGGTGACTGCACGTGCACGATCGAGAATCCCGGGTAATCCATCGCCTCGACGATCAGCTCCTGCAGCTGCTTCACCTGCGTCGAGATGCTGCTGGCGATAAAGCTCACGCCGGCGGCGAGATACGTCTCGAGCGGGTTCACCTTGTCGTCGAGCTTGCCGAGCGGAGTGGTGGGCGTGACCACCTCGAACTCCGTCGTCGGCGACGCCTGACCCTTCGTCAGACCGTAGACGCCGTTGTCCATCACGATCGCCGTGAGGTCCACGTTGCGCTTGGCCTGAGGGCCGATGTGCTCGGCTCCGATGCTGAGGAAGTCGCCGTCCCCGGACACGATGATCACGTTGAGGTCGGGGCGAGCGGACTTGATGCCCCACGAGATCGGCAGCGTGCGGCCGTGAATGCCGTGGATGCCGAAGGGCTGTGGGCCCTCCTGCAGGTGCACGAGATTCCCGGAGCAGCCGATCCCGGCGACGATCACGGTCTTCTCGATCGGCTCGGATTTCGTCGCCGAGCGCGTCACGAGCGCGCCCTCGATCGCACGCTTCACGCCGAAGTCACCGCATCCGGGACACCACTTGAAGTCGTAGTCGGGGTTGCGCTTGCTCATACTCGGGCCAACTTTCCGCTAGCCGTCTGCATCCGCTCGCGGACCGCGGACATGAGGTCCACGACCTTGAACGGCAGTCCGGTGTATTGCCGAATGGGGTGGGCGTTCACGCCCAGCGAACGCAGGTGTCCTGCGAACTGCCCGAGGTAGTTGAGCTCGGGCACGATCACCAGCTCCTTGCTGCGCAGGTCCTCGAGCATCGCCGGCGGCAGCGGGTGGAGGTACATCGTGTAGTACCAGCCGATCTCATCGCCCTCGGCGATCAGTCGCTCGAACGCCTCGCGCGCCGGCCCCTTCGACCCGCCCCAGGGCATGAGTACCACCGGCCGGTCGGTCTGCTCGGCCTCGTACGTTCCGTCTTCGAGCAGTTGCAGCTTCGCGAAGCGACGCTCCGTCATCTGGATGTGCACTTCGGGTAGATGCGTGGTGTCGCCCTGCTCGTCGTGCTCGGAGCCGTTCGCAACGTACGCGCCGGGCCCGCCCGGAACAGGGAAGGGCGACACGGATCCGCCGGCGTAACGCTCGTTGCCGAGTGCGCCGTCAGAGACCACGCGCGTTTCGGGGATGACCGCTGACACATCGGGCTTGAGGATGTCCTGCGAGCGCTCCGCGATCGACGCCTCGGAGAGCAGGATCACCGGTCCCTGGTAGCGCTCCGACCAGTTGACCGCGGCGGCGCCGGCGAGGAACGCCTCTTCGACGTTGCCCGGCGCGATCACCGGCAGGCGAAGGTCGCCGTGCCCCGGGTTGAGGGCGACGAGCAGATCGGATTGCTCGGTCTTCGTCGGCAGGCCGGTGGCCGGCCCGCCACGCTGGATGTCGGCCACGACGAGCGGGATCTCCGCCATCCAGGCGAGGCCGAGCCCTTCGCCCATGAGGCTGAAGCCCGGGCCGGCGGTGGAAGTCATCGTCTTCTTGCCGGCAAAGCCGCTGCCGATGATGGCGGTGATCGACTCGATCTCCGAAGAGGCCTGGCCGACGAAGGTGTTCGGCCCGTGGAAGTTCGCTTCCATGTACGTCAGCATCGTCGTTGCCGGCGAGATCGGGTAACCGATGAAGCTCTCGAGACCGGCCGCCATCGCCCCGAGGCACGCCGCCTCGAAGCCCTTGATCAGGATGCGCTCGCCCACAATCTCGGACGGCTCGTCGAGTGGGCTGCCGAGGCTGAGGCCCGTCTTCGCGGCCTCCTCGGCGCCGAGGTGCAGTGCTTTGATATTGCCCTCGACGATCTTATCGTCGCCGGGGCGTCCGCGCGTGAAGCGCTGCGTGACGAAGCCCTCGAGGTAGCGCAGCGGCATCCCCGCGAGGTGCGCCACGGCACCGATCACGATCATGTTCGCGGCGCGCGGGTTGCCGCTGTCGCGCGCCAACTGGTCGGCCGGGATGCCGATCGTGCGCGCGCCCGCTTCGAGCTCGAAGTCCTCAGAGTTGAAGATGACGATGCCGCCCTCGCGGAGCTCGTCGATGTTGTGGTCGTACGCGTACCGGTTGAGCGCGACGAGCACATCCAGGTAGTCGCCGGAGGAGAGCACGGGCTCTGTGGAGATACGGGCCTGGCCCCACGCCGGGCCGCCTTTGATCTGCGACGGATAGGTCGCGAAGGTGAGGACGTGGTACCCCACCTCGGCTGCCGCAGCCGCCATGATCTCGGAACCGCCGACGACGCCCTGGCCACCCTCACCCGCGAAACGAACGATCAGGTTCTTGCTCATTGGTCAGTAGGCCTTCAGTGCGCTCGCCAGTCGCTGACGGTTCACTCTCGTCCCGGGAGGGGCACCGGAGGAAATCCTCGGTGCGTGGCCCTGGAGAGGGTGACGCTGGCGAGGGCGGGCTGCTCCATCCCGTTGGCTCACCGGGCTTGTCGGGAGGTATCCCGAGCCCAGACATCTTGATTATCGGTCCGGCATAGTCATACGCTCAATTCCATTGTTGTTTCTATCTTAACGACCGGTGCTCCGCTCCGTGGCAATGACGCTTGCGGTGCGATCTGAGAGCATCCAGCGGTTCAGCAAATGCCCGCGTCGGGAGGGGTCATGGTCAAGGCATATGTGCTCATCGTGACATCGCCCGGCGCGACGCGCCGTGTCGCCCTCGCGATGAAGGCGATCGATGAGGTGATTGAGGTCCACGAGGTCATGGGCCCGTACGACATCGTCGGCCTGATCGAAGCCGCGCAGCTGACGGACATCCCGCCGATCCTGGCGGAACGCATTCGCACGCTCGAGGGCATTCAGTCCACGACGTCGCTCGTCGCCTTCCCGGTCTGATCGCGGGAGCGACACGCCGGTTAGCCCCTGGCGCCGGAGCGCAGCGGTCGCGGCGATGACTCCAACCGGGGCAGGGAACGCAGCTCGGGCGAGATCGCGTACAGCCCGACAGCGAACGCCGTGACCGCGAGCCCGCCCGTCGCGACCATCGCCGGCGTACCGACCAGCTCCGCGCCCGCGCCGACGACGAAGCCACCCACCGACGTGAGGAACCACGTCATGGACCACACGCCCATCACGCGGCCGCGCAGCTCGTTCGGGACCATGACCTGGAGCGTCGTCATGCCGACGTTCAGGTAGACCGACGAGAGGAAACCGGCGACGAACAGCAGACCGAGCGAAAGCGCGAACCACGTGCTCATCGCGAAGCCCGCGACCATGACGCCGAACAGCGCCGCGGTGGCGATCATGAGCTGACCGCGGTAGCGCGTCGCGCCGAACTTGACGACCGATAGCGTGCCCAACAGTCCGCCGACGCCGGCGAACGCGGCCATCGTTCCGTACCCGGTCGAGCCGACCGCCAGCACCTCGTTCGCGAAGATCGGCATCAGGAACTGGTACGACATGCCGAACAGCGATGAGAAGAACGACAGCCCGACCACGGCCAGGAACAGGCGGTGGGCGAAGATGTAGCGCAGCCCGCTCAACAGGCTGTTGTCGCTGCCCGGGCTGCGGACCGGCATCGGTGCGAGCCGTAGGGTGGCGATCAGCAACGTCGATACCGCGAAGCCGGCGCCGGCGACGAAGAACGCCTGACCGACGCCAATCGCGGCGATCAGGACGCCCGCCACGGCCGGTCCCACGATGCGCATGCTGTTCCAGATCGCGCTGTTGAAGGCGACGGCGCTCGCCATCGCGCGCATCTCGATCAGGCGCGGCAGGATCGCCTGCTGGGCGGGGTTGCTGATCGCGGACAGCGCGCCGATCAGGATCGCCCACCCGATCACGATCCAGATGTTCACGAGGCCGGTGACGACGAGCAGCGCAAGCGCGAGGTAGTTCAGCGTGCTCAGGGACTGCCCGATCACGAGCAGCTTGCGGTGCTCGAAGCGGTCGGCCAGCAGGCCGGCCGGGACGCTGAGCACGATCGTCGGCAACGCCTGGCTGAGGCCGACGATCCCGAGCCACACCGGCGACCGGTCGAGCTCGGCGACCACGAGCCAGCCCGCGGCGAAGATGTGGAACTGCATGCCGAACACGCGCACGAGCGAAGCGAACCAGAAGCGTCGGTAGGCCGGGTACGAAAACGCCCCCAGCCGCGGCGCGGGGCTGTCGTCGGTCGCTTGGCCTGCCTGCCCGGGACGCGCACCCCACGCCATCGCGCGCTATCGATCGTGCGCGGCGAAGAACGCTTCGGCCGCCGCGAGCCACTCGGGCTCCATGTCCAGGAAGGTCGCGTGACCCGCTTTCTCCAGTGTGACCGAGCGAGCCGGCGCGATCTCGAGGTCCATGCGCATCAACGTTTCGGCGGAGAGCACAGATGAGCGGCCGCCGCGGATGAACAGGATCGGCCGCGTGATGGTGCGCGCCTCGTCCCACAGATCCTCGAACTCGAACCGCACCCCGAGCGCCGGATCGTGTCGGAGCGTCACACCGCCATCGACCACCTTGAGCACCGCATCAGCGCGCTGATCGTGCGCCCACTTCGGCGTCAGCGGTCCGCTTCGCGCGCGCCAGGCTTCGATCGCGTCAGCACGCGAGCGCCACTCGGGCAGAGTGTCCGGAGCCGAGCGGAGCAAATCGATGAAGTCCGGCTCCAGGGCCGGAGGCGCGTCGTTCACGAGCGCGCAGCGCACCCGTTCAGGGTGGCGGGCCGTATAGGCGAGCGTCGTCGCCCCGCCCATCGACGCGCCACAAAGTACGAAACGATCGAGCTCCAGCGCGTCGACTGCGGCTGCGAGGTCGGCCTCCATGGATCCCGTCGAGTATTCGTCGGCACGCTCCGATTCGCCGTGCCCGCGCTGATCGAACGCGATCACGCGGTAGCGATCGGCGAAGTGCGCGGCGACACGCTGCCATTCGCCCGCAGAGCTGCCGAGACCGTGCAGCAGCACGAGGGGCGTGGCGTCCGGGCGACCCCACTCGAGGTAGTGCAGGTTGAGGCCGTTGGCGCGCACAGAATGGCTCGTAGGAGCGATGGCCGTGGTCATGATGCGATCCCCCCGGAACGGCACTCACCGCGCGCGACGATAGCAGACGCCGGGCACAGTGCGGCGCGAGGTCCGGAGCCTGTCACGCTATCCTCGGGCGCGCCGCGGCACGGGGCGCGCGGCGGCAGTGAGAGGGGCAGATTTATGGCGGTCACGCTCGAGGCGGGAGACGTCGCGCCTCTCTTCAGTCTGCCGGATCAAGATGGCACCACGCATCGGCTCGCGGATTACGCGGGCCTGATCGTCGTCGTCTACTTCTATCCGAAGGACGAGACCCCGGGCTGCACGACCCAGGCGTGCTCGATCCGCGACGAATACGACGACATCCGGGCGACGGGTGCGGTGATCTTCGGGGTTTCGACGGACGATGCCGAGTCACATCGCGCGTTCCGTGAGCATCACGGCCTGCCCTTTCCGTTGCTGGTGGACACTGAGGCGCGCATGGCGACGGCGTATGGGGCATGGGGCGAGAAGACGCTCTACGGGCGCAAGAGCATCGGCATGACGCGGTCGACGTTCATCATCGGCGGCGACGGCAGGCTCTTACGGGTGTGGAAGCGTGCGAAGGCCGCTGATCACGGCGCGGTGGTGGTGAAGGCGCTGGCCACGCTGGCGACGAAGTGAGGCGATCGTCGTGCTGGCGTCAGTAGGGAGCGTGTCCGTCGTGGTGAGCCGGCCATGTCGCCTCGAGCGGACGCGACATAACCGACTCGCGCACTCCTAATTTACGACGTTTCGGATGGGTTGCACAGTCCCTCAGGCGGCGATAACGGGGGTCGCGTCGACATAATCCAGGATCGCCCGACCGCCGCACCGCGAGCAGCGGAGGCCATCGCCGGTCTTCACCGCGCGCTGGGCAAGCGTTCCACTCTCAGGCTCGAGCAGATGGATGTCCGCCGGCCCGTGGCGGTCGGGGTGCGACTCGAAGTTGCCGAGGTAACGCGCGCACGCGAAGCAGTGGAGTTCGCCGCGAAGAGAGCTGTACTTCTGAGGCATTTGGAGCCCCCAATCCTTTCAGTACCGTACCCCGGGTGGGTAACCGTGACCAAAATATACCCTACGTGGGTATCGTATTCAATCCTCCGCCGAGAAAATCGACAGGCGCGGGTAGTACGGGTCGGAGCCGGTCGGCGTGTGCCGCCGGGGGTGAGTCCCCACGTGACTTCAGAACGCGAATTTCAGCCTGCGGGCCGCTTGGGCCCAGGTCAGGGACAGGGCTCGTGAGCGTGCACAGGCAGGGATGGGCAGGTCGGCAGCAGTTGGCGTCGGTCCGGGGTTGCGGCTCACGGCTCCGGACGAGCGGATCGCGGCGAGGCCTGGGCGCTCGGCGCGATTGGTCGCAGCCAGCCAGCCAGCGCCAGCACAATCAGTGATCTCCGTGGGGTTGCGGTCGGCGACGTGAGGGGACGGGGGAAACGCTCAACGAAGATGCGCTTCAACGTGCAGATCTGATGTTCGCACTATTGCTGTTATGTCGAATTATACATGCGCGGCAAGGCTACGGGTTATCCCCATCACGGCCGGGCACCTGCGGCGTGCATGCTAAGATTTGCACGTCAACGCGAGCCCGCCACGCTGTCGGTGACGCAACGATCGCACCCGGGCGCACGCGTCCCGGAGGGAGTCCTTCATGAAGGCGGACGCCGCGCGTAACGCGCTGATCGGCGTGGTTGCAGCGCTGATCGGCGTACTGCTGATCGCCTCGGGCTTCCTGGTGCGCGTGGTGACCGAGCCAGATGCGGCGGTCGTCGCTGCCGCCGCTCCTGCGGGTCAGGCCGCCGGTACGACGGCGACCAATGCAAGTGCTCCGGGCACGGTCGACGGCGCCACGCTCGACGAGGTCATGAGCGTGCTCGCCGAAGACTTCGTTGATCCGGACCGCATAAACAAAGAATACCTCTACGAAGCCGCAATCAACGGCCTGTTTCAGGCGCTCGGCGATCCGCACTCCACGTACATCGATCCGGACACCTACGCGATCTCCCGTGACGATTTCTCCGGCACGTTTCAGGGCATTGGCGCCACCGTGTCGCAGCAGGGCACCTTCGTGATCATCGTGCGACCGATCGAGGGCACGCCGGCCGACGAGGCCGGGCTCAAGGCGGGTGACACCATCCTCGAGGTCGATGGTGAGAGCGCCGAAGGCTGGACCGTCCAGCAGGCGGTCCTGCGCATCCGCGGACCACGCGGCACAGCGGTCGAGCTGAAGGTGCGCCACGTCGATGGCAGCGAAGAGGTGCTCTCAATCGTGCGCGACGAGATCCAGGTGACATCGGTCTCGTTTGACCCGCCCGGCGGGATCCTGCGCGACTCCGAGGGCAACGAGGTCACCGACCTCGCCTACATCCGGATCCGTACGATTACGCGCACGACCCCCCAGGAAGTTCGCGACGCCATTCAGCGCGCCACCGCCGAAGGCAAGCTAGGGCTGTTGATTGACGTGCGCAGCGACCCGGGCGGGCTGCTCGTAGAGACGACCGAACTCGCCGACATGTTCTTGGACAGCGGGACGATCCTCGTTCAGGTCGATCGCAATGGAAACGAACGCGTCGCGAACGCCACGAGCGGGACGCTGACCGATCTCCCGGTCGTGGTGCTCCAGGACGAGTTCTCGGCCTCCGGCTCTGAGCTGTTCGCCGCAGCGCTCCAGGAAAACGGTCGCGCGATGGTCGTCGGCACGAAGTCGTTCGGCAAAGGCACGGTGAACCACGTGCGCGAGCTCTCCAACGGCGGCGCCGTGTACGTCTCGATCGCGCGCTGGCTGACGCCGGATCGCAACCAGATCGAGGGCCGCGGAATCATTCCCGACGTGCCGATCACGCTGACCGTCGAGGACATCGAGGCCGGTCGCGATATCGCGATGTTCCGCGCGATCGACGTCATGCGGGAGCAGATCGCGACCGGCGAGTATCGGCCGACGCTGGCCGCCGCGGGCTGAGGGCAGACGCGCGCCCTCCACGGCTCCCCTCCCCTAGCAGCTTGTGGGCGCGACTCGCGTAGTATTATGTCGTATATCTAGTCGACCGACGAGGATGGGGGTAACGACGTGGCAAAGGCCGAGACGAAGGGCGCCACCGTCGCGAGCAACCGTCGCGCCGGCTACGAGTACGAGATCCTCCAGCGCCTCGACGCCGGCATTGCCTTGCTTGGCTCGGAGATCAAGTCGATCCGCGTGGGCCGGGCGAACCTGGCCGAGGGGTACGCCCGATTCCAGGGCGACGAGCTCTTCCTGTACAATGTGCACATCGCCCAATACGGGCCCGCAGGGGTCAACCACGAGCCGACGCGTCCACGCAAACTCCTGCTCCACCGTCGAGAACTCGATCGCGTGGCGCAGGAGATGCGCGAACAGCCGAGGACCACTCTGGTACCGCTGCGGTTGTACCTTCACAACGGACTGGCAAAGCTCGAGTTGGGTCTCGGTCGCGGCAAGCGCAGTTATGACAAGCGCGAGGCGATCAAGAGCCGCGAGGCGAATCGCACCATGCAGCGTGCCGTGCGGCACTCTGCGCGCTAGCGCCCAGCCTTGCTCGAGCAGCAACCGGCCCGTTTGACTCTGTTGAGTGAGTCACCCCGTGGGGACGACAGGAATCGACAGGTACGTACGGACTCGGATTGCGGGCCGAGGTTGTCATCACCCTCGTTAATCAGGTGACAAAAAGTAACTGGCGAAACTCAACTCGCCCTCGCTGCCTAACTAAGGCAGTGACGTGGCGTTGGCCCCCCTCCCGACGGGGCTGACGCTACGACGTAATGTCGGGATGCTCGGCGTCGGTGCGCCTTCAGGCCTCCGTCGAAAAGACTACTGAGGCTGGCTACATTTGCTCCCGGTCGACGGAGGGGCTGTGGCGAGAAAACTTCCGCCGACTATGCCCGTAGTAGATTCGTGCCGATCGTGCGCTGGACGGGGAGTTCAATTCTCCCCCGTCTCCACCACGAACCACCGCCCTCCCGAATCTGGAAACAGGCTCGGGAGGGCTTTTTCGTAGGCTTTGACAGCACGGTTGACAGCATCACGCGCCACCCTCGGCCGCGAAGATGCGATCCATCGCGTCGGCAGCCGCGCCGTGCATCGTCGGCAGGACGTGCGAGTAGATCCTGAGCGTCGTCGCGATGTCCGAGTGGCCGAGCAGTTCGCTCACCGCCTTGATCGGGACGCCCTCGGCCATGAGGAGCGTCGCGGCACAGTGCCGGAGCGCGTGAAAGCGCATCGGTGGCAGTTCGGCGCGCTCCAGGAGCCCCGCGAACGAGCGCGCGCGGAGGTTGTTGCCGTCGAGCGGCCTCCCGAACGCGGTAGCGAACACCAGGCCGTGATCCTGCCAGAGTGAGCCGACGAGGAGCCGCTGCTCGTGCTGGCGCACCCGGTGACCCCGGAGCGCGTCGACCGCGAGCGCGGAAAGCTGCACCGTGCGCCGGCTGCGCTCCGTCTTCGGCGGCGCGAAGACCGGGACGCCATCGACGTTCCCCTGGTAGGTCGCGCGCACTTCGAGGCGCCGGCGGTCGAGGTCGACCGCGGCCCAGGAGAGCGCCTGCAGTTCGCCGAGGCGCATCCCGGCCGTCAGCGCGAGGACGTAGAACGCCTCGAGGGGCTCGCCCTGCGCGGCCCCGAGCAACCGCCGTGCCTGGTCCGCGGTCAGGGCCTCTGTCTGCTCCGTGGAGCGCCGCGGCGTCGCCACCGCGTCAGTGACGTTGCGGGCGACCGAACCCCAGCGCACCGCGTCTTTGAGCGCCCCTCGCAGCACCCCGTGGATGAGGGACAGCGTCGTGCCGCTCACGCCCTCCCGCATCGTGGCGTAGGCCGTGAGGACGTGTGCGGGCGTGAGACGCGCGAGCGCGTGTCGCCCGAGTTGCGGCACCAGGTAGAGCCGCACGGCCTCTTCGTAGCGGCGGTACGACTCCGGGCGCAGGTCCGGGCGCTTCGTCTGTAGCCACGACGCCAGGAACGCGGCCACCGTGACGCGCTCGCTGGGCAGCGGCAGGCCGTCGTCGAGCGCGCGCTGGGCGCGTGCGAGCTTGCTGCGGACCTCGGCGCGCGTCTTGCCGTAGAACGCCCGGCGCTTCCTGACGCCGGCCTCCCACGTCACGACCGCGGCGGCCCACCGGCCGTCAGCGCGCTTGTAGATCGAGCCTTCACCGCTGCCCCTACGCGCCATCGTCGGCTCCTCGATGCTTATCCCGGAGGATGTCGACGACCGCGTCGATGAGCGCGGCTGGCGTTTTCGGTTCAATCGCACGGAGGGCCTCAGCGCGTTGGGCATCTGTAGTCCCGTCGCCAAAGGCGCCGGTGTGTGCAACCCATCCCCGGAGACCGGCAGCGCCGGTCGCGAACCGATGCACGTCGCCGATCCTGATCGCCTCGGCGTATCGCTGCTCCGCCCGCTTCGACTCCCAGGGAGCAAACATGAGCCACGCTTCGAGATCCTCAGGCGGTTCCGGACGTTCAAGCAGCTCCCATGCGTGAAGCTGCCGCGCGGCCGCATCCCGCGAGGCTATGTCCGCCCCCGGCGCGGCCAGCGTGATGCGCCAGAACCACCGTGCCCGAGCCACTGTGGCCCGCTCGTCGAGGTGATCGCAGAGCTTCAACACCGGACCTGCTGCCTCCCAGGGCAGATCCGCGGCCCCGAATGAAGCGGGCCAACGAACGTACTGGTACAGACGGCGCTCCTCAGGGGGGAAGTCATCGAGGAGGCGCTGCACGGTCGTCCTGTGCGGAGGATCGTTTCGGCCGACCGCTTTGATCTCCTCGGGCGTGTCCAAGCGTCTCGCGATGGCCGTGGCGGTGAGGCTCGGGCCGTTCGCGGCCAACGAGCGAACACGCTCTCGCCATGCAGGATCGACCGGCGGCCGTGCCATCGACGTTCCTCTTTTCCGATTGTGCGTTTCATATGCACCGTTTAGGACTGGTATTTCGCACGCCCGGCGTCTCATTATTCACTCCGAGTGCGTTACGCTGAGGACACCGTACCACCGCAGCAGGCGGCCAACAAGCCGCTGCCGGGCGCACCGCGGCTAATTGGAGGAAGCAACGTGAACGGTCAACTGGCGTACCGACGCGACGAGGCGGCGCGGGTGATCGGCGTCTCCACCGACACCATCGACCGCCTGATCTCCCGCGGCGAGCTGCGCTCTGCCCGCGTGGGTGGCGCTCGCATCATCCCCGCGACCGAGCTCGAAGCGTTCCTCGAGCGAAAGCTCGTCGAGGCGTAGGTCGGGGACATAGCAACGCCCCCGCGCGGCCTGGCAGCCGATGCGCGAGGGCGTTTGAGAGGTGATCCGATGGCACTGCAGCCCGGAGCCCCACCCATGGACGCTTTGAGCGCGATGGCCGCGTTCGATGGGGGCTGGCACTGCCTGGAACCGATCGATGGTGCTCGCATCTTCTGGCACGGGATCGAGGGCCTGTGGACCTCGGCGCACGACTCATGCGCGACGCCTACGAGCTTCTTGGGCACGCGGCGTGATGCGCGACGCGGCCCTCGCGCTCGCCCGGAGCGGCTGGGCCGTGTTCCCCTGCCGGGAGCGCGGGTCGAGCGCGAAAGCGCCCTACACCACGAACGGGCATCTCGACGCATCACGTGCCGAGGCGCAGATCCGCGAATGGTGGCGCCAGTGGCCGAACGCCATGATCGGCGCGCCCGTGCCAGACTCGCTGATCGTCATCGACATCGATCCGCGCAACGGCGGGAGTGTTGAGAC
>JAQBZW010000224.1 GCA_027622315.1 Chloroflexota bacterium | reverse complement strand
AAGCGACGAAATGGCATCGGTGCCGTTTCGCATCCTGATCCCCGTGGGTTAGGCCGCCTTGGCCCTAACAGCTATTCGCGCTCGAATCCGGTTCTGTCAGGACTCAGGGAATGTTGTCCAGTTATCTGCTCTTGCGCGCGCACGCCCATCTCGCGTCCCACCAGCGACTCTTCGATCAGCCCGACTTTTGGCTGTGGGAGCGCGATGACTGGGGAGAGACCGGGAGCCGGTGCGACCACTCTCTCAGGCACGGGAGGCATCTCGCCCAGACTCACCGCGCACCGGATCGCCGCGTCCCAGCGCGTCGCGAGCACTCTCAAGTCCTCGACGCCCTCGGCCCCGACACGACGGAATTCGGCATCGGCAAAGGTGCGCGTGAGTCCGAGAAACCGTGTCCGGGCACGGCGGGCAAAAGCGGCATCCCGCAGCGAGTCACCGACGAAGAGAGTCTTCTCAGGGCGAAGTCCGTGCGTCCGCAAAAGATGCCGCAACTGGCGGCTCTTGTCGAACCCCGCTCGAAAGCCACTGTGTGCCTCCAGCGAGGTGGCAAGCCCGCTCTGCTCCAGTGTCGCCTGTACCAGATCCTCTTGAGTGCTGCTGCACGCGAATTGCCTCAGCCCGCGCGACGCGAAGAAGTCCACGGCCCACAGCGCATCCGCGAATGGTTTGACGTGCGGCATCATCTCCCGCTTTGCCGCCTCAAACTCGGCGGCGACGAGGGTGTTTGCCGGGTTGCCCGGGAACATCTCCTCCAGTTGCGTCGCGAAGTCCGCACCGGACGTGGCCGCGTAGCGCTCCAGTGCCGTGGCAGAGTCCAGGCCAAACCGTTGCTGGATTAGCGCCGTCGCCCGCTCCGTCAGCCCGCGCATGGAGTCCACGAGCGTCCCGTCGAGGTCGTACACGATCGCTTCGATCCGCCCGATCTCCGTCTGGCCGGTGGCCTGCCGCCACGAGAGGCTCAGGCGCTTCAGTACGATGACGTGCGTGAGCACCGCGATCGCTGCCATGCCGAGAACCGCTGCGACCGGGTAGACCGCCGCCGCAAGGCCGGCAACGGTGACGATGAGCAATCGGATGTCGCGCCCTCGGCCGCTGCCGATCCACGCGCCGTCGTACTGGTGGCCGAGGTCGGCGCTCGCCTTGGTGGTCATGTAGCTGACCAGCCACGTCCCCGAAACAGCGAGCATGCCCGCGCTGAGGATAACGGGTTCGGACGCTCGTCCCAGCACGCTCCAGATGGAGGCGCTCTTGAGCGCGAAATAGAGCAGCCCGAGCATGATCAGGCTGTCCGTGTACCGGTCCAACACAGCGTCGAAGAATCCGCCGAATGGCGAATCGAGGCGCTTGAGCCGCGCAACCTCACCATCCGTCCCATCGAGCACGCTCGTCGTGTGCGTGAGCAACGCCCCCGCCAACGGGAGTTGGAGGACGAAACAGACTGACGCCATCACGCCGAAGAGGGCGCTGACCGCCGAGGCCTGGTTCGCGGTGATCGCGGGGAAGAGCCGCAGCAGGAGCGGAGTGGTCACCCGTGTGGAAACGGGCCGGTTCAGCACGCGAGACACCCACCCATCACGCGACTTCCCGGCCATCGTCGCGGCGAGCCGCGACGCCGCCCGGGAAACGTCGGCAGGCGTGTCGACGTCCGTCCACTGCAATCCGGTTACGTCTACAACACTCGCGCGCCCGTCCATCGCCAGGCGTTGCACAGCGGCGGAAACGGAGCCGTCGCCGGAGTCGATCGCGGCCTCGAGCGCTGGGAACATGGCCGGCGAGCACAGGAACGCGCCAGTGTCGAATGCATCGTAGTCCGCGAGGCCTTTGCCGATCCGCTCGATCCGATCCCCGCGCAGGGTGACGCGGGTAACATCGTCCATGTCGATCTCGGTGGTGGTGGGGTCGCTCCGGTCGATCGCGAGGACCAGCGCGTCGTCGCGAAGCCCGTGCTCAACGAGTCCGTGGTCGACGAGGTGTTGGAGGATGCGCTCGTCGAGGATGTGGTCGCCCATCAGGAGCAGGAACGGCTCATCGAGCAGTTCGCGCGCGGCGAGGAGCGAGCTCCCGTTGCCTCGTGTCCAGTCCGTGTTCTCGACGAGGCTGATTGTGACGCGCCGCCTGCGCGAGACGTCGACGACGAACTCCTCGACCTGCTCAGCGGCGTACCCAGTCACCACGACAAAGTCGTCGATGCCGGCTCGCATCGCCGTGGCGATGCTCCGCTCCAAAAGCGCCAGTCCCTGAACGCGCAGCAAAGGCTTCACGGAAGCCGCAGACGCCGCGCGGGCGCCACGCCCCGCGGCCAGGATGACGGCCTTCACCGTCGGCCCTCCACACTCGCCCGGTGTGCGGTCATACGGCGCGGCCTGAGGCCGGTCACGGCGTCTGCCGCCCAATCCGCACCCGAAGGCCAGAGCACGACCTACGATCCATCCCAACCTCCTCGTTCCAACGCTGAACGCGCGCCGCAGCGATGCTGCGGCGCTGTGCGCGAAGAACATTCGAACGTGTGAGGCGGGTGTCAGCCCACCTCCGATGAGGCCTACGGGGTTAGCTGACGGGTTCGGCGTCGGAAGTCGCCTATGCGCGAAGCGCAATACACCCCAGAGATGGTTCCCCCGCTCCCGGCGCGCCCGTCGGGATTCGGCTTTGGCTGCCGAACCTTAACAGCATCACAGTATCGGCTGTCAAGATGCTAGGCGGAGTGCTTGCCGGTGCGGGACGGACTGCGGTTGTGAGCACCGGATCCGGACGAGATAGCAGGCTAACGAAGCGATCCAGAATTATGGGGAGGATTGTACTGCCTCCGCATCAGCCGTTCCGCGCGGCTCCAAGAACCTGCGTTACGCGAGCCCGGGAGACTCCCTGGCGACGTGCCAACTCGGCCCGGCTCGCCACCTCACCGCGGTCGAGCATCGCCGCCCAATCGATACGTTGCTGCTCAGTCGCTGGCAGCTCACGGCGGTCGTACTGGTGACCGACGACAGCGATCGAACACCGGAACCGGTCGACGACGGCGGATTGGGGCACCGCTCCGGGGAGCCATACATTCGCGCCGAAACGCGACGCGCGCGGCTCACGGCCGGCATCCTCGCGCGCGGTTCCTCATCGCGCCCCAACCCCAGCCCCGCCGGTCGCTAGCGAATGTGCACGGACACGGTGAACGTGCTCGTCGCCGGCACGCCCGGCTCGAAGCCGCGTGCGTAGTCCAGCACCAGCGAGGTGACACCGGGAGCAACGGCGCGGAATCGGAAGACCTCGGTTCCGGCCGCCCCGACGACCGGCATGGTGGATCCGGGGGGCACGTAGCGCACGTCGATGAGTTCCAGCGCCGCGCCGCTGCCCTCCGCGACCCACCAGCGGTAGCCGGTCGAGGGATTGCTGGGCAGTGCGACCAGCAGCGTGCCGCCCTGCGCCAGCCGGACCGTCGCCCCGTTGTCCGCCTGCGTCAGCTGAATCTCGTCCGGACGGTCGTCGCCACCCTTCACCAGGGTGAGCGCCGTCATGCGCTCGAAGTTCCCGGGCACTGCGGCGACCGCGGGCGCGTTCACGAACGCCGGCCCGGACACGATGTAGAGCACGAACGCGCCCGACGCACTCTGCGCCCACGCGCCCGTGGCGCCGACCGAGCGCAGGGCGCCCTCGAGCTGCGCGACGGTGCCGCCGGTGAACACCACGAACGCGAACGAGGGCTCACCGGACGAGAACACGGGCGGCGAGACGAACGCGCCGGCAGGCGGCACGGTGGGCGCAGGCGTGCCCGTCTGAGCGAGCGCACTGCCGCCCCCCAGCGCGAGGAGCGCGCCGAGGAGCAGTACGAAGGTACGCGCGGGGCGCCATGTCATGGTCATCTGGTCCTCATCCTTCGGATCGATCGGGATCCCGGCACAGTCCTCGTCGTTCGCCGGTTCGATCATGCGCCCTCGCGCGTAGCAGAAGCGTCACGAAGCCCACGCCGATGCCGATGTCCGATGCGCCCCGGCTGCCCTGCTACACTCCCGCGATGAACGCGAACCTTCACCGCCGCCGGCTGCGCGCGCTCCTGTCCGGAGACGCGTGCGTCCATCCCGCCACCGTGCAGGATCCGATCTCCGCCCGCATCGCCGAGGTCGCCGGGTACGAACTGGCCGTGCTGCCGGGGTCGCTGGCCTCTGCTGCGGTCCTCGGCGTGCCCGACCTGATCGTGCTGACGCTGACCGAGTTCGCGGAGCAGGCCCGCCGCGTCGCGCGCTACACCGGGCTCGCGCTGATCGCGGATGCGGATCACGGCTACGGCAACGCGCTGAACGTGCAGCGCACGGTCGAAGAGCTTGAGGCGGCCGGGGTAGCCGGGCTGACGCTGGAGGACACGCTGCTGCCCGCCCCCTTCGGTGACGCGGAGCCGATGGTCTCGATCCCGGAGATGTGCGCGCGCCTGCGCGCCGCCCTTGCGGCGCGTGCCGACGGCGACCTGGTGATCGTGGCGAGGACGAACGCACTCAACGTCAGCACCGTACAGGACGCGATCGAACGCCTGACCGCGTACGCGGAGACCGGCGTGGACGCGGTGATGATCGTCGGCGCGAAGCGCATCGAGGATGTCGAGGCGGTCGGGGCGGCCGTGCCGCTGCCGGTCGTGCTCGGCAACGTGCCCGCCACCGGCGCCGCGCTGAACGACCTTTCCCGGCTGGCCTCGCACGGCGTGCGCATCGCCTACCAGAACCAGCCCGCGTTCCTCGCCTCGGTGCTCGCGCAGTACGAGGTGATGCGGCACCTCCACGACGGCGGCGATCCTCGAGCGCTCCCGCACGCGCTCGCCCCGGGCGACCTCGTCGACCGCGTGGTGCGGCGCGCGG
>JAQBZW010000223.1 GCA_027622315.1 Chloroflexota bacterium | reverse complement strand
GGCCGTCGGGCCGGCGCACGCCGCCGTGGCCGAGCTCGAGCAAGAGGCGCGCGAGCTGGCCGCCTCGCGCCGCGAACGCCAGCAGGCACTGCTCGCCGCCGAGCGCGAGCTGCTCGAGAGCGAGAACGCGCTCAAGGCGTCGGCAGCCCGTGTGCAACAGCTCCGCGATCAGATCAGTGAAGAGGGCATGACGGTGCTGCCGGACGGCCGCGTACAGGCACCTGCGCCGCAGCGCCGACGTCCGGAAGATCGCGATCACGACGAGGACGCGGACGACGACGAAGAGGACGCGATGCCGGCGGCCCGCTTGGTACTCCACGCGCCGCGGCCGGCGGCGGGCGGTGAGCGTCGGGAACGCCAGGACGACGGCGATCAGGCGCTGGTGGGCGAGGCGCTGCCGGTGCCGATCCGCGGCGGCGCTGAGGTCGACACGGCCGCGCTGCGCACGCGCATCAACGAGCTGCGGGGCGAGATCCGCGCGCTCGGCCCCGTGAACGTCGACGCGCTGGAAGACCTCAGCGACGAGCAGGAGCGCCACGACTACCTCGTCGACCAGGTCGCCGACCTCGAGGCGGCCGAAGGCGAGTTGCGGGAGGCGATCCGCGAGCTGCGCAAGCTGATCCGCGCACGCTTCGTGGAGACCTTTGCGGTCGTGAACGAGCGCTTCGGCGAGTACTTCGCGCGCTTCTTCGGCGGCGGACACGCCGAGCTCACACTGACCGACGAGGGAGACGACGGCGAGGAGTCCGAGCCGGGCGTGGACATCACCGCCCAGCCGCCGGGCAAGCGCGTCGCGAACCTCAGCGTGCTCTCCGGCGGCGAACGCTCGATGACGTCGGTCGCCCTGCTGTTCGCGCTGCTGTCGGTCAACCCGGCGCCCGTAGTCGTGCTGGATGAAGTGGACGCCGCGCTCGACGAGGCGAACGTCGGGCGCTTCGTGGACACGCTGCGCGAGCTGAGCGACCGCACGCAGTTCATCGTCGTCTCGCACAACCGGCGCACGATCGAGGCCGGCGACGCGCTGTACGGCGTGTCGATGGCGGACGACTCGAGCTCGCAGGTGCTTTCGTTGCGGCTCGCGGACGTGCCGGCGGCCTCGTAGCCCGGGCGCCTCACCGGCTCCGCCCGCGGCACGCGACCTGTTCGCATCGCGTCGCGTGAACCGGGAGGGGCGATGGCCGAGCAGCGGGCCGATCTGCTGGCGCACTACGACCAGATGCGGGAGCAGCTGCTCTCCGCGATCAACGGCCTGAGCGACGCAGCACTGAGCGAGCCCTCGCTCGATGGCTGGTCCGTGAAGCATCATCTCGCGCACATCGCGCTCTGGGATGACCTGCGTGCGAGTGAGGTCGTGCGCATCTCGGCCGGACACGCATCCGCCTGACGCATGAGCGGCGAGCAGGATGCGACGTACGGCGCGCTCGCACACGAGCTGGGACGCGAACTGTCGCTCCCGCAGGTGCGGTGGGAGTTGGCAACCTCGCGGCAGCGCCTGCTCGACGCGATCGCAAACGCGAGCGCTCGCGGGCTCGACGGCGCGCGCTTCGGCGAGGCCGCGCTGCGCAGCACGCACGAGGCACAGCACACGGGCTGGATTCGCCGCTGGCGGGACGCGCAGGCCCGCTGACGACAGTCCCCATCACGACCACCACACGCCGGACGGCGGGCGAGCACGCGCGTTGACAGCCCGAGGGGCGTCCATACGTTCGTGATATCGCGACCCCGCAGCGGAGCACGGTGATGACCCGAGCGCTCCCGGCCCTCTCGCCCCTGTGCTCACGCCGCTCGCTCATGCGTCCGCGTCCCCGCGCGCTATGAGCGAGTTCGCCACGGTCGCCCGGGTCGCAGACGTGCCGCCGGGCGCGATCTTCGAGGCCGAGCTGGACGGCGAGTCGCTGCTGATCGTGAACGCCGGCGGCGAGCTCTTCGCCTGTGACGCGCTCTGCACCCACCTCGACGGCCCGCTCTCCCATGGCACGCTCGAAGGCACCGTGCTGCGCTGCCCGTGGCACGGCAGCGCCTTCGATCTGCGCAGCGGGGAAGCGCTCAACCGACCGGCGCACACCCCGCTCGCCTGCTTTCCACTGACCGTGACGGACGGCGAGATCCGCGTCGCACGCGGCTGACGTGCGCGCGGTGTGACCACGCGAAGGACCACATGGATGGAGATCGCAGCGTTCACCCCGGATGCGGCATGGCTGAACGATCCGTACCCCTCGTACCGGAAACTGCGTGAGCACGACCCCGTGCACTGGAGCGAGCCGCTGGGACACTGGGTGCTCACGCGCTACACCGACGTCGTCGCCGTCCTCAAGGACCGGCGTGTCACGGCAGGCAACCGGCCACCACAGCGTCGCTGGGGACGCGCGACGATGATGGTGACCGCCGATCCGCCGGAACACGCGCGGCTGCGTCGGCCGGTCACGCACCGCTTCTCCGCCGGATCCGTGCAGCAGCTGCGGCCGCGCATCCAAGAGGTCGTCGACGCGTTGTTGGATGAGGTCGATGGGCGTGAGGAGATCGACGCGAGCTGGGACGTCGCGCGGCAACTGCCGCGCACGATCATCGCCGAGATGATGGGCGTGCCGCTCGAGCCGCGACGCGTGGCGCCGCGCGCATACGAGGCGGCGGCCGACGACGGGCCGATGCTGCCACCGCGTCGCGAGGCGGGCTCCGAAGCGGAGCCGAGCGAGCAGGACCGCGTCTTCCTGCGCGCGATCGAGGCGCACCGCGAGGAGCTCGCGGACGACGTGCTGAACGACCTGATCGAGTCCGAGGCCGGCCACCGGCTGAGCGCCGAGGAACTGTTGGACACCGCGGTGATCCTCTACGGCGCCGGCCAGGAAACGACCGCGAACGTGATCGGCACCGGCCTGCACGCGCTGCTCACGCACCCCGAGCAGCTGGCGCAGCTGCGCGACGATCCCGGGGTGATCCACGCGGCGACCGATGAGCTGCTGCGCTTCGCGTCGCCCGTACACACGGTGCGCCGTCGCGCGTTGGCAGACGTCGCGATCGGCGACACCACGATCCCAGCCGGCGCGAAGGTGCTGTGCATGCTCACCGCAGCGAACCGCGACCCGGAGGTGTTCGCTCAACCCGAGCGGCTCGATCTCGGACGCGCCGAGAACTACCACATCGCCTTCGGCTCGGCCGTTCACACCTGCCTCGGCGGGCTGCTCGCGCGCGCGGAGACCGAGATCGCGATCGGCACGCTCGTGCGTCGCTACCCGGCGCTCGCGCTCGCCGTGCCCGCAGCGGACGTGCAGTGGGGCGGCAGTCTCGTGATCCGCGGCGTGCGCCGGCTCCCGGTCTCACTCCACTAGCGCGAGCGCCGCTGCCCCGCGCACTCACGCTCGGGTACGATCGCGCCACCCCACCCAGCAGCGGCGCTCGACCGGCCCTCACCGGTGACCGCGTGCGCAGACCCGCGGAGGAGTGCGCGTGAGGCTGTTCGGTCGCAGCAAAGAGAGCGACGCCGCCACCGATCGTGCGCTCGAGCGCACGCGACGGTCGTTCTTCGGGCGCCTCGGCGAGATCCTCGCCGGGGACGTCGACGACGAGCTCTGGGAGTCGCTGGAAGAGGTGCTGATCGGCGCCGACGCGGGCGTGCGCACGAGCGCGGCGGTGCTGGAGCGCGTGCGTGCGCACAATCCGCACCGCTCGAGCGACGTGCGCGCGCTGCTGCGCGCGGAGTTGACTGCGATCCTCGCGGCACCGCTCGCACAGCCACGCGGCCGGCTGTGGGGCCTGCCCGAGGGGGTGGGGGCGCCCGCGCCACCGGCCGTCGTGCTCGTGGTGGGCGTGAACGGCAGCGGCAAGACCACCGGCATCGCGCGCCTTGCGTACGCGTACCAGCAGGAGGGGAAGCGCGTGATCGCCGCCGCCGGGGACACTTTCCGGGCGGCTGCAATCGAACAGCTCCAGGAGTGGGGCCGGCGGCTCGACTTCCCGGTGATCGCCTCGCGCCAGGGCGGCGACCCTGCCGCCGTCGCCTTCGACACGATCGAGGCCGCGCGCGCCCGCGGGGCCGACGTCGTGCTCGTCGATACTGCCGGGCGCCTGCAGAACAAGCAGAACCTGATGGACGAGCTGGCCAAGGTGCGGCGTGTGATCGAACGCCACCTCGACCGCGGCCCGGACGAGGTGCTGCTCGTGCTCGACGCCACGACCGGGCAGAACGGGCTCTCGCAGGCGCGCGCCTTCGCGGAGTCGGTTGAGGTCACGGGCGTGATGCTCACGAAGCTCGACGGCACGGCCAAGGGCGGCATCGTGTTCGCGATCGCCAGCGAGTTCGGGTTGCCGGTGCGCTTCGTGGGCACCGGGCAGGAGCCCGGAGACCTCGCGCCCTTCGACGCCGAGGCCTTCGTCGACGGCCTGCTCGGCGAGCCCGCGGCGGCCGACGCGTAACAGCCGCCGATGTTGGCGGACACGCTCCGGTGGTATCTCGCGCTGCTCGCGATCGGATCCGCGGGGCTGTTCCCGTCCGCGCTGCTTGCCGAACGTCTGCACAGCGCCGGCGTGCTCTACGCCCGCCCGCTCGCTCTGGCGGCGCTCGCGTTGCTCGCCTGGCAGCTCTCGCACTTCGGGCTCGCGCCCTATGGCACGCCGCTCGTCGTGGGCGCGCTCGTGCTGCTCTGGGCGTGGGGCGCGAGCCTCGCCTGGCGACGGCCGACGCTGCGTGCCGCCGTGCGTGCCCGCGCCGGCACGTTGCTCGCCGGCGAGGTGCTCTTGCTCGTGCTGTTCGCGCTGCTCGCGTTCGCGCGCGCGCAGGCCCCGGCGGCGCTCGACACCGAGAAGCCGATGGATCTGATGCTGCTCACGGCGGTGCATGGCGCCGAGCGGCTGCCT
>JAQBZW010000222.1 GCA_027622315.1 Chloroflexota bacterium | reverse complement strand
CCCTGCACGGGGCGCGGCTCGGCGCGCGCGGGCGCGGCGCCGGCGCTGAGCGTGCCCGTGCGCTTGATCGTGACCACACTGGCCGGCTGGAGCTGCGCGCTCGAGAGCGTGCTCGCGAACGGCGGGGCGCCCGGGATGTAACTGAGGAAACGCTGCGCGCTCACGTTCAGCACGGAAATGCTCTCGACGGCGAATGGTTGCGCGGCCGCGAGCGCGGCCGGATCGCTCGTACCCGAGAGGCCGAGCGTGAGCCCGCCCGGAGCGGGCGTCGAGAGCGCGTTGGCGGACGTGGGCACGGGCACCGGGACCGGAGTGGCCGTCGGTACGGGAGCGGGTGTGGCCGTCGGCACGGGCGCGCTCGACGCGGGCTGGAGGTAGATGTTCGCGACCCAGCCGATCTGGCCGGCGAAGCGCACCTGCTGCCAGTCGAGGCCGTCGCTGGCTACAGGATCACTGAGCACGCTCAGCGTGCTGCCGTCCGGGATGCAGGTGACGACGTCCCCGGCGAGTCCGGGCTGATCGCGCATACGCAGGCAGTCTCCGCTGGCCTGCACGATCGCGTTCGCGCCGATCGGGATCGGCGCGGCGTACGCCCGATGCGGGAGCAGTAGCACGAGCAGGAGCGCGGCCACCGCGAGGGCGACGGCGCTGACGAGAGCCGAGAGCCCGGCTCGCCCTCGGTAGGAGCGAACGGTCATGCGGCGCTCACGACGCGTGCCACCTCCACCCTGCGTTCGTCGACCCCTCAGGGCGGGATCGCGTGCCGTTCAGCGTACCTTGTGAAGGCCATCACGACCTACCGCGCGCGGTCAGTCAGCGGCCGCGGCAAGCGTACGGCTCGCCCACATCAGCACGCGATCGAACGCGTAGAAGTACGGCGCGTTCGTTCCGAGCTCCTCGATCAGTGCCCGCTCGTAGGCTTCGAGGAACGCCGCATACGTCTCGGCGTTGAGCCGCTGGCGGTAGGCGGTGAGCAGCGAGCCCTTCACCCATTCGACGACGGCGTGGGTGTCCGGCAGCACCTGCGGGTAGACGATCAACTGCACGCGCTGGCGCGGGAACCCGAGTCGATACAGCCGCTCCGCGTACCAGGCCGGTCTCCGCACCGGGTCCGGCCGCACGTAGCCGCCGAGCGGCCCGGCGAAGCGCGCATCGCGCGCGAGCGCGCGCGCCACACGGTGCGACGCGTGATCGTCGTTCGCCGGCATCTGGATCGCGAGCTGGCCGTCCGGCGCGACGAGCCCGGCCACGGCCGGCAGCAACTGCTCGTGATCGTCGATCCACTGCAGCGCGGCGTTCGAGAAGACGAGGTCGAAGCGGGTGCCGTCCGCGGCGCACGCGCGCGCGAACTCCACGATGTCGGCGCGTTGGAAGCGCACGTCGGCCGTGGCGTGTGCGGCCGCTTCGGCGAGCATCGCATCCGAATTGTCCACGCCCAGCGTGGAACCCGCGGCGAGCGTCTCGTGCAGCCAGGCCGTGAGCTTGCCCGGCCCGGAGCCGAGATCGACCACGCGCATGCCGGCCCGGCGCTCGACGAGCGCGGCGAGGTCGAAGAACGGACGGGTGCGCTCGTCGCTGAATCGCGCATACTGCGCGGGTTGCCATTCACCGGCGGTGGTCATCGCGTGCCTCCGTCGCAGTCGCTTCGAGCGTCGCCGGGACGATACGCGGCGCCGGGGAGAGGAACGAGTACATGTCAGACGCAGACGCCGCACGCTGGGCCGAGCGCCGTGCCCAGACGCCGGTCACCCGCGACTACGCCTACTTGAACGCCGGCTGGATCGGCGCGATGTCGCTCCCGGTCGCGGATGCGATGCGCGCGCAGATCGATCTCGAGCTCACGTTCGGCGCGACCTCGCGCCACGCGATGGACGAGCGCATGGCGATGAACACGCGCTTGCGCGCCTCGGCGGCGCGCATGCTCGGGGCCGAGGTCGAGGAGATCGCGATCACCGGGAATACCACCGAGGGCGTGAACATCGCCGTCAACGGGCTCGCGCTCGAGCCTGGCGACGGGGTCGTCACGAGCAGCGTTGAGCACCCGGGCGGGCTGATCCCCGCGTACTACACCCGCTCCCGCCGCGGCGCGGAGCTGCGCGTCGTGCAGGTCGCCGCCGCGGACGGCCCGGGCGCGATGCTCGAGGCCTTCGATCGGGCGATCGACGATCGCACGAAGCTCGTGCTCTTCTCCGAGATCTCGTACTCGACCGGCCAGCTGATGCCGCTCGGCGCGATCGTCGAGCTCGCGCACGCGCGTGGCGCGAGCGTCGTCGTGGACGGGGCCCAGACCGCCGGCCACGTCCCGGTCGACGTGCACGCGCTCGGCGTGGACGCGTACGCCGTGCCCTCCCACAAGTGGCTGTGCGGGCCGAGCGGGCTGGGGCTGCTCTACGTGCGCCGCGATCGCATCGCGGACTTCGACCCGATCAAGGTGGGCGGGCGCGCGGCCGCCTCGTTCGACTACGACGGCAACGCCTTCGAACCGCAGCGCGACGCGATCACGAAGTTCGAGGTCTCGACGATGTCGTCGCCGTCGCTGGCCGGACTGGCCGTCGCGATCGACCAGTACAACGAGGCCGGGCACCAGGCCGTGTGGGACCGCATGCGCGCGCTCAACCGCTACGCGGAGCAGTGTTTCGACCGGATCGAGGGTGTGACGGTCACCAGCCCAACGCGTGACGACACGCGCACCGGGCTCTTCCTCTTCCGCACCGAGGGCGTGGACGCGCAGGCGCTCGCCGCGTGGCTGCAGGCCGAGGGGCGCATCATCTGCCGCTCCGTGAAGCAGTTCGAGTCGGTGCGTCTCTCGTTCCACGTCTACAACATCGAGGAGGAGATCGACCGCACCGCCGCGCTCGTCGCGCGTGCGGCGAGCGCGGGCCTGCCGGCGGACTTCCTCGCATCGTTCCAGGCGGCAACGGAGGCGTAGCCCAGCGGGTGTCGTGGGCAGGCGTTCCAGCCTGCCGATCTGAGTCTGGGCGAGATGCCGGTGAAGGGGAGCCTGGTCAGCCTGCCCCGGCGACCTGCGCCATGGTCCCCACCGCGCCCGCCGGTACAATCGCAGCCTGATCGCGCGCCCGCCGGGCGCGCCGCCACCGGCCCGCGATTCTTCCCCGGAAGTACGCGCAGCTGAACGGAACGCCCGTGACTCCCTTACGCACCCGCGCCGCGACCGCGATCAGGCGACCGCGCAAGACTCCGTCTTCCATCCACCCACTCGATCCGATCTTCCACCCGCGCGCCGTCGCGATCGTCGGCGTGCCCTCGGGCTCACGTGGGATGTCCAACGGCTTCCTCAGCTCGCTGATCGAACAGCGCTTCCACGAAAACCACCCGCTCTACCCCGTGAATCCGAAGATGGACGAAGTAGCGGGCTTGAAGTGCTACCCGTCGCTGCTCGACACGCCCGACCCCGTCGACCACGTGATCTCGCTCGTCCCCGCGCGCGTCGCCCCGTCGCTCGTCGACCAGTGCGTGACGAAGGGCGTGCGCTCGATCCACTTCTTCACCGCCGGGCTGGCGGAGACCGGGATCCCCGAGCTCGTCGCCCTTGAGCACGAGATGATCGGCAAGCTGCGCGCTGCCGGCATCCGCGCGATCGGCCCGAACTGCATGGGCCTCTACGTCCCGGAGAGCCGGCTCGCCTTCATGGGCGGCTTCCCGAGCGAGCCGGGCAACGTGATGCTGATTTCGCAGTCGGGCGCGAACGCCGGCGACATCGTGCACGGCCTCTCCCGGCGCGGGATCCGCTTTTCGAAGGGCGTCTCCTTCGGCAATGGCGCCGACGTGAAGGCGTGGGAGCTCTTCGACTACGCGGCTAGCGATCCCGACACCGAGGTGGTGGTCGCCTACATCGAGGGCGTGCAGGAGGGCCGCAAGTTCTTCGAAGCGGTCAAGCGCTGCGCCCGCGTGAAGCCCACGATCATCCTCAAGGGCGGGCTCACGGATGCTGGCGCCCGCGCTGCGCAATCGCACACGGGCTCGCTCGCCGGCTCGCTCGCGATCTTCGACGCGATGTGTCGGCAGGCCGGCGCGATGCGCGCCGAGACGATGGACGACCTCCAGGATCTCGCCGTCGCGGTCACGACCGGCGCGCGTAGCGTGCGCGGTCCGCGCGTCGTGCTCGTGGGCGGCGGCGGCGGCTTCGCGGTGCTCTCCGCCGACGCGCTCGCGCGCGAAGGCCTGCAGGTGCCGCCGATGCCGGAGTCGGCGAAGGCGCAGCTGCGGGAGTTCATCCCGCTCGCCGGTACGAGCGTGAACAACCCGATCGACACGAGCGGCGGCTCGCCCGAGGTGGTCGAGCGCACGCTGCGCATCGTCTCCGCGCCGGACGTGATCGACGCCGTCTTCACGAACCCGGTGTTCGGTCGCAGCCCGTGGCCCGACGGCGATGCCCAGCCCCAGCCCACCGCCGAGGAGCGCGCGCAGAGTCGCGTCGAGTCCGCGCGTGAGGCGGCGGCGATGCTCGCCCGTCTGCAGAAGACGTCCGGGAAAGCCGTGATCGTGCTCCAGCGCGACCGTGGATTCGGGGGCATGGGCGGGCTCGGGGTCGACGCGAACGAGGCGTTCGGCCTGGCTGCCTACGAGGCGGGGATCGCGGTCTTCCCATCGATCCAGCGTGCCGCGCGCTCGGTCGGTGAGCTGCTGCGCTGGCGCGCCGCCCGCACAGGCTTGCCGGCCGTGATCTGAGCGCACGCACGCGCGGCTCGATCCGGCGGTCCGCGTCGTGACGCAGGCGCCGGGCGAGGGAGCGACCCGGTGCTGCTGATCGGCCAGTCGCTCGAACTGCATCGCTCCCCGCTGGCGGAGGCGCTCGCTGCGCGCGACGCCGGCCCGCTGCTCGCGAACGCCCGCGCCC
>JAQBZW010000221.1 GCA_027622315.1 Chloroflexota bacterium | reverse complement strand
GCCGCCGCCGAAGACGCCGGCGCCTGCCGCAACGGTGTTCGCCGTGCCTGCCGCAAAGCCGGCTGCGCCGGCGGCCGCGCCGCCGGTAGTGGCACTCGCGACCGTGGCCGGTGTCGAGGCCGCGCCAGCGGGGCCGGCGTCCACGTGCCGGTGCATGAGTTGCGAGATTCGACCGAGCACCTGGCCGACGAGGCCGTGGCCACCGGCACCGGCCGACGCCACCAGTGGAAGCCCGCCGAGGCCGAACTGCCTGTATGCCGCGGCGCCGGTCGAAAGGGTATGCACGCGCTCGGCGCAGTCGGCGCAGTCCGCGATGTGCGAGCGCAGCGCCGACTGCTTATCGGGCGTCAGGGTGCTGGCGACCAGCGCGCCGAGGGTGCGGCTTGGGATCCCACAGGCGGGCGCTTCCGGTGCCGCCGACGCAAGCTGGCGCAGGCGCGCACGCGCGCGCGACACGCGCACCTCGGCGGCGGTGCGCGATATGTGCAGACGGACCGCGATCTCCTCGTACGGCCGCTCGCCGTCCACCCGCAGGATCAGCGCTTCGCGATCGCTCTCGGACAGCCGGCCGAGAGCCTCCCAGAGGCGGGTGCGGCGCTCATCTTCCGCCAGCCGCGCGTCCGGGTGATCGGTCGCTGGCGCAGGCAGCGCGGCGAGCAACTCATCTCCGCTCGTCGCTCGCTCGTCGCGACGCCCTCGGATCCAGCCCAGCGACCGGTTGCGGGCGACGCGCACCAGCCATGGCCGGAAGCGCGCGGGCTCGCGCAGCTGCCGCAGTCGCGTGGAGACGGTGATCCAGACCTCTTGCGACACGTCGTCCACGTCGTCCGCGTCGCGGACGATGCTGCCGATCACGCGGTCGACGAGCGGGCCGAAATCCCGGATCAGTGCCGCAAGGGCGGCGTTGTCGCCGCGCCGCGCGTCTTCGACGCGAGCGAGCTGGATCGCCGGCAGCTCCAGTGACTCGAACGGATTGGTCATCGTGCTGGCGTACCCACTGTTCGGGACGACCCCGGTTCGGAGTCAGGATACGGCCGAACCCCGGTCGCTCAGGGTGAGGACCGGTGTGCATAGGGTTAAGTCTGAGTTGACGACGCGCAGGCGCACTCTTGCGCCTGTCAGCTTCCGCGGCGCGCCGCATCATCTATTCACAGGGGGCGCACGACTCGCCACAGGGCCGGCGTGCCGCGAACGCTCTCTCGAAGGGGTTGAACGTGGGTCGCAACGAACGCTCCGAGTGGGCACTGTGTCCGCACTGCCGGGCTTTTAGCGAGCAGCTCTTCCTGGTCGCCCTGGACCCACGCGCCGGGGTGCGCTGGTCCACATGCAGTCGCTGTAATCAGACGGCTATCTGGGAGGGCGAGGTACTGGTCTTCCCGTCACGCGAATCATCGTTGGAGTCATCGCTCGAGCAGCGCGCGTCCTGAACTCGGCCGCAGCGGCGCGCGATGGCGCGCGACTGAGCGGGCCGGGGCCGGTTAGCCCGCGGCGTCCGCGCCTGCCGCTCCTTCGGGGGCCAGCGCCCGCTCGTCGCTGAGCGCGTAGCGCGAATTCAGCGTGAACACACCCACCACGAACACGAGAATGCCGGCGCCGAGCAGCACGAACGTCGTCGTCGCGCTCAGGTGGTCGGCCACCACGCCCATCGGTCCGGCGACAAGCGGGAAGACGCTGAACGTGAGCATGTAGATGCTCATCACACGTCCGTAGTAGGCCTCGTCCGTCGCCGCCATGACCATGGTGTTGTTCAACGTCTGGTAGGTGGTGGAGAAGAGGCCGAGCGCGCAGAGCGCGACGAGCGCGCCCGGATAACCGAACTGCCGCGCCAGCAGCCCGAGCCCGAGCAGCGACGCGCCCCAGCCCAGGCCGGCACCGATCTGTAGCAGCGGCTTGCGCGGGTAGCCGGTGAGCGAAGCGATCGCGAGCGATCCCACGATCGCGCCGACGCCGGTGACGGTGAACATGAAGCCGTAGCTGCCCGCACCCTGCCCGAGCTCGTCGACCGCGAAGCCCGGGAGCAGCGTCATGTACGGCATGCCGAGGATCGTCGGGATGAACGCCATCATGATCAGCAGCCGCAGCGTCGGCGAGTTGCGCACGTAGCTCAGGCCTTCGCCGATCTCGGCGACGACGCTACGCCGCGCGTTCCCGCGCAGATGACCTGTGCTCGGGGGCAGCCGGAACATGAAGTAGATGACGAAGAGGTAGAGGAAGCTCTGGAGGAAGTACGCCGCCGAGATGTCCCACACCGCGATCACGATGCCGGCGAGGGCCGGGCCGACGATGCGCGTGGCGTTCATCGCCATGTTGTTCAGGGCGATCGCGTTCATCAGCTCGGACTGCGGGACGAGCTCGGCGAGATAGGCCTGCCGGGCCGGCATGTTGAACGCGAAGAGCGTGCCCTGAAACAGCCCCATCACAAACAGAATCGGGATGCTGATCACGCCGATCAGGATCAAGAACGCCGTGAGTAGCGAGAGCCCGCCGGTCCCGAACTGGACGATCAGGATGATGTTGCGGCGATTGACCCGGTCGGCTACCGCTCCGCCGACCAGTGAGAAGAGCGTCTGGGGGATGCCCCACGCCATCATCACCACGCCCACGGCGGCGTAACTCCCGGTCAACTGGTAGGCGAGCAGGCCGCGCGCGACCTGCTGCATCTGCATCCCCGTGAACGACGCGATCTGCGAGTACCAGAGGTAGCGGAAGTTCACGAGCCGGAGGGAGACGAAGGCCGTGCGCATCGACGGCCGGTATTGCCCGCGCGGCGCGGGCTCGCCGCCCGTTGCCGTGGTTGCTGGCGTTGTCAACGCTGACCCTCGGGACCACGCTCGATCGCGCGCAGAACGATTCAGCGCACTGTAGCCGACGCGCCGTCCGAGAGGGACGAAGAATGTGATGGCACGGCCGGAAGCGAGCACGCCCCGAGGCGGGATAGGCTGTGCGCCCTCACGGTCCCGCTGCCGAGTGAACGGAGCTATCGATGCCGACAGACTGGAGCGCGCTCGCGCGGCGACTGCAGGATGGGCTCGGCCTCGCCGTCCCGCCGATCGCGATCACGTTTGGCGCGTCGGCGCCCGCCGGCGTGCCGGCGTTCGCCGAGCCGATGCCGCCGCCGAAAGACGACGGACGCACGGGGCGCGTCTCCGCAGGCTGCGTGTTCTGGATGAAGTCGGTCGATCGCACGTTTTCGACTGCGGCCGAGGATCATGCCAACTGCTCGGTCGGCAGCGTGACGCACGGCTTCCAGACGCTCGCCGACGTGGCACACAACGAGGACGTCGCCGCTCTGCTCGAATGCAACTGGGTGAGCGAGGCTGCCATCCCGGCCATCCCGGTGGTGACCGAACGCCCCGGGGCCGTGACCTATGGCCCGCTCGCCGATACGCCCGGCGATCCGGATGTCGCGCTGCTCCGCGTGACGGGGCGGCAGCTCATGGTCCTGCACGATGCGTTCCCGAACCTGCGCATCGAGGGCAAGCCCCAGTGCCACATCGTCGCGATCGCAAAGGAGCAGGGCGAGATGGCGGCGAGCGTCGGCTGCCAGCTCAGCCGCGTGCGTACGGGGATGCCGAACGGGGAGATGACCTGCGCCATCCCGGCCGCCATGATCGCGGAGGTTGCGGACCGTATCGAAGCCACGGCGATCGCGGACAACGCGGTCGCGCGCTACGCGTCCGAGGACATGAAGCGCTTCGCTTAGTGCCAGGCGATCGGGCGGCGAGGCCCCGGCGCCCGACGGGGCTCGTGATCCCGGCGGGTCGATTGGCCGCCCTACGCCACGGCCGCGAGTGAGGCATAGACCGCGCGACCGAGCGACTCGGATCGAATGTCGCCCGTGGTGGTCGCCCGCATGGTGTTCATGACGTACGAGAACGTCATGTGCGCGTCGTAGTCGATCACGACAATCGAGCCGCCCCAACCGCCCCAGGAGCAGGTGCGGGCGTTCGGCCCGAGCGGCCGGTCGGGCGCGTTCAGCGCGAAACCCATGCCGAAGCGCACCGGCGACCCGAGCACGAGGTCGAGGCCGCCGGTCTGCGCCTCGAACACCGCCTCGCATCCCGCGGCCGACAGCAGCCGCACGCCGCCCACGGCGCCGCCGTTGGCGAGCGCCGCGTGGATGCCGGCCACCGCGCGAGCGTTCCCATGCCCGCCGGCGGCCGGAATCTCCGCACGGCGCCATGCCGCCGTGCGTGAATCGAGCGCGTTCATCGGCGGGTTGCGGAACGTGTGAGCGGCGACGGAGTCGCCGGGAATGTCAGGCAGCCCGCCCGGACCCTCCGGGGGGGTCAGGTCGGCGACCCGCGGGAACAGCGCATCCGGCAGGCCGATGTGGAAGTCCGCCCCGAGCGGTTCTGCGACCTCCTCGCGGAAGAACGTGCCCGGCGAACGGCCGCTCACGCGCCGGATCACCTCGCCCACGAGGTAGCCCTGCGTGAGCGAGTGGTAACCGGACGCGGTCCCCGGTTCCCACCACGGCGCCTGCGCGGCGAGCAGCGTGGTCGCCTTCTCCCAGTCGTACAGGTCGTGCACCGTGAGCGGCTGCTCCCAGCCGGACAGACCGGAGGAGTGACTGAGCAGGTGGCGCACCTCGATCGCGCCCTTGCCGTTCTGCGCGAACTCGGGCCAGTAGCGCGCGACGGGCGCGTGCAGATCCAGCTCGCCGCGGTCGGCGAGCATCAGCGCGCACAGCGCCGTCATCGTCTTCGTCGTCGAGTAGACGTTGATGATCGTGTCCCGCTCCCAGGGACGGGTGCGCGCTTCGTCCGCGAATCCGGACCAGAGGTCGCCCGAGGTGCTCGATCGCACCGTGATCGCGCTGCCGCTGCTCAAGGACATGGAGCGGGCACCGAACGATGTGTTCCC
>JAQBZW010000220.1 GCA_027622315.1 Chloroflexota bacterium | reverse complement strand
GGCTCGCGTCGGCGACCGCCGCGATCGTGGCCGCGGACGGCTGCCGCGGGATCGCGTCGGGAAAGCGGAAGGCCGGACCGCAGTAGTCGTTCGTGGGCAGCGCCTGCTGCGCGAGCAGCGCGCGCAGCGCGTCGAGCGCGGGCGGCTGCCGCTCGAGCTCCGCGCAGTCGACGACGAGCGGCTCGCGCGCGAGCGCGGCCTCGAGCATCACGCGGATGGCGGCGGAGCAGCCCGCGCCGAAGCGCCAGTGGTTGCCGGTGGCTGTGCGGAAGAGGTGGAAGCGCGGAGCGGCGTGCTGCGCATCGATGCGCGGGATGCCGCCGGCCGCGTCGTAGCGGTACAGCGCCTCGAGGTGGAGCGCCGCGAGGTCGTCGATCGACGGAGCCAAGCGCGTCGCTCCCGTCCTCGGCTGCAGTCGGCCGTACCGGCTAGCCGGTACGGCGCCGCTGGGCGACGGCGCAGACGAGGCTACGGCCGATCGCACCGGTGGTGTCGTAGAGCGCGCACTCGCCGACCGCGACCCCGTCGGCGCTGTGGTGACTCGTCACCTCGAAGCCGATCCACTCGTCGACCGGGAGGCGGTGGAGGTACAGGGACACGTCGGCATTCACGTGGTTGAGGCCGTGATCGCCTGAGTTCGCAAAGGGGTTCGCGAAGTCGCAGGCCACCGCCACGCGGGTGAACGGCGTGAGCGGCTCCCCGCCGACGAGCGGACGCAGCTCGCGAATCCACGCACGCTTCTGCTCCACGCTGCCCATCGCGCCGTCGATGTTCCGCGTCTCCCACATCGGGGGACGGCGTGGCTCGCCTTCGATCCGGGGCGGCGACAGCTGCGCGGGGGGCGGCACCTGCCACGGTGGCGGGCTCCAGACGTGGCCCTCGGGCTCGTCGGTGCGGCGGAGCATCACGACGCTCCCCTGTGCCACGTCCACACCGGCGGCAGCAATCGTGCCCTCGATCACGCGAATGCGCCCACCCTGTCGCACCAACCGCGTGGACACCGTGAGGGGCGCGAAGGGAGCGAGCCGGAACATGTCGACGGTCAGGCGTGCGTACTGGAATTCGTCGTCGCCGTACTCGCGCTCCACGCTGTGGGCGATCAGGCCGGCGAGCACACGCCCGTGCAGCGACTCCCGATCCCACGGGCCACGCGCGATGTCCGCGGGCACGAACTGCTCGGCTTCGCGACGAAAGAACGCGTCGACCATTCACGACCTCGCTTCAGCAGGCGCCGGCCGCGGGGGCAGCCAGTTCGGCGTGCGCCGATCGAACGCGAGCCGGGGGTTACGGTCGAGGCGCCGCCTCCCCGGGCAGCATCGCGCGCGTGTAGGTGGCCAGGTCGAAGTAGTCGCGCCAGGTCTTGATGCGGGTTCCATCGAACTCGAAGACACCGACGCAGGGCAGCTCCACATGCCGGTCTCCGGCATCGGTGACGTCGAGCCGTTCCGCGAAGACGACGTCGCTCGCACTCGCGAGGTGCAGGATCCGCCACTCGGTGCGGTCCCAGCCGCCGAGGAAGCGCTCGACGGTGGCGCGCACGGCTGCGGTCCCGCGGGCGGGCGGTCCCGGCATGTTGTGGTACGTCGGATCTTCCGCGAAGAACGACATCACCGCCTCGACATCGAGCCGCTCGAAGGCCGCACAGAAGTCGCGCACGATCTGCTCCTGGTCGCTGCTCATCGTGCGCCTCCCCTTCGTCTTCCGCGTGCGACGCATCATGCGACCTCCGCGCACGCGCGCCCAGCCCGGGCAAACGTCACCGGCGACCGCGACCCGGCACCACCGCGACGCGTCGTGCCCACCCGGAGCGACGACGCGCGTCTGCGTGACGCCGCGACGGGCCCTCTCGCGTACCTCCTCCCCCGTCGCTTGCGCGACGACCCCTCCTCCCCCTTCGGGGAGGAGGGGTGAAGAAAGGGGGGGTGCGCGCGCTCTGCGTGACGCCGCGACGGGCCGTTGCTAGGCTCGGCCAGATGCAGCGCCACTTCACGGTCACCGGCTTCGTCGCACACGACGGGCGCACCGCGCTGCACTGGCACCGGCTGGGGCGCTGGCTACCGCCCGGCGGTCACATCGAGCCGAACGAGGACCCGCTGGAGGCCGTGCTGCGCGAGGTACGGGAAGAGATCGGGCTCGACGTCGAGGTGATCGAGACCACGCCTGGCTTCGGCTATGGCGGCCCGCGGCAACTTCCCGTGCCCGCGACGATCGCGATTTACGATCTCGCGGACGGCGACGGCCAGGTGCGGGACCACCATCAGCACATCGATCTCGTGTACTTCACGCGCCCGCGCGGGGCGAGCGCCACGCCCGCGAGCGACCGCGACGAGGACGCCTGGTTGTGGGTCGACGCGGCTCAGCTGCGCGCCGACATCGAGCTCACCCACCCCACCTCCGGCCGAGCCGCGCGCGTCCCCGGGGATGTGCGTGAGCTCGGGCTGGCCGCGCTCGCCGCCGCCGAGCGGGCGCCGGCCTCGACGGGACGCTGACGATGCTCTCGATCCAGACGATCCGCGAACACACCGACGAGGTCCGCCGCGCGCTCGCGAAGCGATCGAGCGACGCGCCGCTCGATCGCGTGCTCGCGCTCGATGAGCGGCGACGCGCACTGCTCGCGGATGTGGAGGGCATGCGTGCCGATCGCAACCGCGCCGGCAAGGCGATCGGCGCCGCGCAGGATGCCGGGGAGCGCACCCGTCTGATCGAGGAGCAACGCGCCGTTGCCGGCAGTCTCGACGCCCTCGCGGCCGAGCTGCGTGAGGTTGAGCACGAACTCCACACCCTCATGCTCGAGATCCCGAATATCCCTCACCCGGATGTCGTGGTCGGCACGGAGGCGGACTCCGTCGTCGTGATCGAGGGCGACGGCGCGGCCGGTACCGAGCGACGAATCGATCCGCCGATGCCACTGGCCGCCTACCCGACGCCAGCGATCGACGAGTCGCTCGAACCGCACTGGGAGCTGGGTGAGCGCCTCGGCATCATCGACTTCGAGCGCAGCGCGAAGATCTCGGGCGCGCACTTCCTGTTGCTGCGGGGCGACGGCGCGCGGCTCCAGCGCGCGTTGATCGCGTGGATGCTCGATCTGCATCGGTCACGCGGATACACGGAGATCTATCCGCCGGTTGCCGTGCGCGAGGAGATGCTCGTGGGGACCGGGCAGCTCCCCAAGTTCGCGAACACGATGTTCCACCTCGAGGGCACGGACCTCTGGCTGAATCCGACCGCGGAGGTGCCGGTGACGAACCTGTACCGCGACGAGATCCTCGAGCCCGGCGACCTGCCCCGGCTGCACAGTGCCTACCTCGCATCGTTCCGGCACGAAGAGTTCAGTGCGGGCGCGGCCTCCCGTGGCATCAAGCGGCTGTACCAGTTCGACAAGGTCGAGTTGGTGCGCTTCGTCGAAGACGACCAGTCGTGGGCGGCACTCGAGCTACTGCTCGACGATGCGATCGAGGTCGTACGCCAGCTCGGCTTCCGCTACCGCGTGCTGCGCCTGGCGACCGGGGATCTCACGTTCTCGTCCGCGATGACCTACGACATCGAGGTCTGGGCTCCCGGCGCGCGCGAGTGGCTCGAGGTCTCCTCGGTATCGAACTTCGAGGCCTTTCAGGCGCGACGCGCGAACCTCCGCTACCGCGACGCGGAGGGCAACGTCCGTCATCTGCACACGCTCAACGGCTCGGGTCTGGGCATGCCTCGCACGCTCGCCGCTGCGCTCGAAACGTGGCAACTGGAAGACGGATCGATCGAGCTGCCACCCGTCCTTCGCCCGTACCTCGGCGGGCAATCGACCATCAGTATCCCCGGCTCCTGACCGCTTGACGGGCTAGCACGCGCGTTCTACTCTCGCTGTGTTCCGAACGAACACACGTTCTATTGCCGTGGCTGGCAACGGACTTTGGGGGTACAAGATGGTCTTCGCGATCGTCCTCGGCATGATCGTCGGCGCCGCCGGCGTGATGCTCCTACAGCAGTGGCTCACGGGCGCGCTGATGCTCGGCCACGGTGGCGTCCGCGATCGCAGCGTGACGCTATCGGCGAAGCGCTTCCCGCACCTGGCACCGCCCACACGCGCGACCTCGAGCCGTCGCGCGGCCTGAGCATGGCCGGCTGACGCCGCGGCCTCCCGGCCTCCCGGCCTCCCGTCGGATCGTACCGACGGAGTCGGTCGACGCGCGGAACCCAGGCAGCCCGAATCTGAGGGCGCGCTGCTCCTGAACGCACTGCTCCTGAACGCACTGCTCCTGAAGGCCCTGCACCTGAAGGCCCTGCACCTGAAGGCCCTGCACCTGAACGCGAGACCGTCGGCCGGCCGCGCCTGCGGTCCGGTCCGGGCCGTAGACTGCCCGCCATGCCCGCGCGCACCGTACTTGGCGCCCTGCTGCTCGACGCGCTCGACGAATTCGAGCGCGTGGTCGCGGCGATCCCGCCCCCGGGCCGCCATCGCCGGATCGGCCGCCTGAATGCGCCCGGCTGGACGATCGCGCATCTCGCAAGTTCGTTCGACGCCTGGCTGAACGTGTTCGTGCAGCGCCTCTCCGTCGACCCGTGGGCGTCGGACGTGTTCGAACGCCAGCGCGCGCTGCCCCGCGGCCTCGCCCTCGACGTTCCCTTCGATGACGCACGCACCGGTTTTGCGCGTGCGGCCGAGCGTGCGCGTCCGTACCTCGAAGCTGCGGATGCGGCGGCGCTCGCCGAGCCGGCCGCAGTGCCCCCGAGCCCGTGGACCGAGGCGTCGGGCTCGTACTTCCTCGCCCGCTCGATCGCGCACGTGTTCGCCCACGCCGGCGACCTCACGGTCACCGCGGCGCTCACCGGCGCCGGCGACGTCGGGCTGCCCGGTGCGCTCGCCGCCACCGGCGCCGCGGCG
>JAQBZW010000219.1 GCA_027622315.1 Chloroflexota bacterium | reverse complement strand
CCGCGGTGTGATACCCGCGGCTCGCCGACGCCGTGCCCGCGCGAGCCAACGCCGTGCCCGGGCGAGCCGCGGGCATACGCCCGCGGACACGTTCCGCGCTCACGATGCCCCGGCGCCTGTCCGCGGTGTGATACCCGCGGCTCGCCGACGCCGTTGACACCAACGCACTCGCGACCGAACGTCCTTCGACAGGCGACCCGGCCTCTAGCGCGCGGAGGACACATGTTCGAGGAGCGGCGCTCGCGACTGATGGATGCACTGGGCGAGGGCGCGCTGGTGATCGGCGCGGCGCGCGATCTCACCCGCAACGGCGACGTCGACCATGAGTTCCGGCAGGACTCGAGCTTCTATTACCTCACCGGCTTCGAAGAGCCCGACGCCGTCGCCGTGCTCCGCCCGGGGCACGATGAGCCGTTCGTGCTGTTCGTGCGCCCCCACGACCCCGACCAAGCCGTATGGGTAGGGCCGCGCGTGGGCGTCGAGGGTGCAATCGAGCGCTTCGGCGCTTCCGCCGCGTTCCCGATCGAGCAGCTGCGCGAACAGCTCCCGAAGCTGCTCGAAGGCGCTGAGACCGTGCACTTCGCGCTCGGCGGGGACGGCCCCCTCGACCGGCTGCTCACCGAGCTGGTGGAGCGCCGCCGGCATGGCGCACAGCGCGGACCGACCGCGATCGCGCGCATCGCCGATCCGACACCGCACATCGACCGACTGCGCCTGATCAAGAGCGCGGCGGAGATCGCCGAGCTGCAGCGCGCGATCGATGTCACGGGCAGCGGCATCGAAGCCGCCATGCGCGCCACGCGAGCGGGCCTGCACGAGTACGAGGTGCAGGCGGTGATGGAGGCCGAGTTCCGGCGGCTCGGATCGATCCGCAACGGCTTCCCGTCGATCGTGGCCTCCGGCCCGCACGCCTGCACGCTGCACTACACGCAGAACCGCCGGCAGCTCGAGCCCGGCGATCTGCTGCTGCTCGATGTCGGCGCGGAGTGGGGCTACTACTCCGCCGACGTCACGCGCACCTTCCCCGTCGACGGCGCCTTCACGCCGGAGCAGCGCGCGGTCTACGACATCGTGCACGAGGCGCAGGCGCGCGGCATCGCGATCGCGGGCCCCGGCGTCCCCTTCCACGACGTCCACGACGCTGCACTGCGGGTGCTCGTCGAGGGGCTGATCGAGCTCGAAGTGATCACCGGCAGCGTCGACGAAGCGATCGAGACGCAGAGCTACCGCCCGTACTACGTGCACTCGACCTCGCACTGGCTCGGCCTCGACGTGCACGACGCCGGCGCGTACCGCGTGGGCGAGGCGTCAGTCCCGCTCGAGCCCGGGATGGTGCTGACGGTCGAACCGGGGCTCTACCTCAACCCCGACGTCGGCCCGGTCCCCGACGCGCTGCGCAACATCGGCGTGCGCATCGAGGACGACGTACTGATCACCGCCGACGGTCGCGACGTGCTCTCTGGCGCGATCCCGTCGGACCCGGCCGCGCTCGCGGAGATCGTCGGGCGGCCGCGCGCGGAGTAGCGCGTCGACCCTCACCCCCCTTCGCCTCGCTCAGGGCAGGCATAACCCCGCTCCCTCTGGGGCGGGGTGCCGGACGGACCGCCCGCAGATTCGTGCGAGGGAGCGGGGAGTCCGAGCCGAGGGGACGCGTGCGCCACCCTCCCGTTCGTCCCGAGCGAAGTCGAGAAACGCGTCGCCCCACCCCTCCCGTTCGTCCCAAGCGAAGTCGAGGGACGCGCCGCCCCACCCCTCCCGTTCGTCCCGAGCCGAGTCGAGGGGACGCGTCGCGTGACCAGCGCCCGCGCCTGGGCGTCGACCCTCACCCCCGGCCCCGCTCCCTCTGTGCGGGGTGCCCGACGGACCGCCCGCAGATTCGCGCGAGGGAGCGGGGAGTCCGGCACGCGTTCCGTTTCGTCCCGAGCGAAGTCGAGGCGACGCGTGCGCCACCCTTCCCGTTCGTCCCGAGCGAAGTCGAGGGACGAGTGCACCACCCCTCCCGATCGTCCCGAGCCAAGTCGAGGGGACGCGTGCACCACCGTTCCCGTTCGTCCCGAGCGAAGTCGAGGGACGCGCGCGCCAGTCCTACGGGTGCGTCCACGGCACCGTGACGTTGACTTCCCGCACTCGATCGTTAGCATCAGCAACGATCTCGCCTGCACCGCAAGCGACAGGAGCATCACGATGGCCGAAGCAACGCCAACCGACCGCATGATCGCCGCCGCGGCAGCCGGCGACCTCGCCGGCGTGCGCACGCTCGTCGAGGGAGATGCCGCTCTGGTGCTGGCGGCGACACCGGCGGGCGAGCGCGCGATCCATGCGGCCTACTACCACGGCCATGCGGCCGTGGTCGCGTACCTGCTGGAGCACGGCGAGACCGAGGACATCCTGCTCGACACACAACTCGGACGCACCGACCGCGTCAGGGCACACCTCGACGCGGACGCCGCGAGCGTGCACACCCGCTACCCGAACGGCGCGCAGCCGTTGCATGCCGCCGTGTTCTGGGGCCACCCCCCGCTCGTCGAGCTGCTGCTCGAACGGGGCGCGGATCCGCGCACGCCGACGAGCGTGGGCTTTACGCCGTTGCACTCGGCCGTGGCCGCGCCCACCCCGTACTGCCCCGGCGACGACGAGGCCGTTGTGCTCGAGGCGGTCGAGCTGCTGCTCGCGGCGGGGGCGGATCCGAACGCTCGCACGACGGGCGGCCTCACGCCGCTCTTCACGGCGGCCGCGAACGGCGACCTGCGTGTCGTGCAGCGGCTAATCGCCGCCGGCGCCGACCCCCAGATCGCCGGCCATGACGACGGCGGCTTGTACGCGAACAAGCGCGCGCTCGACGTCGCCATGGACCGTGGCCACGAGCACGTGGCGGCCTACCTGCGCGAACTCGCGGGCGCATCGCCGACCCGGCGGTAGCTCAGGCGTAGCTCTCTTCCGTACCCGTCCGTGCCTCCTCCCTCGGCGCTCGCGCGTACCTCCTTCCCCCGCCGGTCGCGCGTACCTCCTGCCCCGGCGCTCCCGCGCCGACCCCTCCTCCCCCTTCGGGGAGGAGGGGTGCTATCCGCGGCCAACACCTAGGGCCATCAGTTCGTCCCCGGTTCGGCCGGTGCGCTGCCGGACAACGCCCCTCCCTCTTCGTCCCTCTGCCCCTCCTCCCCGAAGGGGGAGGAGGGGCCGGCGCGTACGCGAAGCCTGCCGTGAGCGAAGACGAACGGGGGGAGGAGGTACGGAGGAGGTACGCGGGGCGAAGGGCGTACGGAGGAGGTCCGGAGGAGCTCCGCCGTTCAGCCCAGCGACGCCCAGAACGTGCGCTCCTCTTCCATCGGGGCATCCTCGACGTGGCAGTCGAGGCCGAGGTGCATCGTCGCGCGGCGCGCGGTGTCGTAGCGGGGCCACTCGGGGAGCGACTCCGTGGCCGGCGAGCCGGTGCGTGCGAACGCCAGGTATGCGTCCATCACGCGCTCGCTGAGCGCCGCCACAGCCGGGCCGGTACCGCAGAAGGCGCCGAGCTCCCCGCCCTCGTACGTGCCCCACACGAAGGGGATGTCGAGCGAGTGGCAGGCCTGCACGCGACCGTCCATCGCCGGGGACTCGTAGTCGAAGAGGTAGAACCAGGCGTCGGGGGTGCGCGCTGTGTGCGCCTCTGCCGTGCGGATGCCCGGCAGGCGGAAGAGCTGGTCGGTGGAGATCGCGTTCCAGATCGCGATCGGGGTCCTGCGCCAGCCGCGCGCCGCGCGGGCGGCGCGATAGACCTCGACGCCCTCCTCGGCCCGCGCCCCGAAGTGCGTGCGCGCGCGCTCGACGAGCGCGGCCTCGTCCATCGCCTGCGCCCCGGGGCTGGCCACGGTGAACAGCGCCGACTCGTCGCGCGTGTGGCCGATCATCAGCGGCATGCCGCGCGTCTGTGCGCCGGCGCGGATGCGTGCCTCCGCGTCCTCCGCGATCACGTCGCCGTCGCGCACGGGCCCCCAGCGCACGCCGCCATCGAGCCCGCCAGGCTGCGCGAGTTGCCACGCGAGGATCTCTTCGGCGGGGACCTCGCGGAGCTGCTCCGGCGCGCCCGTCGCCTTGAAGTGCTCGAGCAGGCGCTGCGCGTTCGCGCGGCCCTCCTCCGGCATGACGTGGGGGTAGAGCGACCCGCTCATCGGGATCGCCTTGTCGAACGTGCCGGCCGCGGCCGGCATCGCCAACAGTTGCGCGATGTCCCAGCCGCCCGCCGACTGCCCGAAGAGCGTGACGTTCGCGGCGTCGCCGCCGAAGGCCGCGATCTCGCGACGCACCCAGCGCAGCGCCGCCACCTGGTCGAGCAGCGCCTCGTTGCCGGTCGCGCCGATCTCGGGCAAGTGCAGGAAGCCGAGCGCGCCGAGCCGGTAGTTCACGGTCACCACGACGACATCGCCGTGGCGCGCGAGCCGCTCGCCGTCGATGCGCGGCTGTGATCCTGACCCTGCGGTGTTGCCGCCGCCGTGGATCCACACCATCACCGGCCGGCGGCCGGCGTCGGCGGCGGGCGTCCAGACGTTGAGGTAGAGGCAGTCCTCACTCGTCGGCTGCGAGGGGATACCGATCAGCTCGCCGATCACGCCCGGCCGCGTGCTCTGGATCGCGGAGCGCGAGAACGCGGTCGCATCGCGCACGCCGCTCCACGGCACGGGCGGCTCCGGCGCACGCCAGCGCAGCCCACCCACGGGCGCCTCGGCGAAGGGGATGGCTTTGAACGAGAGCACGCCGTCGTGCTCGCTGCCGCGCAGCGAGCCGAGAGTGGTCTGGACGACTGGTTCCAATGGGCACCTCCGGGATTCGCGGGGTGAGCAGTGGGGTTATACCGCGCCCGTCGCCCCGGCGACGGCGTCAGCCGTCGCAGGCGTGCCTCCCGGCGCGTACCCCTCCCCGCCGCTCGCGCGGCACCC
>JAQBZW010000218.1 GCA_027622315.1 Chloroflexota bacterium | reverse complement strand
GGAACTTGCTCCGCGTCGCGGTCGCGCGTGATGCGAGTCAGGCGATTCCGATGTCCGGCACAGGCAAGGGCGCACCCGAGGACTTCCTCGGCATGCAGGTCGAGGTCGTGGTGCGCGCCGATTAGCCGCCGAACCCTGGCTACGGGGACCGTCTGGGGAATGAAAGTGGCCGGGGCACGCCATGCCACATTCCGAGCTCGCAGGAGTGCGTCGAGTGTGTGGGAGTGTCGCGGACACTACGCCTCATCGAGGCGCTCACCTGCTAGGACCCTCGCAGCGTCCGCCTGCATATTGTGTCGGACGAGATGACGTGCAAGGCCTTTCTTGATGTTTGGATTATCGGGACTTTCGCGATAGGCCTCTCGCCAGAGCCCTAGGGCGCGGGCCTCATCGCCCGGATCAGCGCGCTTGCTTAGGAGAATGGCTAGGTTGTGCTTCACAGCCGCCGAGAGATCAAGACCTGATGTGAGCAGACGCTCGTAGATGTCGATCGCGTCGCTCTCGTCACTCGGATCATCGCTGGATGCGAGCGCATCGGCCAGAGTGCGTTCGAGCTCCCCATTTGACTTCGGTAGCCGTGCTTCAAGGTCCGAAATGAGTGTGCGTACTTCCGCGAAGCGACGCGCCTGCGTGAGGATAACGAGTGTGGGTGCAGCCTGCTCGAGGGTTTCGAACTCGCGACCGCCGACTAGCTGCTCGAGAATTGTGTCATAGTCGACCGGCTCCCCCCCTGGGACTGGACGATCGTCAGATACTGCGCTCGAAGACCGCGTGTTCGCTCTTGACGCTCAGTTACTCGTTCGAGGCTGTTCAAGAGCCGATCGGCTATCGACAACTTTTCTAGACTCATAGATCGGTGGTCAAGGATGAAGGACACGTAGCACTGTAGGTTGTTTACGTGTTGGGGATTGCGTTCGATGGCGATCTCGTACAGCGATTCTGCGAGGTCAAAGAAGTGACAGTTTTCGGCTTCGATCGCGCAATTCCCGACTTCCGAAGCCGTTCCGTCGCCCCCCCTTCGCGTATTGCAGGGCCTTGCTGAGCCACGCGTGTGCAGCGGCAAGATCGCCACTGCGGCGGGAGGTCTCGGCCTGCAGATCGAACAGTCCGAGGTCTGGCTGCTCGAAGTCCTCCGGTGCAACTGACGCATCGGGTACTGCCCGTCGAATCGTCGCTGGCCCGGCCGATCGAAGCAGTGTTGTCAGGACTTTCGACAGTTCATTTGCGAGCTTCTCAGCGCCTTCAAAGGTATTATTATACTCGATATGGATGAAATCCCGCAGGTCGAACGGAACATCGTCGCCCGACTGCGTCAACAAGATCACATTGTCCGACATGGCGTGCGCTAGCCCAAGTTCGTAAAAGACGTTTGCGTTTCGCCCACTCATGTCGGCGATGATGACTCCTGCCGTGGCGACGGCGTCGTAGATCTTGCCTGTAATCTTACCCGGGAGGACGTCTTCGTCGGCGCGTTCGCAGCGCAATTCTTGGTCCGTGCACACACGTTGGATCAGCCGATAGATCGCATTAAAAGATTCTGCAAACGGCATCATCACAAAGCACTTGGAAGGATCGACTGGTCCCATGCTGCGCGAAAAGACACCTGGCATCGCCATATCTCCATGTCTGGACAGGTGGGCCGCCCCCCGCCTGCCAGCTGGCGACTCTCGTCGGGCAGGCGGCGTCTCATGCCCGATGCGGGGCGCCGGCGAATCTGCCGCTGAGTGACGCTAGAGCAATGTAGCTCCCTAGCATGGGTGCCAAGCGAACTACAGCCCGCGTCGCCGCGTGCAAATCCTCGCACTCTTGAGGGTGTCCTCCGCACGAGTCGATGCGAATTCGTGTCCCAAAGCGACGGTCTGCGCGTGTGAGAGGCGGCCGCGTGGCAAATACGCCTGCCCGGGGCGGCTACCACCCGTTCCAGTGCATGAACGTCGCCACCGGGTGGCGGTTGACCGGGCCAAACGGCGCGGCCGGGTACCCGAGCGGAATCACCGCCACCGGCGTCGCCTCGGCGGGGATGTCGAGCTCTGACCGCAGCGTGTCCATGATCCCCGTCTGGGGGGTTGTCATCACCGTGCCCAGTCCCTCGGCTCGAGCGGCGAGCAGCAGGTTCTGTACGCTCGGGTAAATCGAGGAGCCCGCCACGAGCCCGTCCGGTGCGGGCGATGTCGCGTTCACGAGGCAGGGGATGATCGTGACGGGCGCCTGCGCGAAGTTCGAAAAGAGCCCGACCACGCCCTGCATCATGCGCCGACGGACGGGGTCTTCGATCGTGCTCGGATCGACGAGCGCGCCGCGTGCCTCGAAGAGCGACTTGAGCGCCTCGGCGATCGTCTTCCGTTTGCGCTCATCCGTCACGATCACGAACGCCCACGGCTGCAGATTGCTTCCGCTGGCGGCGCGTGTGGCCGCGAAGATCAGGCGCTCGATCACCGCTTCGGGCACCGCATCCGGTTTGAAGCGCCGGATCGCACGCTGCGTGTTCATCAGCTCATAGATCGCGTGGGTCGCCCCGGCCGGCACGGTGTCGGGCATGGTCTGTCGCTCTCCTCGTCGTCCGTTGATGCTCCGCTGGTCGCTCGCGGCGGCGGCGCTCAGTCGCCCGGCTCGAGCGTGAGCGTCGCCTCCGCGTTCGCTGCGATCGCATCCCAGTCGGTCAGCAGTGGGTGGTACTCGACGTTGCCCCAGCGCTCCATGTTGTCGGCGTAGTGCGGCGATCCCGGCTGACCCGAGTTGCCCGGCGGGATGCAGATCTGGCCGGCGCCCAGGTCAGCGAGATCGAAGATCTGGCGATACGACACCCCGTGCGTGGCCGCCGCGCCGCGCGCGACCTCGGTCGCGAAGGGCGTCATGCCGTCGCCACCGATTTCGAACTCGCCGACGTTCACGATCGGCGCGAGCGCCGCGTCGCGGCCGAGGTTGTGCGACCACGCCGCGCGGTGTTCCGTGCCCCAGCGCCACGTGGCCGGGTCGGCTCCATGTTGCTCGCGGGCGCGTCGCGCCGCCTCCGGCATCGCAGTGCGGATCGCCTCGTCCCACGACTGCGCGCCCATGAGCATGGCGGGACGGTCGCCGAGCAATTGCTCGTAGAGGATGCGGAACTCCTCGCCGGCGGTGCTGGCGGCGACGTTCGGGACCCGGGCGTAATACGTGCGCACCGTGCGCTCAATCAGGGCGTCGCAGATCGCGGCATAGGCCACCGCCGCCGCGCCGTCGACGTCCAGCGCGCCGTCCCAGCCGCGGAGCAGCGACTGGAGCGCGCGGGCGTCGGCGTCATCGGTCGCCACCGACGCGAAGCGTGCGCCGAGATCCCGCGCGTGGATGCTCGTGTGGTCGCTCTGGAGCGAGCGGACGAGCTCGTGATCGAACAGCTCGGCGTCGTCCATCCGCTCGCGCAGCCGGTCGGCGCGGAAGCGCGTCGACATGTACGAGAGGTAGTGCGGGTAATCGTCGCCGATGGTGCGGTTGTTGGCGGTGACGATGAATCCGTTGCGGGGGTTTTCGTCGGTGGGCAGCTCGGTCTTCGGCACGTCGCCGTCCCACTCATAGGCGTCGTCCCAGCCCGGCACGGGCACGATCCAGCCGGGCCGCTTCGGGATGCGCCCCGTGTACTGGTACGCAATGTTCCCGTCGCCGTCGGCGAAGCAGAAGTTGCCCGAGACGGAGTCGTACCGCCTGAAGCCCGCGCGCGCCTCGGCCACGTTGCCGGAGCGCAGCACGGCGAGCATGGCGTCGGTGTCGTGCGCCGGCGCCGCCAGCCCCCAGCAGGCGGAGATCACCTCGTCGTCACGCGTCGGGTCGCCGGCGATCACCGGACCGTGTCGGGTCAGCCAGATCGTCTCGTCGACGGGGTTCTCGCCACGCACGCCGAACCGCTCATCGAGGTGCACGAGCGCGTCCCATGCATCCTCGCCGACGCGGGCCTCCGGTCCGGCCGCCCCGTGGCGGATCTGCTCGCGGTAGTTGTCCCAGCGGTCGCCCTGGCCGTGGGTCATGGTCCACGCGATGCGGGCGTTGTGGCCGTAGAAGACCGGGCCCGGATAGCAGGGGTTGCACGGGCCGGCGGCGGTGAATTCCGGGCACTCCATGTGCACCACGTACCACTGGCCCGGGACGCCGAGTGCGAGGTGCGGGTCGCCGGCGACAAGCGGCTTTCCGCTCGCCGTCTTCGAGCCCGCGATCACCCAGCAGTTCGAGCCGCCGCCGGACGGGATCGGGCCATCCGGTTCGCCCATGGCGGACTCGGGATCGGCGAGGAACGGGTGCGTCTCCTGCTCCCAGCGCGCCCCTGAGGGCACGATCAGGGCAGCGCCGCGAGGCAAGTCCGGGATCAGCGCCTCAGCCGCCTCGTGCCCGAGCGCCGCTGCGACCTGGCCGAAGCGCAGCTTGCTCGCCCACTGCCCGCCGGAGTTGACCATCTTGATCACGGCGAGCGAGTCGACCGGCGACCATGGCTCCATGGTGTGCCCGAGCGTGCGGAATTCCCATGGCTCGGGCTGGGTGTCGATCGCAGCGTTGATGCCGTCGGCGTACGCTTGGAGCACCATCCGCGCGTCCTCGCTCTGGGCGCCCCACTCGACGAGCGCATGCCGCCCGAAGCCGAGCGTGCGGTTCTGGATGTCCCGCCGGAGGAGCCCGCGGTTCAGCATCTCGGCCGAGGTGCCGTGCGCCATGCGCCGGTAGAGCTCGATCTGGAAGGCGCGATCCTGCGCCATGCAGAAGCCCTGGCCGAAGAACGCGTCGTGCGTGCTCTGGGCCTTGATGTGCGGGATGCCCCAGCGGTCGCGCGTGATCTCGATCGGTCCGTCGATGCCCGGCACGGTGGTCGTGCCGTCGATCGTGGCGAGGCAATCCTCGGGGCGAACTGTGGTGGTCATCGGTCCTCCTCGACCAGGCGCCCGAACGGGAGCGCGGGGCCGCCACCGTAGCGGATTTGGCGATCGGCGAGCCGAGGATCGGGACT
>JAQBZW010000217.1 GCA_027622315.1 Chloroflexota bacterium | reverse complement strand
GCGCTCTCGTCGGGCGCCTAGACGCGGCCACCTGCCGGGTGCGCGGCCGTCTCGCCGGCGAGGGCGCGCTCGAGCCCGTGCTCGTAGCGGTCGGCGGCCGCCGACAGCGGAACATCCGCCGGGCCGATGCGCACGCGCCGTCCGGCGACGCGCCCGAGCATCGTGGACTCGATGCCCGACGCCTCCGCCAGCAACCGCAGTCGCTCCGCGTCGGCGTCATCCGCCGTCGCGACGACGAAACGGGAGGGGGCCTCGCCGAAGAGTGCGGCGTCCAGCCGCGACCCCAACTCCACCGCACTCACATCGATGCCGTGTCCGGCGGAGATGCACATCTCGGCGACGGTGACGGCGAGGCCGCCGTCGGCACAGTCATGCGCCGCGGTGAGCATGCCGGCGGCGTTCGCCTCCCGCACCAGCAACTGCACCCGCGCCTCGAGCGCGAGATCGATCGCCGGCCGGCCGGCGAGCCGGCCGAGCGTGCGCACCTGGTACTCCGATCCGGCGAGCGTGGACGCCGGCTGCGCGGGCGTGGCGCCGAGCAGCACCAGCGTGTTTCCCGGCCGCGGCGTCGCGGTGAGGTGTCGGTCCACGTTGTCGAGAATGCCGAGCATCCCGATCGACGGCGTCGGGTAGATCTGGCCGGTGGGCGTCTCGTTGTAGAGCGAGGCGTTCCCCGAGACGACGGGCGTGCCGAGCGCGCGACAGGCCTCCGAGAGACCTCCGATCGCCTCTTCGAGCTGATAGGCCACCTCGGGCTTCTCCGGGTTCCCGAAGTTCAGGCAGTCGGTGACGGCCGCCGGCAGCGCGCCGGTGGCCACGACGTTGCGGGCTGCCTCGGCGACCGCCATCTGTGCGCCGATGCGCGGGTCGAGCGCGAGGAAGCGCGCGTTGCAGTCGGTGGCCAGGGCGAGCGCGCGCGGGCTGCCCTTCAGGCGGATCACCGCGGCGTCTCCGCCCGGTCGCACGACGGTGTTGTTCAGCACCTGGTGGTCGTACTGGCGGAAGATCCAGCGCCGGCTCGCGATGTTCTCGCAACCGAGCAAGTCGAGCAGCGCCTCGCTCGCGCGCTCCGGCGCGAGATCCGGGTGCGCGGCGAGGTCCTCCCCCTGCATGCGATCGAGGCTCTCCGGGCGCCGCCCCGCGGGCGGGTACTGCGGCGCGTCGGTGATCACCTCGATGCGCAGGCGCGCCACCACGCGATCGCCGTCGCGCACGGTGGCCATGCCATCGTCGGTCACCACGCCAATCACGTCCGCGTGCAGCTCCCACTTGCGGAAGTGCGCGAGCACCTCGTCCAGGTGCTCGCGCTTCGGGATCACGAGCATGCGCTCCTGCGACTCGGACAGCATGACCTCGTACGCGGTCATGCCCTGTTCGCGCCGGGGCACCCGCGAGATGTCGATGTCGATGCCGGTGCCGGCCCGCGCCGCGGCCTCGACGGCGCTCGACGTGAGCCCGGCCGCGCCCAGATCCTGGAGGCCTTCGATCCAGTCGCCGTGCTGTTCGGCGAGCTCGACGCACGCCTCCATCAGCAGCTTCTCGAGGAATGGGTTGCCGACCTGCACGGCGGGACGGCGTTCGTCACTGCCCGCGTCGAGTTCGACGGAGGCGAACGTGGCGCCGTGAATGCCGTCGCGGCCCGTATCCGCGCCCACGAGCACGAGCGGGTTGCCGGGGCCGCCGGCGCGCGCGGAGAGCAGGTGCTCGCGCCGGCCCACGCCCACCGCCATCGCGTTCACGAGCGGGTTGCCGCTGTACGACGGGTCGAACTGCACCTCGCCGCCGACGGTGGGCACGCCGATGCAGTTGCCGTAGCCGCCGATGCCCGCGACCACGCCGCTGAAGAGGTGGCGGTTGCGCGCGTCGGCGAGCGGGCCGAAGCGCAGCGAATCGAGCAGTGCGACCGGGCGCATGCCCATCGCGAAGATGTCGCGCAGGATGCCGCCCACGCCGGTGGCTGCGCCCTCATAGGGCTCGATCGCCGAGGGGTGATTGTGCGACTCCATCTTGAACACGGCGCACCAGCCGTCACCGAGATCGATGGCGCCGGCGTTCTCCTCCCCGACCTTCGTCAGCACGAACGGACCCTCGGTGGGGAAGAGGTGAAAGAGCGGGCGGGAGTGCTTGTAGCCGCAGTGTTCGGACCAGAGCGCACCGACCATCCCCAGCTCCACGTCGGTGGGCTCGCGGTCGAGCAGATCCACGAGCAGTGTGTACTCCGCGCGCGACATCGCGACCTGCGCGAGCGTGTGATCGTCGGCGGGCATCGGGACTCCTCGTGGACCGGGGGAGAGCGCGGGCAGCGTAGCACCGGCACTCCGCAGCATCAGGCCCCCTGTGTGGGCGCGCATACAGCCGGCGGCAGGGTGCACTCGATACTGTGGATGCGCCCGCCGCGGACGCAAGGAGGACGGGATGGTTCGCTGGGTGACCGTGATGAGCGCGTCCGCACTGCCGCCGGATCGGCCGGTCACCGTGCGCGTGAACAACCACGATCTGGCCCTGGCGGCCTGCAGCGGCGGCGGGCCCCCGCACGTGCTCGACAACCGCTGCCCGCATCGCGGCGGGCAGCTCGGCGACGGTCGTCTCGACGGCGAGAACATCATCTGCGGCCTGCACGGCTACGACTTTGACCTGCACACCGGCGTCTCGCGCTACGACCCGCACGAGCGCGTGGCGATCTACCCGGCGCGCGAGCACGAGGGTGCGATCCAGGTGGACGCCGACGCCGTGCCCGCGCTACCCGCCGATCACGACGACGGATACCTCGATCGCTGGGCTCGCCGGAGCGATCCGGAGATCCGTGGCTACGGCTACCTGCACGGGCTCGCCGATGGTCCGCCCGTGAGCGCGATGGGCACGCGCCAGACGTTGCGGCCGTCGTGGGACGACATCCTGCTGCTCCCCGCGCAGCTCTCCAGGCAACCGCGGCTCGACGATGAGCCGCTCTCGCTCGCCACGACGATCGGACGGCGCGCTCGCCGGCCGCTCGAGCTCGCCGTGCCCTTCACGATCTCGCACATGTCGTTCGGCGCCCTGTCCGTGAGCGCGAAGACGGCGCTGGCGCGCGTGTCGGCCGAGCTCGGCACGGCGATCGGCAGTGGCGAGGGCGGCATGCTCGACGAAGAGCGCGCCGCGGCGACGCTCGAGATCTTCGAGATGGCGACCGGCTACTTCGGCTGGGACGAGCAGCACATCCGCCGCGCGGACGCGATTGAGATCAAGTTCGGGCAGTCGGCAAAGGCGGGCTCGGGCGGGCTCCTCCCCGGCGCGAAGGTGACCGCCCGGATCGCCGAGGTGCGCGGGATCGCGCCCGGCGAGGCTGCGCACTCACCCGCGCGTTTCACAGACATCGCGGGCCCGGACGCGCTCAGGGCACGCGTCGACTGGATCCGCGAGCGCCTCGACGGCGGGCCGGTCGGCATCAAGTTCGCGGCGGGGCGGGTGGAGGACGACCTGGACGCGGCGATCGCGGCCGGCGTCGACTTCGTCACGATCGACGGACGGGGCGGCGGCACCGGGGCCGGTCCCGATGTGCTGAAGGACAACCTGACGATCCCGATCCAGTACGCGCTCGACCGCGCGGTGCGTCACCTCGCGGCGCGTGGGATCGACGATCTCGACATCATCGCGACGGGGGGCTTCCGCACCGCCGGCGACGTGACGAAGGCGCTCGGGCTCGGGGCCAGCGCGGTCGCGCTCGCGACCGGCGCGCTGATCGCCATCGGCTGCCAGCAGTACCTCGCCTGCCACACCGGGCGATGCCCGGTGGGCATCGCGACACAGCGCGCGGATGTCGAAGCGCGCTTCGACATCGGCCAGTCGGCGGAGCGCGGCAGCGCACGGCTCGGCGCCCTGCGTGACGAGATCGCGATGCTGCTGCGAGCGATCGGCGTTGCCGACGTGCGTTCGCTGACCGTGGACGACCTGGCGACGCTCGACTCCGAGATCGCGTCTCACACACGCATCCGGCACGCCTGACGGCCCGCGTTGCCTGCACACGCACCGTCCGCGCCGCACGCCACCGCGCGCCGACCCGTAGGGCTGCTGCGTCGAACCGTTGCGTCAGGCGGGCGCGGCTACCGCATCGAGCACGGATTGCCAGATCACGTTGCCGTCGTCGTTGCCGAGCAATGCCTCACAGGCGCGCTCGGGGTGGGGCATCATGCCGAGCACGTTCCCGCGTTCGTTGAGGATGCCGGCGATGTTGCGCTCCGAGCCGTTCGGATTCGCGGCCGGCGTCACCGCTCCCCGCTCATCCGCGTAGCGGAACGCGACCCGGTCAGTTCGCTCGAGGTCGTCGAGCGTCGCGGTATCCGCGAAGTAGCGGCCCTCGCCGTGAGAGATCGGGACGTTGAGCGCGCGGCCCGCGGCGACGCCGCGCGTGAAGGGCGACGTGCGATTGCCCGCGACGAGGTGCACGTCCTGGCAACGGAACTGGAGCGAATCGTTGCGCATGAGCGCGCCGGGCAGCAGTCCGGACTCGCAGAGGATCTGGAATCCGTTGCAGATGCCGATCACGAGACCGCCGGCCTCGGCATGGGCCTGGACCGCGCCCATCACGGGCGAGAAGCGCGCGATCGCACCGCAGCGTAGGTAGTCGCCATAGGAAAAGCCACCGGGCAATACGACCAGCTCGTCCTCGTGCAGGGTGGTTTCGCGATGCCAGACACGCCGCGTCGAAACGCCGAGCCGCTCGAGCGCCCACGTGCAGTCGCCGTCACTCCAGGTCCCGGGAAAGACGACGATCGCGGCACGCATGCAACGGCTCCATCGGGTGCGGGGAGGGCCGAAGTATAGGGACGATGGTGGCTACCCTCGATCCGCTCCGCCACGACCACGGTTCGCTCTGTGGGAGTGCGCAGCGGGGCAGGGCCTACGTGTCGTCCTCGCTCAGCTCGCGCCGTCGCGGCCCGTCGCCAGCGCGTGACCGCCGCCCGCGATCCGGGGTCCCGGCGTCGTCCGGCGGTGCGCCCGGCGCT
>JAQBZW010000216.1 GCA_027622315.1 Chloroflexota bacterium | reverse complement strand
CACGCCGGCGCGCACGGGTCCCCGCCCGCCCTCTGTCCGCAACCGCCGTCGCCATCCACCGGCCGCCATGCCAACCCCTGCCCCCCTCGGCACGTGCCGCGTGACCATGCGCCGCGTGACGACCGCCGCCGCGCCTCCGGCGACCGCCCATCCGGGCGAATCCGCCCGTGAGCGCCTGTCGGTGCTGTGCGACAATGGCGTGGTTGGCACCGTGGTACCCATGGCGACCAGCGATTGTTCGAAGACGCCGAACACGCGGAGTCCATCGTGAACGACAGGCAGGCGACGGCCCGCGCCCTCGCCGGCTGGGGGCTCCCGCCGGCCCGCACCGCACGCCTCGCGGGCGGTGCGGTCAACGAGCACTGGCGCGTCGAGCCACCGAGCGGTGAGCCGCTCGTGCTCCGTCGCTACAACTCTCGACATGCGGATCGCGCGATTCCCTACGAACACGACCTGCTCCGCTTCCTCGCAGAGCGGTCCTGGCCGGTCGCCGCACCCTTGCCGACCCCCAACGGCGAAACGGTGGTGCTCACCACAGACGGCCGCTGGGCCCTCTTCCCGTTCCTCATCGGTTCGCCACCGCCGCACGAACCGCTCTACCAGCAGCGGAAAGGCGCCGTGCTCGCCCTGCTGCACGAAGACATGGCGGAGTGGGATTCGCCCGGCCAGCGTCCGACCTTCGGCCGAGTCACGGATCTCGACGTGCAGGTGCGCGCCGACGGCTTCGACTCGTTCGCGGCGCTGATCGCCCGGTTCGCGGAAGCCGACCGCGAGCGCGCCGAGGCGCTCACCCGCTACCGCGAGGCCAACCTCGATGCACTCGTCCGGCTCGGCTATGACGCCCAGCCGGATGTCGTGATCTACAACGAGTGCCTTCAGAACAACGTGCTCTTCGAAGAAGGTGACGTCACGGCGTTGCTCGACTTCGACCTCGCTCACGAAGACGCGCGCGTCGCGGACATCGCACGCAGCCTGCTCGTGGACTGCTGGCCGCACGGCCCCGACCTCCATTACTGGATGGCGGGATACGCGGCGCATGCACGGCCGCGCCTGCGGGCCGCCGAGGTCGACCTGATCCCGGCGCTGATGGTGGCGAACGAACTGTGGAACGCGGTTGTCCCGCTCGCGATCAGCTCCCACGACGACCACGAGTGGATGCGCACCTCAGTCCGTCAGTCGATCGATGAGCGCCTGCCAGCGCTGCAAGCGGCGCAGGCCGATCTGCGCCGCGTCATTCGCGCCGGGGCCGGCTTTCCTGCCTGACGCCCGCTGCGATCAACCGCAGGCCGTCGGCGCACGTGGACCCGCGGGTACCGGCCACACCCCCGTTAGATGGCGACCGCCGCTACCGCCCGTATCGGTGGTTCTTTACAATGCCCCCGTCTCCCGCCGTGAACAGGCGATGGCGTTCGCGGTGACCACACCGACCTGATCTGCACCTCCGACGAGAGTGCCGGACTGGCGACCACAGAGGTGGCGCCGCTGTTCGCAAGCCCGACGCGCTGGTGTCCGGACAATCATGCGGCTACCCCCACGCCTCACCAATGGTCGCGCCTTGACGTTCGCGTTCGTCGCAGCGCTGCTGGCGCTCGGCGACGACGCGATCGAGTGGGCGTGGCACGGCATTGCGTTCGAGCCCACGTTCGCCGACCTGATCGTGGGTATCGCCATCTTCGTGCTGACGCTATTCGCCGGAGCGTTCGTGATCCGGCCGGAGCGCGAAGAGCGGCGGCGCCTGCGCGCGATCCAGGAAGTGCACCACCACGTGCGTAACGCGCTTCAGGTCGTTCGCCTGCATGAACAGCTCGGCGCCGACCCGAGCACGCGTGAGTACGTCGACGAAGCGATCGAGCGCATCGAGTGGGTGATGCGCGAAGTCCTGCCGGCGGTCGGCGCTCCAAGCGGCGACGACCCCACCGGGGCGACGCACGAGGTGCCGCAATTCGGCCAGCGGCCCGAACCGTCCGAGGACAGCTGAGCACGAGCCCGCGCCCAGCGCACGCTATCCTGCCGCCGGCGACAGCGGCGACAGCGGCGACAGCGGCGACAGCGGCGACAGCGGCGACAGCGGCGACAGCGGCGACAGCCTCTACAGCGGCGACGAGCCGATGCGCCGCGCGCGCGCATCACTGCCCTGAGCTCGGGGCCCGCGAGGCACTGGCGCTGGGCGAAGAGGACGAATCCGGCCACGGCCGGTAGTACGGAGGCCACATGGAGATCGGACTCGGACTCGACACCTCGCTCGGGATGACCTTCGAGGACCAGGTGACGCTCTCGCGAGAAGCGGCCGAGCTCGGGTACACGAGCCTGTGGACGCCCGAGGGCGTGGGTGTGGACTCGTTCCAGCTCTCGCTCATGCGCTGGCAGGCGACATGCGACGTCGTTCCCGGGGGGTTGACCACCGGCATCTCCGTCTCGAACGTGGCCTATCGCGGTCCCGCGGCGTTCGCCATCAGCGCCGGGACGCTGGGTGCGATCACGGGCGGTCGCTTCATCCTCGGCATCGGCTCGGGGCGCACCTACAACGCGGCCGCGCGCGAGTCCGTGGGGCTGGGCGGCGGTTCGGCGCTCACGATTATGCGCGAGTACCTCCAGACCACGCGGGCGCTGCTCGCCGGCGAGACCGTGGACTTCGCCGGCGAAGCGGTCACGCTGCGCGGTGTGCAACTCGCCATTCACCCGCCGCCCCGCACGCCCGTGTACGTGGCCGCACTCGGGCCGGAGATGCTGCGCATTGCCGGCGAGTGCGCCGACGGGGCCGCCCTGAACTGGTGCAGCGCCGAGCAGGTCGCCTGGAGCCGCGCTCGCATCGCTGAAGGCGCGGAGCGGGCCGGCCGCGATCCGGTGGCCGTGCGCATGGCCGAGTACATCCGCGTGTGCGTCGACGACGACGTTGCCGTCGCGCGCCAGGGGCTCGTGCGCGCGACCATGGGCTATGCGCTCGGGCAGTCGGTGCCCACCGCGCGCGACCGCCGCTTCGGCTACCGGGCACACTTCGAACGCATGGGCTTCGCCCCACAGCTCGCAGAGCTCGACGACATGCGCACGCGCGGCGCCGCCGGAGACGAGCTGATCGACGCGTTCCCGGACGAGATCCTGAATGCCGTCGGCTACTTCGGGCCGGCGGAAGGCGCGGCTGACGCGTTCGCTCGACTCTCCGAAGGTCTGGACACCGCCGTGGTGCGTGTCGTCGCTGCGCGACCCGGACTCGACTCCGTGCGCGCGGTCATGCGCGCCTGCCGGTCGGAACGCATCGCCGCCGGCGCGTAGGCCGCGCGGTCCGATGGCGCGACACACGCGCCTCGTCCGCACGCAGCGGCCGCGGAAAGCAAGGTAATGACGGGAACCGCGGGCGACCGCCCCCCGGGTGCACGCGGGACTTCCCGCCGCGCATGGGGCAGACGGTTGCTGTGGCAGGTGGCCGTCACGCTGGCCTTCGCGCTGCTCGCCACGCGCATCGTGGATCTCAGCGCACTGCGGGACGCGCTGACGGGGGTCACGCTCGGCTGGGTCCTACCGGCGCTGCTGCTCTTCACGACCGCGAAGTACATCGACTCCTGGCGCTGGCGCTATCTACTGCGCGACGTCTCACGCGAGGCGACCCGGCCGCCACCCCAGGCTGCGCTCTTCGGCGCGTTTCTGATCGGCAACATGGTCAACAACCTGTTGCCGTTGCGCGCCGGCGACGTGGCCAAGGTGCAGGTGCTCGCAAACCGCTACGGCGCCTCGCGCGCCGGTGTCGCAGCGACGGTCTTCATTGTCGAGGCCACGCTCGACGGCGTGGTGTTCGTGCTCTTCTTGCTCGCCGCGATCGCATTCTGGGACCTCGGCGACCTGGCGACGGTCTCGATCGGCGCGGTGACGGTGCTCGCGGTCGTGGCAGCGGTCGCGCTGGCACTCGCACTCATGCTCGCCCGCAGCGGTCCCGCACCGCTCCGGGGCATCGCCGGCGTCGTGCCGGGGCGCTGGCGGACCAGGCTACGCGCCCGCTCATGCAGGCCCGGGCGGGGCTCGGTGTGCTGCGCTCATGGCGGCGCTCTGCCGGCGCGCTCATGCTCTCCGTGCCGGCGTGGCTGGTCGAGACGGCGATGTTCGCGCTGATCGGGCGGGCATTTGGCTTTGACTACGGCTACCCCACCTACCTCGCGGCCATGATCTCGGCAAACCTTGCGGTCGCGATCCCTGTGGCGCTCTGGAACTTCGGACCGTACGAAGCGCTCGTCGGCGGGATCCTCACCGCGGCCGGCGCCGACGCAGCGACGGCGGTGTCGTATGCGCTGACCGTCCACCTGGCAACGAGTCTCTGGATCAACGCCACCGGCCTGCTCGCCTTCTGGGCGATGCGCGTGCGGCCGGGCGAGATTCTCGGGGTTCGTGGTCCACCGGCCGTGCCCGGGCCCGGAGGCGAGGCGTGACACAGTCAACGGGCCCCGTGCTGCTAGTCACCGCGTGGCACATGCCCACCATGCGCGCCGCGCTTCGCCACTTCTGGCGCGTGCGCGCCCTCGAACGCACATCCTGCCGCCAGGCGCCAGGGTGCACCCGCGTCCATCGCTGGGTGTCGCGGCGATCAATCCTGCTCACTTCGTGGTGGAGCGACCGCGCCTCCGCAGAACGCTGGCTCGCGTCGGACGCGGTGCAGACGGTGGATGCCGCGGCGCGCGGCGTACGCGGCGCGAGCATGACGGTGGAGCTGCGGGATGCCAACGACGCGTGAGCGGAGGCCCGCCCGATGGGGAAGCGCGAGAGCCCGCCGTGCGGCGGGCTCTCGCGATCGGTCGTTTACGGACGCGTTGCGGCCTACACCTAGCGACGGCCCGGTCGTGCCTCGTACGGGTTGCGAATGCGCTCCTGGCGCTTCACACAGTCGGGGCAGAGCACGGACTTCTCACGGAACTTCGTGCCGCCCTTGATCACGTAGGTGCCGCAGAGCGCGCACTTTCCCTCGACGCCGGCCTCGCCAAATTTATAGGCACTGGGTTCGGCGGGACCGGAGGGTGC
>JAQBZW010000215.1 GCA_027622315.1 Chloroflexota bacterium | reverse complement strand
GCCGGAACGACGGCGTCCGTCCCGCCGTGCGCGGCGAGCGCACGCAGGAGTGGCGCCTCGGCCGCGAGCACGCTCGCTCGCAACGCCCGCGGCTCACCACGCGTGCGCGCGATTGCGTAGAGCGCGTAGAGCGTGACCCGTAGCTCGGCCTCATCGGTAATCAGCGGCAGCAGCTCCACAAAGAACTGCGCCGGGAGCGTGATCGGCAGCCCCCCGGTGCGGAAGCCAGGGAACTCGTCGTCACCCGAGGAGCGAGCGTCCGCCGGATCGCCCTCGTCGGCGGTCTCCCGGCTGCGCGCCGGCTCGGCCATGTGGGGCGGCACTAGTCGAATCCGTCGTCGCCGTCGAAGGCGTCAAACGCGGGATCGGCGCGCAACAACAGGTCCTGGAAGGACGCGGTGCGGTTGCGGAAGCGCACCGTCACGGTGCCGGTCGGGCCGTTGCGGTGCTTGGCCACGATGATCTGCGCGAGCCCGCTGGGGTGCTGGTTGCCCGACACGTCGGGGTTCTGCGCCTGCCACTCGTCCGGCGTGAGGTAGACGTCCTCGCGGTAGATGAACGTCACGATGTCGGCGTCCTGCTCGATCGAGCCGGACTCACGGAGGTCGGAGAGCATCGGGATGTGGGGATGACGTGACTCGACGGCGCGGGACAGCTGCGCCGCCGCGATCACCGGCGTGTTCAGCTCGCGTGCGAGCTCCTTCAACGCGCGAGAGATCTGCGAGATCTCGTTCGTGCGCGTGTCCGCGCGGCCACTGCCGTGCAACAGCTGGAGGTAGTCGACCACCACGAGGTCGAGCCCGTGCTCGGCCTGGAGCCGGCGACACTTCGCGCGAATCTCGGGCACGGTGAGCACGGCCGAGTCGTCGATGAAGATGTTCGTGCCGCCGAGCACGCCGTGCGCGTGCATCACGCGGTGCTCTTCCTGTTCGGTATGCCGCCCCAGCCGCAGGCGCGCCATCTCGACATCCGCCTCGGCCGAGAGCAGACGCATCGCCAGCTGTTCGCCCGACATCTCGAGCGAGAAGACGGCGACGGTGGCGTGCTGACCGACGGCGGCGTTGCGCGCGAGGTTGAGCAACAGGCTCGTTTTTCCGACGCCGGTGCGGGCCGCGAGGATCACGAGATCGCCGCGCTTGAAGCCGCCGAGCAGCGCATCGAGATCCATGAAGCCCGAGCGGATCGACTCGGCGAGCGCGCCGTCCTCGTCTTCGTCCGGCTGTTCGAGGAAAGCGTCGAGCAGCTCGCGCAAGCGGTGGAAGTCACCGGCGGCCTCCGCGGTGCGCAGGCCGAGCAGCATCGTCTCCGCCTGGCCGAGCACGCGCGCGACGTCGGGTCCGCCCGCGTAGGCGAGCTGCGCGATCTGTTGGGCGGCGCCGATCAACCGCCGGTAGAGGGAGTCGCGCGCAATGATGCGCGCGTGCGCCTCCACGCCCACGGCGGTGAAGTACTTCCCGGCCACTTCGACGAGATAGGGCTCGCCGCCCACGGAGTCGAGCCGACCGACGCGGTCGAGCTCGTGCGCGATGGTGGGCACGGTGATGCGCTCGTTGCGCTCACCGAGCGCGAGGCAGGCTTCGTAGATCCAGCCGTTCTGCTCCCGGTAGAAGTCCTCGGGCTGCACGATCGGCAGCACGCGCACGAACGTGTCCTCGTCGAGCAGCAGCGCGGCGACGACGGCCTCTTCGGCGGAGATGTCGTGTGGTGGCAGTCCCCCGGCGGGGCGACCTTCGAGCGATTGGCGCAGTTGCGAGGGGCGTCCTTCGATGACCACGTGGGCCGCCTTCCTCGTTCGCGTCGGGGTGGACTCCTCCTCGGACCTTGGGAGTGCCACAGACAGCAAGCCCGCCGACAAGCGGCGGGCTGCGATCGACGCGAGCGGGGCTGGTGCCCCTGCCGCCAACCGTTTCGCTAGTCCTGGGCGACTTCCTCGTCGGAAGAAGTGCCCGGCTCCGACGCGCCCGCGGTGTCCGGGTGCTCTGAGGATGCCTCCTCAGAGTCGGCCGCGGTCGGGGCTTCCGCTTCCATCGCGGCGGTCGGCGCTGCACGCACTTCCGGCGGAGCCGGAGGATTGAGCAACGCATCGGCGGCAGCTTCAACGCCTTCCGGCGCCTGAGCGTCCACCACGACCACCGTGACTTCCGGCACCACATGACGTGAGAGCCGGATGGGAACGGTGTAGACCCCTACGCTCCGGATCGCCTCGGATAGCAGGATGACGCGCCTGTCCAGTTCTTCGCCAAGAATCTCCCCAGCCTTCTCGGCGATGTCCGCATTTGTGACAGAACCGTACAGACGCCCCTGCTCTCCCACACGTACAGCCATGATCAACGCCTGACCTTCGAGCCGACCGAGCAGCTCTTGGGCGCGGACGTCCTGTTCCCGCTGTCGCTGCTCCTCTACTTCGCGAAGCCTTTCGGCCCGCTGGAGAAGAGCAGGAGTTGCCGGTGCGGCCAGGCCGCGCGGCAACAGGTAATTTCGGGCATATCCACGGGCTACGGTTTTCACCTCGCCCATGTCACCCGATCCCTCAACGGTCTCCAGGAACACGACCTTCATGTGGGATGAACCCTCTCGGCGTGTCGGAGCCGGGACTGCCGTCACTATGCGGCCGATCCCGGTCGACTGAATGGCACTTAAGAACAGGCTTGTCCGAAAGCGGTCGGTACCCAGGGTGCCGACGCTCCCGAACGGCGTGGACAACGCTGTGGACGAAGTCCCAGAGTAGCCACGCGCCCGTCGGAGGTGCAATCACGCCCGCCGGGACCGTCACCCATCGGCAACGGCATCCGACGAACACAATAGAACACCCGTTCCGATCATGTCAAACACATGTTCTACCCAGAAGTGCAATAGTCGCGTCGGGCTCTCGACAGTCGCTCTCCGGTTTGGGCTACGAAAGGTCAAGTTACCCGACGCTGATGTCGATACTCACAGTGCAGGCGGCCGCGGTCACGTGGGCAGAGCGGGGAGAGATCAAACGCATCTCGGGAAGTCTCGCATAGCGTCTGTCCACGTTGGCTGGATAAAGATATTGACAGAGGGGGTCCTCGGAAGTTACCCTCCGACTACGGTCTGAGGGTAATCCTAAGCCTTGAGACACGGTTAAGCTGGATCGCGGGGGTGGGTGACCTGTATACGGTCTCCGGCCCCCGCTTCTCTTTGTCCTCTAGCACGGCGCGACCAGCCATCACCGGCAGCAACCTCAAGCGAAAACTCGCGGGCGCTGAGGATGGTTTGCATCCTGAGAAACGGACGTGACAGCGCCCGTTGCGCCTCGCAATCCTCGACTCGCGCAATCCGGTGACTAAGCTTTGCGACGTGATCGGCTACCTGCAGGCCCTCCACATATCGAGAGTCCGCGTGCGTTACGTGTGTGGGCGCAGGGAAGTCGAAGGGCCCATGCTGGTTGAACTCGCCCCGGAGATAGCGACCCAGGTTTAGAACTTGCGCGTCACTGAGGCCGACGCGGTCGAGAACCAGATCGAGTGTCGCTTCAGTTCCAGCGACACCGTCGAACAACAGGTCAAGTCCCTTCCGGACGAGGTAGTTCCGCAAGAAGTTCAGGTCGGCCGGGACGCGATTCCCCCGCGAGTCCACTCCATCCCGTAGCCATGGGCCGCTATAGCGTCCTTTTGTAATCGACACGAATGCCGCGATGACCCGCGAGTGTTCCACGAGCTTCGCGATCCGCTCGATCTGGCCTTGGAAGCCGCTCGACTCGACATCGCCCGCCTTTGCCTCATGAAACGATTGGCTCCTGACACGAGAACGCGCGCGCATCTCGGTCAGGTGGCGGAGGTCCTCTGACCTGACGCCTATTAGCGCATACCCGAAGTGCGTCGTCCCCTCAGGACCGGGGTCGCCCACATCGTCTGCGAACACGAACCAACGTGGTCTTCGCGCCATAACTTGGTCATCATGCACATAACCAACGGACCGTGCACCTGACGGCTAACGTTCTCTCGACCGCGCTTCGTGGCCCTGCCCGTTTTAACTCCCTGTCTCTTCACAGCGTTCGACCTGCGTGGGCCGGGTGCCCGTATCGCCCCTTCCGGCCGCTACCCTCCCGCTCGGGAGCTGCCATGACCGTCACCGTCGAGGGGCCGTTGCTCGGACAGTCCGCCGTGTGCGAGCCGATCCTGGGCGCGCTCCCACAGTGGTTCGGCGTCGAAGCGTCGAACGCGCAGTACCTGCGCGACATCGACGTGATGCCGACCTTCGTCGCGCGCCACGGAACAGACGGCGGGGCGGTCGGCTTCGTGACCGTGAAACGCCACTTCGCCGAGAGCGCGGAGCTGCTCGTGCTGGGCGTCCTCCCGGAGCGGCATCGCAGCGGAACGGGCCGCGCCATGCTGGAGCGCGTCGAGGCATGGCTGCGCGGCCGGGGGGTGCGTTACGTGCAGGTGAAGACGCTCGGCCCGTCCCACGCGGATGAGGGCTACGGCCGCACGCGCGCGTTCTACCGCGCGCTCGGCTACGACCCGCTCGAGGAACTGACGGAGCTGTGGGGCGCGGACGACCCGGCGCTGATCATGATCAAGCGGCTGGCTTAGCCGTCGCGCCTGCCCTGCTCTGCGCGTCCGCCGGCCCAGCGTCCGAATACGAGCGCCACCCCCGCCGCGCCAAGCAAGAGGCCGACCACGGTCGGTGAGCTCGCGCGCGACTGCTCCAGCCCGGCGGCGCCCGACGGCGCCGGTGACGGCACTTCGGAGCGCAACGTGGCGCCCGCGGGCAGCGGGAGCTCGGGGATCGAGCGTGCGATCTCCACGGCGCCGGCGGATCGAATCACCGATCCCGCGGCGTCGGTATGCAGGCGGTAGAGCGCGTCTGGTCCGCGCAGCCACAGCGCCCAGCCGTCAACGAGAGCCTGGGTGCAGAACTCGCTGGCGGTGGCGAGGCCGAGGCAGCCGTCGTTCCAGGTGACCGGCTCCGCCCGCGCGAGCGTGATCGCGTCGAGCGGCGCGCCGATGTCCGCCGCCAGCTGTGCCCGCGCCGCCGTGAACGCCGCCGCCGGCT
>JAQBZW010000214.1 GCA_027622315.1 Chloroflexota bacterium | reverse complement strand
CGGTCCGCCCAACGGGCGAGCACGCGCCGCGCCGGCGCCGCGACGACCACCGTGTCGAGCGCGCGCTGGAGCTCCGCGACCGCCGGTGGGTGCCCGGCTTCGTATCGGAACATCGCGCTGCCGGCTTCCAGATCCACAGTGACATCGCGCACGCCGTCAACGCGCCCGAGCGCGACGCTCGTACGGGCGGCGCACGCGGCACAGACCATCCCGTCCACCCGTACACGCGCGCGGTCCGGACCGGCCGACTCGTAGGCGGCGATCGTGGGCGCAAGTGCCAGACGACGCGGATGCAGCCGCAACAGATGCGCCAGACCGCGGAGGGGACTCGTGCGCGCAAGCGTGAACATGTCCGCATCCTATCAACGCCTCGTCATCGCCGCTGCGCAGGCGTCCGCGACCCGTCGATAACCAATAGAGCCCCTGGCACGACGGATGGACACGCGATGCGCGAAGAGCAAGACGAGCAGGACGAACGGCTCCCGTTCGAACGCGATCGACCCGCGAAAGCACTCGTGGTGATCGGGGACGATCGGATCGCGCTCGCGACGGTGCTCGTGCTGCAGGAGATGAATCTTGCCGTCGACATCTCGATGGACGGGGACTCGGCGATCGCGTGGTCACGACGCTCTGGTTACGACGTCATCGTGTGCGGCCCCGGCGGCGACGCCGCGATCGACCTCGCGCTCCGCTTCCGGATGTCGGCGCCGGATGCCACCGTCTACCTGCTGACCGCCCCTGAAGAGGAGACGGCAGCGCTGTGGGTGCTTGGGGTCGAGCTGATCGCGCCCCCGCTGGACGTGAACACGCTCATGAGCCGCTTCTGGCGCACCGCCGCCTGACCCGCGGCCGCCGGTGACGGAGTGCCTCCACGCCCCTCCGGCCGGGGTGCTGACCTCATTTGCTGGGCTCTCCAGCCGATGCTAAGGTCGCCTCCGGGGTTCACCACCAAGGGGGTTCTGGTCCTTGGCATACAAGATCATTGAGACCTGCATCGGCTGCACGGCCTGCGTGAAGAAGTGCCCCACTGAGGCCATCACGGGGCTACGCAACGAGATCCACATCATCGATAGCGAGCTCTGCATCGACTGCGGAGCCTGCGGTGCTGTGTGCCCTCCCGAGTCCATCCTCGACGACATCGGCGACGTCTGCCGCACCTTCCCGAGGCGCGAGTTGCCGCTCGCAAAGGTCCTCGAAGAGAACTGCATCGGCTCGGGCTGCGAGCTCTGCATCAACATCTGCCCGTTCGAGGCGCTCTCCCTGAGCGACGCGCCCAACAGCCACGACTACTACGGCATGGCCACGGTGGACCCGAAGCGGTGCACCGGCTGCCGGCTGTGCGAGCAGTCCTGCGGATGGTCCGCGATCTACATCGACCCGCCGCGCGAGATGCTGAAGAAGCACGTGTACCCGCTAGAGATCCTCACACCGAAAAAAGGCAAGGGCCTGGAGCGTGCGCGCGAGCAGCGCGCCGGAGCGGCCGCCGAATAGCGGTCGCAGTCCCGCAAGGCGAACTCACGAGCGAGCCCCCGCCCTTCGCTGAAGGGCGGGGGCTCGCTCGTGACGGCAGGAGGCGCTGTGAGCAACGTCGGTCGCGCCGGCACGGGACGGCCCACACTGCGCGTGGTGCGACTTCGTGCCTCCGCACTGCTGCCCGCCCGCCAGACGCCGCTCGCGAGCGGCTTCGACCTCTACGCCTCGCTCGCGGACGGCCCGGTGACGGTCGGCGCGATGCCGGTGCGCGTACCGACCGGGATCGCGATCGCCGCGGACCCCGGCCTCGACGTGCAGATTCGGCCACGCTCAGGGCTCGCCGCCCGTGGCGTGCTCGCCGTCCTCGGAACGCTCGACGCGGACTACCGCGGTGAGGTGATGGTCACGATGTACTGCCTGCCTGCCATCGGTGAGTTCGAGGTGGCGGACGGCGACCGCATCGCGCAGCTCGTCGTCGTGCCCCTGGTCGAGCCCGAGTGGCAGCTCGTTGACGTGCTCGATGACACGGAGCGTGGACGCGGCGGCCACGGCTCGACCGGTCTGCGCTGAGCGCACGCGAATCGTGTCCGGAGAGACGTTGAGAGCGGGCCTTACGGCCCGCTCTCGTTACCAACATCTGCCGTGCGGCGGGGGTACTATGTTTCGACAGATGCAGGCGTGACTGATGGTCGGTATCGATGACGGCGCCTGTACCCCCTATGTCGCCGTTGCCATCTCCTCATCGTTCATGAACACGTAGTGGTAAAGCAGCGCGGCTAGCACCGCTCCGACGATCGGGCCGATCCAGTAGACGAGCTGGTCGTCCCACGTCCAGGTCAGGAGCGCCGGTCCAAACGCGCGCGCCGGGTTCATCGCGCCACCCGTGAGTGGTCCCGCAGCGAAGAAGCCCATCGTCAGCACGAGCCCGATCACCAGGCCGCCGAGCTTCGGACCGCGCGCATCGAGTGCCGTCCCGAAGACCGCCAGCATGAGGAAGACCGTCAGCACAATCTCGATGCCGACACCCTGCGCGAACGTGATGCCCGGGTTGAGCATCGGCGTCCCCAGGTTTTGCGCCTGCCGTTCGACCTCCGGGAAAAGCGCCACGAGCGCCAACGCCGCCAGCGATGCGCCCACGAGCTGAGCGACGATGTACCCGATGGTGTCCATCGTGGTCAGTCGCCGCGTCACCCAGAGACCAATCGTCAATGCCGGGTTAAACATTCCGCCGGAGATGTGTCCCAGCATTGATACCAGCAGTGCCATCGCCAGGCCGTAAGCGAGCGCGATCGCCACCAGGTTCGCGCCGCCGGTCACGATGATCGCGCCGGCACCCATGAAGATCAGCGCGAACGCCCCGATCGCCTCCGCGACGAGCTTGCGGTAGTCCAGCATGTTGGCCATGTCCTACCTCACTCCCCGCAGAATAGACCCGCGTTGAGGATGAAAGCATTGATCTAGTCAGAAGTCAACTCTGGTAAGCAGTTCCAGTTATCCACAATCTCGTGCCGAAGCGGCGGCGGCCGGAGTGGGGCGAGCGGATTGTGGCGAGCGGACGCCGACGATCGAGACTGGCGACGAGCGAGCCGACAGCGGGACGAGGCTGGACGCACGCCGTCACGAGGGGCCGGTGCTACTCTCCCGCCCGATGCGCGCTCGCCGGCTTCTCCTGCTCGCCGCTTTCGGGCTGCTCCTCGCGGCGTGCGACAGCGAGCGCGGCGTCCGTATCGTCGCGATCACTGCCACGCCCACGTCGGGCACGTCGGCCGGGGGAACGGCCCCTCTTGCCGGGTCGGCCACGCCACCCCCCGTCGAACTCCCGCCTCGCCCGGACAACCCGTTTGCCGGTGGCGTCTCGGTGTCGGAGTACCTCGCCGGCGGGCTCGCGAAGATCGCGGAGTGTCTCCCGGAGCTCGTGAACGCCTGGGAACTCTCGGCGATCGAGGGACCGCGCTGCGCGGGCGCCGACATCGACGGCGACGGTCTGGACGAGTTCGTGTTCCTGGTCACGACCGCTGATGCGACAAACCCGCCCGGCGAAGCGTGGTTCTTCGACGACTCCGCCGCCCACTACCGCTTCTTCTCGTCCGCCCGTGCGCTCGCGAACTCGGTGTTGAGCGCACTCGAGATCGCCGGCGTCGGCGATCTCACGGGCGATGGACGCCCCGAGGTCATCTTCGTCACGCGTTCGTGCGAGACCGAGTGCACGACGAGCATCGTGATCGCCAGCCAGCATCGCGGACTGCTCGAGGACCTGGGGCCGGACGACTCCGCGCTCGCCGGGGTCGAAGGCGTGACGGTCGAAGATGACAACGGCGACGGCCTGCCCGACGTCCTGATGCGCCGGAACGCGACCGCGGCTCCGGGGCCCGGGCCACAACGCGGGCTTGCCCGCCGGCTCGCCTGGAGCGGCGTGCGCTTCACTGTGATCGACGACGAGGATCCGCCGGAGTTCCTGATCCACGTGATCGAAGACGCGGATAGCGCGATGCGCGTGGGCAACGTCGCTCAAGCACGCGCCCTCTACGAGCAGGCTGCGACCGACACCCGGCTCCGTGACTGGAAGCAGGAGATCGGCGAGTTCGTGGGGCGCCGCGAACTGGTGCCGTTCGCGCTCTTCCGCGCCGCGCTCGCCGCGGCACGGCTGGGCGACGGCGCCGGAGCGACTGCCCTGCTCGCGCGCGCCGCGAGCGAAGGCTCGAACTCGATGCACGGCGTCGCCGCAGCCGTCTACCTGAGTGCATTGGAAACGGGCAGCCCGGCGAGCCAGGCTTGTGCGGACGCGCAGCGCTACCTCCAGCCGTTCGCGCAGGCGTACCAGCGGTTCTGGGACTACGGGTACTCCAACCCGGAACACACGATCGCGGATCTCTGCCCCTGACCGGCTGCTAGCCGGGCCGCGCGCGCTCGACGGCCGCCCGCGGACGCGGCGCCAGTGCGAGCGCGCCGCCGGCGACGAGGAAAAACACGGCGAACACGAGAAACGGCATCGTGTACGAGCCGGTGGCCACGTACCAGAGGCCCGTCGCGAAGGGACCGATCGCGTTCATGCCGAGCTGCGCCGGCTGAATCGATCCTCGGATCAACCCCACAGACGCGCGCCCGAAGTAGTCGGCGTACAGGACCTCGCTCAGCGCGCTCATCGCACCGAAGAAGCCGCCGTACACGACCGCGTACAGCATCGCCGCGGGCACGCTCGCCGCGTTCACGAGCAGGAGCACGCCGCCGCTCATCCCGAACAGCGCGACGGCCATCGTTGCGCGCACGCCGCGTCGCGCAGCCAGCGCGCCTCCGATCAGCCCGCCGCCCGCGCCCACGAGCGAGAACACGGTCACGACCAGTGCGGCCTCGGTACGTGGAACGCCGTGATCGATCAGGTGCGGAATCTGGTGGAAGTTGATCGATCCCCCGGCGAAGAACACCAGTGACATCGCGACGCCGATCAGCCAGTACGCCCGCGTTCTGACGGCCTCCCTGAGCGTCAGGTCGCCCGCGAACGCCGCGGTCGGCCCCGGCCCACCCGCGCGCTCGGCGGCCCGCTCGTGCGCGGCCACCGGCG
>JAQBZW010000213.1 GCA_027622315.1 Chloroflexota bacterium | reverse complement strand
CGAGGACGGCCTGCTGGCCGGTCCCACGGTGCGCCGCCTGATCGAGGCGTGTCGCGCCCAGGTGCTGACGCGCGCCGCAGACGGCGAGGACGCCGTCTGCCAGCACATCGTGATCGGCGCCATCTCCCACGACCCCGACGAGCCGTACTTCCGGCGCTTCCCGCACCCCGTGATCGTGACGCGTGCCGAGAAGGTCGACATCGCGCTTGCCGCGATGCGCGTCAACCCCGTCTGCCTGATCCTCACGGGCGGCGGCGAGCCGAGCCCGTACATCATCGACCGCGTCGCCGCCTCGCGCGGCACCACGCTGCTGCTCACGCCTGAGGGCACCGTGGAGACGATGCGCGACATCGAGGGCACGTTCGGCACCACAGCGTTCGCGGCCGAAACCAAGCTTGAGCGCATCGGCGAGCTGATGAAGAGTGCGCTCGACGACGCCGCACTGGCCGCGCTGATCGCCTAGCGATCGTTCGCGCGCCGGTCCCCCTCAGCCAGGCGGCTGCGCATCCACATCGCCCCGGCTACGCGCGAGCATGCGCAGGTAGCCGTCGATCATCGTGCGGGTGTGGCCGAGCACCAAGCGAGAGACGAAGCGGAAGAGCGGCGAGTAGATCTCGCCGTCCTCGGTCACCGTGACGGTGGTGCCGGCGCCGTCGTCGGCGAGCGCGATCGTCCACTGCCCGCCGAACGGGCCGTCAGACACGATGCGCCGGACGAGCCGCGCGGGAGCGTCTGCGACCAGGGTCTCGAAGGCGAGCGGATTGCGCCCCTCTTCGCGCCAGACCGCGTGGCCGTCACGGTCCCGGAGCCGGATCACCGCCGAGAGGTCTTCCCTACCCCGGCTGCGCCTCGATGTCCGCAATTCGCGACCAGCTCTCGACGCGCGCGTGCGCGAGCCGGATGTGGCGCGTCGCTCGGTGACGGCGCGGGAGCGGCGCGCCGATCGTGATCGGCACAAACGCGACGGCAGCGACCACGAGGAGAGCGATTAACCGGAGTGGCACAGGCCCGCAGCTCCCGCCGCTCCCGCCGCTTCGGGGGCGCGCCGCACACGACGGATGCGCGGGTATGCTGAGTCAATGGACCTCACATCCGGAATCGTCATCGGTCGCGTCCGCGGAATCGCCATCCGCGTCCACTGGTCGTGGGTGCTGATCTTCACGCTCGTGTCGTGGTCGCTGGCGACGGGCGTCTTCGCCGACCTGTTCACGGACTGGAGCGAATCCCGGCTCTGGATCGCCGCCGTCATCACCTCCGTGCTCTTCTTCGTCTCGGTGTTGCTGCATGAGCTGTCGCACGCGTTCGTCGCGCAATCGCTCGGCATGAGCGTGCCGTCGATCACGCTGTTCGTCTTCGGCGGCGTTTCGACGATTGCGACCGAGATGCGTTCGGCCCGCGACGAGCTGCGGGTCGCGATCGCGGGCCCGCTCATGTCATGGGCCATCGCGGTGCTGCTTGTACTGTTGTGGCTCGTGCTTCGCGGAAACGATGTGGGCACAATCGCCGGCTACCTCGCGTGGATCAATTTCATCCTCGGCGCTTTCAACCTGCTCCCCGGCTTCCCGCTCGACGGGGGACGCGTGTTTCGCGCGATCGCCTGGTCACGCACGAACAGCCTCGAGCGCGCGACACGTCTGGCCTCGCGCGTCGGTACCGGCATCGCCTGGGTGATGATCGGCCTCGGCATTCTGACGGTGGTATTCGTCAGCCTGGTCGGCCTCTGGTACGTGCTGATTGGCCTCTTCCTGAAGAGCGCCTCCGAGAACGCCTACCAGCAGCTGGTCGTGGAGCGTTCGCTCAATCGGGTGCGGGCGCGCGATGTCATGCGCGCGCCACCAGAGCCTGTCGACGAGTACTGGTCGCTACAGCGCATCGTCGACGAGCGAGTGTTGGAGCAGGCCGAGCGGTGCGTCTTCGTGGAGCGCGCGGGCGCCGTAATCGGTCTGCTCACCACCTCCGATATCGCGCGCGTGCCGCGTACGGAGTGGGCGGACACACCGGCAACCGTGCCGATGGTGCCAACCGAGCGCGTGATCGTCGTGACACCGGACTCGTCGGTGCTTGACGCACTGAAGCTGATGCAGGAGCACGACATCCATCAGGTGCCGGTACTCGAGGAGGAGCGCATGGTCGGCCTCGTCACGCGCGCCGATGTGATCCGGCAGCTGGAATTGCGCGTGACCTTCGCGGCGCCGGTGGAGACCGCGGCGCGCTAACGTCTCCGGACGCGGCCGCGGCTACGACCCGGCGCGCAGCGGCGCGAAGGAGAGCAGCAGTCGCTTCACGCCCTGGCCCACGAACGCGACGGTGACCTGCTGGTCGCCGGGCACAAGCTCGCACGACACGACCACGCCGGTGCCAAAGCGCTCATGCTGTACCCGATCGCCGGCGCGGAACGCCGGCGTCGTCGCGTCGACCTCCACGGGCTCGCGGGCGGCTGAGCGGATGCGCCGCGGATCGAGCGTGGAGACATCGCGGCGCGCGGCGCCAGCAGGCACCATCGTCTCCGACTCCGGAATGTCTCCGAGAAAGCGGGACGCGGGGTTCGCGCGCTGGTTGCCGTACTGGAAGCGGCGCCGCGCCCGCGTCAGGTAGAGCCGTTCGCGCGCGCGGGTCATGCCCACGTAGCAGACGCGCCGCTCCTCAGCCATCTGATCCGGCTCGTCGAGCGCACGGATGTGAGGCAGCAACCCTTCCTCCATGCCCACGAGGAAGACGACCGGGTACTCGAGTCCCTTCGCGGCGTGGAGGGTGATCAGCGTCACGGCGTCCGGCTGGTCCGCTCCGGGGTCGTCGACGTCGGAGACGAGCGCGACCTCCTCGAGGAATGCTGCCAGTGATGAGTCGCCCTCGAGTTCGCCGTACTGCGCGGCCACCGAGCGCAACTCCTGCACGTTCTCCCAGCGCACCTCGGCGTGATCGCCGTCCGTCTTCTCCAGGTGCTCGCGGAAGCGAGTGTCGGCAAGCACGCGGTCGAGCACGCCCACGACGCCGAGCGACGAGCGTTCCGCGCTCAGTCCGTCGATCAGCGACACGAACGTGCCGAGCGACTGGCGGATGTCGCCGCGCAACTGCGGGACCGCCGGGTCGGCGTCGCCGCGGGCGGCGCGCGTCGCGGCGGCCAGCGGCGACATGCCGAGCGCCTCGGCGGCGTGGAGCACGTCGGCGGAGGACTTCGCGCCGATGCCGCGTGTGGGCACGTTTACGATGCGGTCGAAGGCGATCGAGTCGTGCTCGTTGTGGATCAGTCGCAGGTAGGCGATCAGGTCGCGGATCTCCCGGCGGTCGTAGAAGCGCGTGCCGCCGACGATGCGGTAGCGCACGCTCTGCTGGATGAACGCCTCCTCGATCGCACGAGACTGCGCGTTCGTGCGGTACATCACGGCGAAGTCCGCGTGTTCGCGATCCTCCGTGCGCAGGAGGCGCCGGATCTCACCGGCGACGAACAGGGCTTCGTCCTCACCGTCGGGCGCGTCGTACACCACCACCGGCTCGCCGTCCGGGTTGGCGGTCCACAGGCTCTTCGACGGACGATCCTCGGCACGCTCGATCACCGCATGCGCGGCGCGGAGGATGTGCCCGGTCGAGCGGTAGTTCTGCTCGAGCAGCACGATCTCGGCGCCGGGAAAGTCGCGCTCGAAGTTGAGGATGTTGCGAATATCGGCGGCTCGCCAGGAGTAGATGGACTGGTCGGGGTCGCCCACGACCGTGAGGTTGCCGTGCACCGAGGCGAGCGCGCTGGCCAACTGGAACTGCACGAGGTTCGTGTCCTGGAACTCGTCGATCAGCGTGTGCAGGTAGCGATCTGCATAGCGTTGCAGCACCTCGGGATTGCGCTCGAACAGGTCGAGCACGAGCCCGAGCAGGTCGTCGAAGTCGACCGCGCCGTTGCGGCGCAGTGCCGCCTGGTACTGCTCGAACACGCGAGCGACGATCTCTTCGAAGTAGCTTCCGACCGAGCGGGCGTAGGCGGCGGCGTCTTTGCGCTCGTTCTTGGCTGAGGAGATGGTGGACAGCACCGCGCGCGGCGCGAAGCGCTTGGGATCGATCTGCAGCCCGGCCTCGATCAGCTTGACCAGCGACAGCTGGTCGTCGGTGTCGTAGATCGCGAAGTCCGTCGGCAGGCCGACCTCGCGACCGTCGCGCCGCAGGATGCGCGCGCAGATCGAGTGGAACGTGCCCATCGAGAGCCGTAGCGCCTCTTCGCCGAGCAGCGCTTCCACGCGCTCACGCATCTCGCGCGCGGCCTTGTTCGTGAACGTGACGGCGACGATCCGCCAGGGCGGGACGTGCTGCTGCTGGACGAGGTGGGCGATGCGGTGCGCGATTACGCGCGTCTTCCCGGACCCGGGCCCGGCGAGGATCATGAGCGGTCCGCCCGGCGCCTCGACAGCGCGGCGCTGGGCTTCGTTGAGCACGTCGTGCACAGAGGTCATCGCGGCCGATTGTACGGGCCGCTCCGCTCACGATCCCCGGCAGTCCTACAGGTGGAGGGGCGGCGATCGTGACCTGACCGCGTGTTAGCCTGATCTGACTACGCGGAGACCCCGGAGGCTTACTTTGGATGTCCTGATTGGCTGGCCAGGCGGCGATCTGACCGGGACGCTCAGGCTCGTCGGGATCGTGATCTTCATCTACGCCTTCGTGCTCTGGGTCGCGTCCGTACTGTGGGCCTACAAGGACATTCGCTCGCGCACACGTGATCCGATTGCGCAAGGCGTGGGCGTGAGCATCGCCGCGCTCTTCCCGCTCGTCGGCCTGCCCGTGTACTTCGTGCTGCGCCCGAGCGAGACGCTCGCGGAGGCGTACGCGCGTGGACTGGAGCAGGAGGCCATTCTCTCGGACCTGCACGCGATCAGCTCATGCCCGAACTGCCGGCGCCCTGTGCAGGACGAGTTTCAGGTCTGCGCGCATTGCGCGACGCCGCTGCGCCAGCCCTGCCAGCGCTGCGACCAGTTGCTTCAGTTCTCGTGGCGCCATTGCCCGTACTGCGCGACCCCGCGCGAAGCCGCCCGACCCGCGCGCGCCGCGGCCGCTGCCCCGGCCGCTGCCCCGGC
>JAQBZW010000212.1 GCA_027622315.1 Chloroflexota bacterium | reverse complement strand
GGCACGGGCGCCATGCGCGGGATGGGCGACCCCGCCGGCATGCCAGGCATGGGCGGCATGGGTGGCCTGGGCGCGGGCGAGCTCGGCGGCGCGCCGTTCGGCGGGCCCGGGGGCGCCAACTAGCGCGCCCCGATGTACCCATCAATCACGTTGCCGACGGCACGCGCATCATCCTGCCTGCCGCGAGGAACAGCAGCCCCGACGCCAGGGGCGGAAGCAAGAGCAGCGCTTCCACGAGGACGATCCCAAGCGGGCTGATCTCACGGTCCAACGCCCAGACTGGATAGCCGACGATCAGCACCAGGCTCAGCACCACCAGCAGACCCCCGCCGACCGTCGGGAAGCGCCATGCGGCCGCCACGATGAGCACGAGGGGCGCGAGCTGGACGACATGCTGGAGCCCGCTCAGGTCGCCGCCTCCGGCCTCGCCGACGACGAACAGCACGAGCACAGCGACGACGGGCGCGATCGCGGCAGTCGCGATCGCCCGCAGATGGCGCGGGTCCCGCGTCCGGAGCGGTCCGATCGCCTCGGGCAGGTTCATGGGGCCCCCCTACCTCGACCTGCACCGACCCCGATCATCGTGACCCCTTCCCTCCGGGCGACCGAGTGACGGAGGCCCACGCTCCGCAGGACCTCCGTCCCGAATTATGTCACCATTACGCGCACTGCCCGATCACGATCGCGCGCGGCGAGATGCCGTCCGGGAAGAGCGCGTTCCAGCCGGCGTTCACGAAGCCGGCGGCATCAGAGATGTGCGCAACGAAACGGCCGTTCGCCGTCACCCAGAAGCGCGCGTTACCGGCGCAGCCCGCGGCCACGAGCAACTGATCCGTCGTGCCGCCTCCGAAAAGCAGTGCGCCGAAGCCGCCCTGCGACGGCAACGCCCCGCTCAGGATCTCACCCACGCCTGTGCTCACCGGCGGCGGTGACGTGGTGACGAACACGCGCACCTCGTCGGACGCGTAGCGCACGCCGGGGTCGATCGCGGTCACGGCGAATGTGAGTTGCGCGCCGTCTACGCTCCCGGCCACGAACCGCAGCTCCGTCCCGTTCGCCGTGATCTCGACGACCGCACCGCCGGTCTGCGCCCAGACGTACGTCAGCGGATCGCCGTCTGCATCCCCGCCGACGGCGGTGAGTACGACCTCGGCCCCCGGCAGCACGTAGAGGTCGATACCCGCGTCAACCGTCGGGCGGCGATTCTGCACGTTCGTCGAAAGGAAACGCACGCCGCTGGAGGCGTTCGGGGTGGTCACGGCGGCGAGGGCGGTGCCTTCGATCGCAAACGCGTCCGTGAACGGCAGCGATGGACCGCTGCCCCAACCGCGAGACCCGCCGGGCGCATTGAGCGCGTAGTGGGTGTGCGCGAGGCCGTTGTTCGCGGCGTCCCCGGCTTCGGCGACGGTCCCGATCGGTTCGCCGCGCGTAATCGCCTGTCCCCCCCCCCGAGGCCGGCCGCGGGGTTGAGGTGGCACATCATCACGCGATAGCCCGCGTCGTCCCGGATCCCCACGCAGCGGGAGCCTGTGCTCCCCACGTACTGAATCTCGCCGGTCATCGGTGAGAGCACGGTCGTGCCGCCGGTCGGCCCGTCGGTGCGCACGATGTCGAGTGCGTACGGATCGCCGCCGTCGGCCTCGGAGTGCGTGGCCGTGTTGTAACCGGCCGCGACCTGCCAGCGCGTCCCCGCCGGCGCCGGAAACGGCAGCCCACCCGCGCCTTCAGCCGGCGGTGGCGAGGCGGAGAGAACGAACGCGGTGGATGCGATCCCGATCGCAAATGCGGCGATCCGAGTGAGCGTGGCAGGCAGCGTGATAAGGGGCTCCGTCCTTCGAATAGGGCCGGCCTGATGTCTCCTCGCACAGGTTCAAACGGAGCGACACGGTGCTTCGTTGGGCATAGCCGACGGCAGCCCCAGGCTCGCGGGGCTCATGCAGAGCCGCATTACGGGTGCTCCCGGGCCGGAATGCAAGTATTCGTAACGTGGTCTTAATGTGAAAGTGGTCACAAGCACTTGTGATGATTCGTGAAGTGGGGCACAATCCCTCCATCGACACACACGGCGCTTGCCCCGCCGGACCGCTCGGAAGGAACCCTCGATGACCCCGACCTGCTCGTACTGCCTGTTCGCCGTCCCGCTCGGCTGGCCCGAAGTCGGCGACTGCGCCGAGTGCCGCGCGATTGACGCCGCTCGCAGCACGCTCGCCTATTCCGTGTTCCTGTCAGGTCTGAACGACCGCGACAGCTACTTCGACCGACCCGAGGGCTCGTGGCGCTACGTCACGGACGGCGCGACCGCGGCGGTCTAATGGACCGCGGTGCGCTCCGCCCACAGAGCACAGCAGAAGGGCCCGGCGTTTGCCGGGCCCTTCTGCATCTCGAATCCTGTACCGACGTGCGTGTGCGGACGACCGACTGAGCGCGGTCCCGCCTGCGTCCCGCAGCCGGCTGGTGTGATACCGCCGGCCTACCCGCGCTGTGACGCCCGCCCGGAGCCGGGGCCGTTGACGTCGCCGTGCCGGCCAAAGAAGTCCTCGACGTCCTGCAAGATCTCGTCCGCGTCAAGCGCGGCCGCCGCCTCGGTGGCCGCTGTCGCGGCGGCTGTGTCGTACTGCTCTTCGAGCGTGGCGAGCATGTCGCGGTAGCGATCTGAGGTCGCGAGGGCCTCGAGCGCCTGCTCGTTCAGCGCGTTGACCTCCGTTTCCACCGTGCTCAGGTCCGTGGTCGTCCCGAATGCACGATCGATTGCGCGGATCAGGGCGAGCTCCGCGTGGGGTCGCGGCTCGACCTGGATGTAGAACGGTGCGATCGCGTTCAGCGAAGACGTGCGCACGCCGCGCGCGTGCTGCTCGATGGCGAGGAACCCGCCGAAGCTCGTGGGTCCCTGGTACTCCGGCGTCCACGGGACGATGCCCAGGCGCTCCGCGATCTCAGCGTGCTCCCCGTGGAGCCGTAGCGGCGTCTCACGTGTGTGCGGCGTGCCGCCGGGGAACGACGAGACGATCAGGCTCTCGCCGATGCCGAGCGCGTTCATCAGCGAGCCCAGCGCATCGGCGAACGTGCGCCAGCGCAGCGACGGCTCAACCCCGGCGAGGATCACCAGATCGCGCGCCGCCCCTTCGGGCCGCGCGAGGTACACGCGATTCTCCGGCCACTCCAGCACGCGCTCGTCGCCTTCAAGGCGAACGGTCGGCCTCACGGCGGTGAAGTCGAAGAACTCCTCGGCATCGATCTCGGCGAGCGGGGTCGCGCCCCACTGCTCAATCACGTGCGCGAGTGCCGTGCCGGCCGTCGTGCCCCATGCGCCCGAGAAAGCGGCCAGCAGGATCGGGTCGCGCAACTCTCCGACGGCTCCGAGGTCGGTTAGCGGTCGAACTGCGGAATGCAGCGTGGAATCGGTCATCAATCTGCTCCTCCCTGCGCGGCGCGTTGCCGCTTCGAGGTTCAGAGCCATGATACCGCATTGGTTAGCACTCTCAGCAAGAGAGTGCTAACGCTGATCTAGCGCGCCACCTGCCCCTAATCTTTGGGCGACCGAAGGCGCCGTGCGGCATCTCGCTACGGTCTCGTTGCCCGGCAGAGGCCGGGCCGAGCCCGTGTCACACTGCCGAGGCGGCGGTCGATTGCATGCGTCGTGGTGGCTCGCTACCCGAGGGGTGCGGGAGAACCGATTCGACCTGCGCGCAGATCTCCCTCGCGCGCTCAGCCGCCATCCCGCGCCCCCTCGTCGGTCCCGGGAGCCAAAGCCGCATCCTCGTCCCGGCGCTCGCCTTCATACATCGCGCAGAGGCGAGCGAACGCTCGAAACCTCTCGATCCGAACGTGAGCCGTAAATCGACCTTCGCGACCGTGATCTGTCGTCGGCGTTACACTTGGGCGCATCCAAGGAGACCAGGCGGGCGCATCGCCCGCGACAGGCTCAGCTGATGACCGCTCCAACGATCGACTCGAACATCGACCCCACGCTCGACCCGGTCGCACTCGTCTTTCCCGGTCAGGGCTCGCAGTCGCCCGGCATGGGCAAGCTCGTACACGAGCACTCGCAGGACGCCCGCGACACCTTCGAGGAAGCCAGCGACTACACCGGAATCGACCTCGCACGCGTGTGCTTCGAGGCAGACGCGGAGGCCCTCGCGGACACGCTGAACACGCAGCCCGCCGTGCTCACCACCTCCGTCGCATTCCTGCGTGCCATGCGCGAGAAGCTTGCCGCCGTCGGCGAGTCCGTGCGGCCGCGACTGCTCGGCGGGCACTCGCTCGGACTGTTCTCCGCGGCCGTCGCCTCGGAGGCGCTCTCATTCCGAGACGGGCTGTTCGTGATCCTCGAGCGAGCGCGCCTGATGGGCAGCTTCAACGACGACCGCCCCGTGGGCATGGCCTCGGTGATCGGGCTCGACGCGGACGCCGTGCGCGAGATCTGCGAAGCCGCGACGCGCTCCGCGGACGATCGCGTGGACGTCGCGAACTACAACCTCGATAGGCAGACGGTGATCTCGGGGGACGAGACGGCGCTCGAACGCGCGATGGAGGGTGCCCGCGACCTCCAGGCGAAGGTGATTCGCCTGAAGGTGAAGGTCTCGTCGCACACCCCGCTGCACGCCGCCCAGGCCGAGCAGTTCGCGGGGATGATTCGCGAGGTGCCGCTGATCGACCCTGTGATTCCGATCGTCTCGAACATCACGTCGAGGCTGCTCTGCACCGCCGAGCAGGTGCGCGCAGAGTTCGAGGCGCAGCTGCGCTCGCCCGTGCACTGGAGCGACAACGTGAAGCGCATGGCCTCAGACGGCGTCGCAACGTTCGTCGAAGTCGGTCCGGGCCACGTGCTCGCGCGCATGGTCAAGCGTGTCTCGGAGAGCCTGACCGCCGTCTCGCTCGACGACGCCCGCGAGGAGCCGATTCCGATCTCCGTGCTCCCGCACAAGCACGCGAGGTAGGTAGCCCCCGCCACCCGTTCCGGCATCCGGCAAGCGGCGGCTGAGAAGCCGCCGACACGGGCCGGCACCAACGCGCCGCGTCACCGCCCCGTATCGCAGCCAGATTTTGGTCGACGACATCCTGCGCTACGCCCGACGCAGGGCACCGGTCCCGCGTGTCGGCGGCTTTTC
>JAQBZW010000009.1 GCA_027622315.1 Chloroflexota bacterium | reverse complement strand
CAACCATCCCAAGACCCCTTCCTGTCCACCGCGATTCTCACTCTCGCGGTGGATCTGTTTCAGGGGGTCAGGTCACTCGCGCAGACTTCATCGAATCTGTGAATGTTGTTCGTCGTGCGCTCGCGATTACGCAAGTCGTGCTCAGGAAGCATGTGCGCATCGAAGATGCGCGGCGTGGTCGTTCTTCAGCCCCGCCGGATCTTGCTCCGGGGTTGTCAGTAGTCGCCTCAGCGACCACCGCGAACAACGAGAGCGATGACAATGGTTCAGCTACGGCACCCTCAAAATCTCACGGGTGATCTGCTCTATCGTGACGAGAAATGCGTTGGATCCGGAGAGCGTGGGATGACGACGCTCGACGTGCCCGCCAACGCGAATCGGCGCCCCCGCAGGGGCGCCGATTGAGCGTCGCGAGCGATGCGCCCGGTGCCGGGCGCGGCGGTTACCCGCGCGGCAGGCCGAGCCCGCGGGTGGCGATCACGTTGCGCTGGATCTCCGACGAGCCGCCGGCGATCGTCGAGGCCACGGAGCCGACGTATGAGCGCGTGTACGCGCCCTTCATCGGCGCGAGCGGCTCGTTGTACCAGAGGTTGCTGTACAGCCCGAACGTCTTCACGCCGGTGTTCGCCAGCCGCTGCGAGAACTCGGAGTTGAAGAGCTTCGCGACCGAGGCCTCGTGGTTCGGCACGAGCCCGCGGCCCTGGATCGAGATGATGCGGAACGAGAACTGGAACTGGATCTCGACCTCGATGTAGCGGTCGGCGATCTGGTGGCGGAGCGTGGGCAGATCCTCCAGCCGCGACACGGCCTTGCCCTCGTCCGTGCCGAGGAAGTCCCGCAGGCCTTCGATCGAGCGACGCGCACCCTCCGAGCCCGAGATGTTCGAGCGCTCGAAGTCGAGCAACGTCATGCCCACGTACCAGCCGCGGTTCTCCTCGCCGACGCGCTGGCTGACCGGGACGCGTACGTCTTCGAAGAACGTCTCGTTGAAGCCGTGGTTCCACGTCATGTCGATCAGCGGTCGGATCGTGATGCCGGGGGTGTTGATGTCCATCACGAGGAACGAGATGCCACGGTGCTTCGGCGCATCCGGATCCGTGCGCACGAGCGCGAACAGCCAGTCGGACATGTGCGCGCCGGAGGTCCAGATCTTCTGGCCGTTGATCACGTACTCGTCGCCGTCGCGCACCGCGCGCGTCTGGAGCGATGCGAGGTCGGAGCCGGCGCCCGGCTCGGAGTAGCCCTGAGCCCAGACCACCTCGCCGGACAGGATCTTCGGGAGGTATTCCTTCTTCTGCTCCTCGCTGCCGTGCACGATCAGCATCGGGCCGAGCATGCCGGTGCCCTGCACGCCCATCCCGGGTGCGCCGGCGCGGGCCATCTCCTGGTTGAAGATGAACTGGTCGAAGGGCGTGAGTCCGGCCCCGCCGTACTCCGCCGGCCAGGCCGGCGCCGACCAGCGCTTCTCGCCAAGCGCCTGCGCCCACGCCTGCGCGGCCTGCTGGTAGTTCGCGTTCTGTGACTTGCGATCGGACTGCCAGCCGCCGAACTCGCTGTCCCCGTCCTCTTCGCCGCGCGCGATGCGCTTGTAGCGCTCCGGCAGCTGGCTCGCGATGAAGGCACGGACCTCGCTGCGGAACTGCGCCTGCGATTCGTTGTCGTCCCAGTCCATGTGCGGACCTCCATCGTCAGTCTGTTCGGTACGGGAGACGTCTGGGACGCGAATCCCGAAGTTCGCGCCGCCGCGGATTGTAAGCGCCTGCGCCCTTCGGATCCGTGCCGCGCGAACGATCGCGGGCCGGCGGGGCGTCACGCCGCACGTCAGCGATCGGCGAGGCGTTCCGGCACGCGCGCCGGCTCGATCGCGGGCGCGGGCCGCGTCCCATCGTCCGCCCGGAGCCACAGCGCGTACGCGCCGCCGGCGATCACGACGACGCCCGTGGCGAGCGCGACGAAGGCGAGACGCAGCGAGGCGTCCGCCAGCACACCCGCGGTCGCGCCGGCGATCGCGAACGCGATCGCCGTGCCGAGCGGTGGCACGGAGAGCACGGTCGCCCGCACCGAACGCGACACGCGGTCGTTCAGGTAACCCATGATCGACGGATCGATCAGCCCGAGGCCGCCGGCGAGCAGAAAGTAGCCGGCGAACGACGCGCGACTGTCGATCACTCCGATCGCCGCCACCCCTGCGGTGATCACGAGCAGCATCGCGCCGAGGCCACGTCTCAGCCCCACGAGCGCGACATAACGATGCGCCAGCAAGGCGCTGCCGATGCCGGCCAGGCGCACGGGCGCGGCGAGGATGCCGAACCACGCCACGGGGATGTGGTGAGACTCGAGGTACGGCTGCATGAGCAGCCAGTCCGCGACGAGCAGCGCATCGAGTGACACCGTGACGACGATGATCCAGCGGATCGCCGCGTCGCGGCGCAACACGCCGACCGCGGTCGCGAGCGTGTCGCGATACGAGTGCGTCGCGGCGGATCCGTCCGCGCGCGCCTCCTCGCGGGCGCGGGGCGGATCCGTCATGCGCAGCGCAAGCGCGATTGCCGCCAGGTAGGGCACGACACCCACGAGGATCACGAGCTGCATCGTCGTGGCGCCGGCGATCAGCCCGCCCACGATTCCACCCACGAGGAAGCCGCCCCGGCCGATCGCGCTCAGGCGCCCCTGGTGGCGCACGTACTCGGCTGCGCGACCGACCGCGGCGAGCGAGTCGTAGAGGAAGGCCGATGCGCTGCCCGATCCGAACGCGAGCCCAAGCGACCACAGCGCGTACGAGAGGAGCAAGAGCGGGAAGCTCGAGGCGAGCGCGAAGGCGAGGATTCCGAGACCCTCGATCACCGAGGCAACGAGGAAGGTCACGCGCCGCCCGAAGCGATCCGAGAACGCCCCCGTGGGCACCTCGGCCACGATCGAGACGGTCCAGAAGAACGCTTCCAGCGTGCCCACCTGCGCGAGCGTGAGCCCGCGGAACCCGGTCAGGTAGACCACCCAGATGGCGACGTGCGGCTGCAGCTGCATGCACAGGCTGTACGCGTAGAGCAGGCGCACGTTGCGGCCGGCCGCGAACGTGCCGGGCTCGGGGGTCGTCATGGGAGCGGCTCCGTGTGGTGACGTGGCCGCGAGCATATGCGGCGGGGCGCGCGCTGTTCACCGCGGCAGAGGCCGGGGCGGGGCAGGCGCACGGGCCCGCCGCACAGGCCCCGTTCGTGCCCGCGATTGGCGATCGCGTGGCGCCGGATCGCGGAGACGCCGCCGCCCGATCGGTGTCGGTACATTGGCCGGAGGAGGAGGCGCCCGATGGCGATCGCGCTTTACGTCGCAGAGCTCACGAAGTCGTTCGGCGGGCGGCGCGTGCTCGAGGGCGTCTCGTGGGAGCTCGCCGACGGCGAGACGGTCGGCCTGATCGGGCCGAACGGCTCCGGCAAGTCCACGCTGCTCAAGCTGATTGCCGGGCTCGACGATGCCGACTCCGGCACGATCTCGGCGCAGCCGGGGGTCACGATCGGGTACCTGCCGCAGGAGCCGGTTCTGGGTCCCGCGCACACGATTCTCGAAGAGGTGCTCGCCGCCCACGCCCAGCTCGCCACGCTCGACGCCGAGCTCCGGCTGCTCGAGGCGCGCATGGGCGAGCCGGCCGTCTACGAGGACGCCGTTGCGCTCGAGCGCGTGATGGAGGCGCACGCGCGCGCCACCGAGCAGTTCGAGCGGCACGACGGGCGCGGCTATCGCGGACGCGTCGAGCGCACGCTCCGCCGCCTCGGCTTCGACGCCGCCGACTTCGATCGCTCGACCGTCGGCCTCAGCGGCGGGGAGAAGAAGCTCGTCGCGCTCGCGCGCCTGCTCGTGACCGAGCCGTCCGTGCTGCTGCTCGACGAACCGGACAATCACCTCGACCTGGCGGGCAAGGGTCTGCTCGAGCGCGTGATCGCGGATCACCGCGGCGCCGTGGCCATCATCTCGCACGACCGCTACCTGCTGGACGTGGTCGCCGACGCGATCGCCGAGGTGGAGATGGCGGGCCGGCACCCCGGCCGGCCGCAGTTGTCAGTCTTCCCGGGGAACTACTCCGAGTTCATGTTCGAGAAGCGGCTGGCGCTCGAGCAGCAGGAGAAGCTGCACCTCGTGCAGCAGCGCGAAGCCGAGCGGCTGCAGCATTCGATCCAGCGCCTGAAGGATTTCAGCAGCAACGGCCAGAACGAGAAGATGGTTCGGCGCTGGAAGAGCATGGAGAAGCGCCTCGACAAGCTGCCGCGGACCGAGCGCCCGATGATGGAGCCGCGACGCATGGGGCTCACGCTGACCGCCGAACGCGGGTCGAAGCGCGTGCTCGAGTTGATCGACGTCAGTCGCTCATTCGGCGAGCGCGAGGTGCTGCGCAATGTGAACCTGCTGTTGCTGGCCGGGGAGCGCGTGGGGCTCGTGGGGCCGAACGGCGCCGGCAAGTCCGTGCTGGTCACGATCGCGCTCGGCCAGCCGCCCGACAGCGGCAGCGTGAAGCTCGGTCCGAGCATCGAAGCCGGCTACTACGCCCAGGAGCACGAGACGCTCGATCCGGCGCTCAGCGCCGTGGATCACGTGCGGCGTGGTCGCACGATGACGGAGGGCGACGCGGTCGCGTTCCTCGGCCGCTTCCTGTTCGATTTCGACATGGCGCGCAAGCCGGTGCGCACGCTCAGCGGCGGCGAGAAGAGCCGCCTGCAGCTCGCGCTGCTCATGCTCCAGCAGCCCAACCTGCTGCTGCTCGACGAGCCGACGAACAACCTCGACGTCACTTCGTCCGAGGTGCTCGAAGACGCCATCGACGAATACCCCGGCACGATGCTCGCGATTTCACACGATCGCTACTTCCTCGAACGCGTCGCGGGACGTGTGCTCGAGCTCGCGGACGCACGCCTCACGGAGTACCCCGGCGGGTACGCGGAGTACCGCGCGCGCGATCGCGTGACCGAGCCGGAACCGTCGCCCCCGGCACGCGCGCCCGCGCGGCGCCGCCGTGCGTGACGCGGATCGTTCGCGCGGCACGAAGCGCCCGCGTCGGAATGCGCTACGCTCGGTCGAACGGGTGTGCGAAGGGGGGCTCTGATGGGACTGCTCGCACAGATCAGCCGGCTGCTACTCGGACCCGCGGCCGAGATTGAGGCGCAGGCCGCCGCCCAGCGGGCGCAGCTGCTGACGCTGCCCGCCATCGTGCCAATCGGCCCGGGCACGATCACCTTGCGCCGCCTCCAGCGTGGCGATGGCGACGCGATTCTCGAGTTCGCGCGGGCGCTCGCCCCGCACGATCTGCTCTTCCTGCGTCGGGACATCACGCAGCCGGATCAGGTCGATGACTGGATCAACGAGATCGAAGAGGGCTACGCGATCTCGGTTGGGGCCTTCGATGCGGTGGGCCTCGCCGGGTACGCGACCGTCAGCCGTGATCACATGACGTGGACGGCGCACGTCGCCGAATTGCGCGTGCTCGCAGCGACGCGCATGCGCGGCAAGGGCCTCGGCTGGCTGCTCACCGAGCAGGCGTTCGCCATCGCTCGCGAGATGGGCATCCGCAAGATGATGGCGCAGATGACCACGGACCAGGTAGCGGCCGTCGCGGTCTTCAAGCGCATGGGCTTCGAGCCCGAGGCGGTGCTCCGTAACCAGGTGCTCGACCGTGACGGCCGGCTCCACGACCTCCAGATCATGAGCCTGGACGTGGATGCCTTCCGCGCGAAGGTGAACCTCGCACGCGCCAGCGTCGAGAGCCATCTGCTCGAGACATAAACGGGCTCTGCGCGCGCGCGTGCTGCTTGCCGCGCCCGTGCGCTCAAGATCGGCAAGCGCGGGACCGGAGGCAACGTGACGCAGGAACATCGCCCCCACACCCTACGACGTGATCGAAGTCGTTGGTTCGTCACACGACGGCATCCAGGACGCCATCAACAACGCGATCGGGCGGGCGAACGAGACGGTGCGCCACCTCGATTGGTTCGAGATGCGTGAAGTGCGCGGGACGATCGAAGACGGCAAGGTCGGGTGGTACCAGGTGCGCCTCGGCATCGGTTTCCGGCTCGAGGATCCGCAGGCCAACGGGTAGCGCCTGGCGCACGGTCGCGGCCACGCGAGACCAGGCGCGGGGTCGCCGCGCGAGCCGCGCTGAACGATCCGCTTCGCGGGTCGCGTTTCGCGGTCAGGCGTGAGATCCGGAGTACCCGTGAGTCAGCTTCGCTTTGGGGGCGGTTCGCCTGTGCAGCGCCTGGTCATGTTCGCCCTGAACTGGGCGATCCTCGCCGCGGCGGTGTGGGCGGCGGCGAACCTGGTCTCGGGCATTCGCGTCGAAGGCTGGCAGAGCATCGCGGTCGTCGCCCTGATCATCGGGCTGCTGAACGCGCTACTGCGTCCGCTGCTGTTCACACTGGCCTTCCCGGTCACCCTGCTCACGCTCGGTCTCTTCCGGCTCGTGCTCAGCGCGGCGATCAACGCGGCGCTGCTCTGGGTCGCGGACGCGATCGCCGCGGAGAATGCGCGACTGCTGTTCTCATTGGACGCGTTCCTCTGGGATGCGGTACTCGGTGGGGTGATCATCAGCCTGGTGGCCTGGGCGCTGAACATGGTGCTCGGCCCAGCGCGTTCCGCCGGCCGGATGCTGTAAACCCGGCAGCGCGCGCGCAATCGGCGTGTTCCTTGACCCTCCCCGAGGCCGTATGTAGCGTTGATCGGCCGAACCATTTCCAGCCCGCACTCTCAGCCAGGGAGCATCCTGCGATGCCCGATACCTATCCCGTCGAATCCCGTGCCGTGATCGGCAAGGCAGTCAAGAAGCTCCGGCGCGAGGGGATCATCCCTGCGAACATCTACGGCCGCGGGATCGAGTCGAAGGCGGTACAGCTGCCGTTCGCCGACGCGCGCGCGCTGCTCAACCACCATGGCCGGAACGTACTCATCAACGTCCGCGTCGAGGGCGAAGACCGTGCCCGCCCGGTCGTCGTTCGCGACATTGAGCGGGAGCCGGTCTCCGGCGCGCTCCAGCACATCGACTTCTTCCAGGTTGACCTCACGCGGGCGATCCAGGGCAACGTCACGATCGTCTTGATCGGGGAAGCGCCCGCGGTCGAGGAGCGCGGCGGGATCCTCGTCACGGATACCGACTCGGTCCTGATCGAGGCGCTGCCGAGCGACATGCCCGAGAGCATCGAGCTCTCGGTGGAGAGCCTCACCGAGCTCGACCAGGCGCTCCGCGTCTCGGACCTCGTGGCGCCGCCGGGCGTCACGATCCTCAGCGACCCGGAGATCTCGTTGACGCACATCACCCGCCCGCGCCTCGAGGAGTCTGAAGAGCTACCGGAGGGCGAACTCGAGGAGGGTGCGCAGCCGACCGCCGAGGGTGTAGAGGACGGGGACGACGGAAAGGCGGCCGACGACTAGCGCCGGCGCCAGAGTTACGAACGAGAAGCCGCCCCGCGAGGGCGGCTTCTGCGTTCCCGGGCGCCTACCGCTCGACGCGCTCGAGCGGGATCACGTCCGCGCCGAGACGCTGCACATCCGTGCGCAGCTGGCCGCACGCAGCGGCGATCTCGACGCCGCGCTCAATGCGCACCGTGGCGTTCACGCCGGCGAACTGCAGCTCGCGCTGGAATGCGCGCACCCGGCCGAGCGACGGTCGCCGCAGGCCGGCGCCGGCGGTGGGGTTGTACGGGATCAGGTTCACGTGCGCCTGGATGCCACGAATGCGGCGGGCCAGCGCGCGCGCCTGAGCGGGCTCGTCGTTGACGCCCTCGAGCAGCGCGTACGCGAATGTCACGCGCCGGCCCTGCTTCGCGATGTACTCGCGCGCGCCGGCCACGAGCTGGTCGATCGTCGTCCCGACGGAGGTCGGAATCAGGCGCCGCCGCAGCTCGTCGTCCGGCGCGTGGAGCGAGATCGTGAGCCCGATCTGGAGACCTTCGTCCGCGAGCCGCCGAATCCCGTGGAGCAGGCCGACCGTGGACACCGTGATCCCGCGCTGGCGCATGTCGAGCCCGTCGGCGTCGACGAGCCAGCGGATCGCGCGCAGCGTGGGGCCGTAGTTCGCCAGCGGTTCACCCATGCCCATGAAGACGACGTTCGTCACCCGCCGCTCACGCGAAAAGGCGAGCACTTGCTCGACGATCTCGCCCGGCGTGAGATTGCGCGTGAAGCCCTGCTGACCGGTCGCGCAGAAGGTGCAGCCCATCGCGCATCCGACCTGCGTCGAGACGCAGACGGTCGTGCGATCCGGCGCGCCGTCGTTGTCCGGGTCGTAGTCCATGCGTACCGCCTCGACGGCCGCGCCGGCGCCGAGGTCGAGCAGCACCTTTGTGGTTGCTCCGTCGTCGGCCTGCCGTGCGGCGAGCTCCGGCAGGGCGCCGATCGTGAACGTGTCCGCCAGCCGCACGCGCAGCGCCGCAGGCAGGTCCGTCATCTCGTCGAAGGAGCGGGCGCCGTGCCGCAGCGTCCAACGCGCGATCTGCTTCGCGCGGAACCGCGGCTCGCCCCATGCGACGAGCTGCGCTTCGAGTTCCGCCAGCGAGCTGTCAAGGACGTGTGGCATGACACCAGTCTAGGCAGGGCGCGCGATTGCGGCTGCTGGAGCCTGCCGGAGCGACGACCCCCGTGCGCTGGCGAGCGCGACCGCAAGGGGCGGCGAGGTCATGCGGCCCACCGTCACGACCGATCGTGATGTCGCGGTCCCGTGCAGTGGCCGCGAGCCGCGCTTCAGCCGAGCCGCGAACCGATCAGTCCGGGATCCCCGTTGAGGTAATCGTCAATCGCCGTCGGGCGCTTGCCGGGGCGTTGCACCGTGAGCAGTGCGAGTCCGCCCGCACCACAGGCGACGATCGCACGTGCCGAGCGGCCCGGCAGTAGTGGCGTGAGTGCTGCGCCGTCGCCGGCGATCACGGTGCCGGGCGGCGCCTCGGCTGCGAGCGGCAGCGGCCACGCCGCGTGCACGGTGAAGGGCTTGCCGGCGTGTGTCGTCGTGGCCAGCGGCCACGGCTGGAAGGCGCGTACGCGGCGGTCGATCTCGTCTGCGCTCTGGGTCCAGTCGATCTCCCCGTCGGCCTTCGTCAGTCGCGGCGCGTAGGTCGCGAGAGATTCGTCCTGTGGCTCCGCGTCGATCCCGCCGCGCACCCAGCGTGGGAGCAGCTCGCCGAGCAGCGTGGCGCCGGCCTCGGCAATGCGCGCAGTGAGCGTGGCCGTGGTGTCGAGCGGATCGATCGGAGTGGCGACGCGACCGAGCACGGGACCGGCGTCCACCTCGCGCACGACGCGCATGATCGTCGCGCCGCTTTCCGCGTCGCCGGCAAGGATGGCGCTTGCGACGGGCGAGGCGCCGCGATGACGCGGCAGCAGCGAGGCGTGCACGTTGAGCACGTCGTGCGGGAAGGCGGCCAGCAGATGCGTGGGCAGAATGTGCCCGCTGGCGGCGACCACGCCGGCGTCGGGAGCGAGCGCCTGTAGGCGCTCGGTCAGGTCGCGGCGCGCGCGTTCGGGCTGGAGCACCACCGACACGCCGGCTTCGACGGCGAGCGCCTTCACCGGCGTCACCGCCGGGCGCCCGGAGCGCCCGCGCGGCCGATCCGGTTGCGTCACCACCGCGACGACGTTGACGCCAGGCAGCGCGAGCAGCGTGCGCAGGGTGGGCACCGCGTAGTCGGGTGAGCCGAAGAAGACGATGCGCACGCTCCGATGGTAGCGCCGGCGCCTGCGAGGGCCCGGATCGCGCGCGCGAGTCAGTTCACCGTCAGCCGCGCTCGTGCGAGGCGCCGGCGTCGTCTGGCTGTGCGTCCGCGCCGCCCGGGTGAGGGGCGGCTACTCGTCCAGTCCCTGCTGCACGGCGTAGGTCGCGGCGGCCGCGCGGTTGGAGAGGCCGAGGCGGTTGAAGATGTTCGCGATGTGCCGCTTCACGGTGGCGATGCTCAGCACGAGCTCGTCGGCGATCTCCCCGTTCGTCTTGCCGTGGCTGATCGCGCGCAGGATCTCGACCTGGCGCGCGGTGAGACCGCCCGGTAGACCGGGGGCCCGCGCGGCGACCGTCGGGACCGCGGCGGAGAGGCCCTTCGCCACGGCGATCGCGCGGTTCAGGCCTGGCGTCATCCCGAGCGCGGCGAAGCCGCGAATCGCTTCCGCAAGGTGCGCTTCGAGCTGCGCGCGCTGACCGGTCGAGCCGCGCGCGAGCAGCAGGTGGGCAAGCGCGAGATGTGTGCGTGCGAGCTCCGGCAGCGCGCCCTGCGCGGCCGCGAGCGCGAGGGCACTGGTGAGCGAGGCTTCCGCGCGGTCGAGCTCGCCGAGCGCGAGCGCGAGTGACCCCTGGAGTCGGGGGAGGAACGAGGGCCAGCCCCCGGGCCAATAGATGCCGCGTTCGAGCACCGCGGTGATCGTGTCGAGGTGATAGCCGCGGAGCTCGCTGTCACCGAGCGTGATCGCAATCTCGGCCGCGGCGGCGAGGTGGCCGAGATCCATCATCGTGGCGCCCCACCGGTGATCCGCGTGGGTACGTTCGGCGTCACGCAGCGCGATCGCGCCCGCAAGGTCACCGGACTCCAGGCCGAGTAGCACCTCGTACTCCCAGTTGACGGCCTGACCGCCACCGCGGGACCAGCGGCTGAGTGCCGCGCGCGCCCCCGACCGGTCGCCCGACACGGCGCGTACGTACGCGAGCACCGGAGAGGCGAGATGGGCTCCCAACCGGAACGAAGAAGCGTCCTCCAGAAGCAGCGCATCGCGTCCGAAGCGCTCGGCCACCTCGAATTCGCCCCGCGCGGCAGCGACGCCGGCGCCGCAGGCGAATAGGACTGACTCGATCGCTCCGGCGTTTGCGGCCAATACCGCCTGCTGCCCCTGCTCTGCGGCGTTGGACGCGGCTTCGAGCTGGCCCTGCATCCACAGGATCAGCGGAAGGCGGCTGGGCGGGTACGCGCGGTAGATCGCGTCGACGCCCGGCCCCGCCCACTGCTGGCTGATTTCAGTCCAGCGAAGCGCTTCCGCCGGCTCGAGACGTGTGAGATGCGTGATCGCCAGTGCGTCGGCGGCGAGCGTGGCAGCGGTCGGGTCGCCGGACGCTTCGGCGAGCTTCCACGCCTCGCGGGCGGCCCGTCGCGCCCCGTCGAGCTCGCCGAGGACGCGGAGCGCGTGCGCTCGCGACTGCAGCACCTGGGCGCGCACGTCGGGGGCGGGCTTCGCGCGCCGCAGGTACTCCTGCAGCGCATCGGAGGCCGCACGCAGGCCGTCCTCGTCCGCCTCGTACTCCGTGTGGATGGCGGTCTCCCGCGCAAGCAGAAGGCCCACCCCATCCACATCGCCGGCCGCTTCCGCCAGCCCGCGCGCTTCGCCAAAGCACTCGAGCGCGCGCGCCACCCGGCCGCGGCGGATGGCGGCTCGTCCCGCTTTCGAGAGCAGTTGTGCGCGCCGATCGGGCGAATGGTCGGCCTGACCGGCTTCGAGCGCGAGCTCGAAACAGTCGTCGGCTTCTGCCCAGGCGGAGACCGCCCACGCTCGGTCGCCTGCCGCTTCGGCGACTCGGTTCACGAGCGCGACGTCGGCTGACGAGCCTGCGAGCAGCAGGTGTTGCGCGATCTCCGAGGTGCGATCGACGCCGTCCCCGTCGCTCATCGCGTCCAGACTCGCGGCGACCCACTGGTGACGGCGTCTCCGCAGCTCGGGCGTGACGTGCCCGGCGGCGAGCTTCTCGCGGACGAATGGGTGTACGAAGCGGTACGTAGCTTCGTGCTCTTCCAGCAGGCCTGCGTCCACGGCCTGGTCGAGCAACGAGCGCGTCGCGTTCGACGCGGCGGGCTGCGCTGCCGCGCGCCCTCGCCCCCGCGCACGATGGGTCGCATCGTCGAAGGCGGCGAAGGCGTGGCCGGTGACGTGCTGCAGCACGTCGGCAGTGAAGTGATCGCCGATCACGGACGCGATGCTGAGTAACTCGCGGAGCTCCGTCGGCAGCTCGGCGAGCCAGCCCTCGATCGCTTCGTCCAGGTCGCCGGGGACGCGGGGCGACGACGTGTGATCGCGGCCGGGCCCCCCGGCCTGCGCCCGCGCCACCTCGCGCAGGAAGAGCGGATTCCCATGTGACGCTTCGAGCACGGCGGAGAGCGGTCGCCCGTCTGGGATTGCGGCGCCCAGTTCGCCGAGCAATGCGCGGGCCTCGGCGGCGCGCAGCCCGCCGAGCGCGAGCGTCCGCGTCATGCCCTCGCGCTGAATGCGCGCCAGCCGGCGCCGCAGGGTGCGCGTCGCCTGGTCCCGGCGCCCTTCGCGCAGGGTCGCGATCAGGAGAATGTGCACGGGTTCGGATCGGCTCGTCGTCCCGAGCGTCGTGGCGAGATACGTGAGCAACTCCATCGTCGGTTCGTCCGCCCAATGCAAGTCGTCGATCACGAGCACAAGCGTGTGTGCCCGGCTGGCTTCGATCACGCACTGTGCCGCCGTGAGGTAGAGGTCGCCGGACTCCGCGGTGTTCGCCGGCGCGGGCCCTGATTCGAGCAGGGTGCGCAGCGTGGCCTCGACGGTGCCCGCGCCGGGATCGGCGAGCAGGCTGCTCATCGCCTGGCGGATCGGGAGGTAAGGCGTCCGCAGATCGGCGTCGCAGCGCCCGACGAGCACCTGTGCGCCCGACGCGCGCATGAAACCCGTGCCGAGGAACTCCTCGACGAGCCGCGTCTTCCCTACCCCCGGATCGCCCTGGATGAGGACTGCCCGCGGTTGCCCGGCCAGCGCGTCGACCAGGAAGCGATTAAGCAGCGCGAGCTCTTCACGGCGCCCGACGAAGTTCGTCGGCGCGTCTGCGTCGAGTGCGTGGGCGCCGCCACCGAGAGTCTCGTCTGCCACGGAGACAACCCCCTGAGCGTTCCGCGTTGGTGCGAGCGGCAACCGGTCGCGGGCGGGGAGTGGTATTCGCACGAAGGACTCCATCATATCGAATCGCCGCTCTCGCGTTTCGGCACCGCGCACGCCGGCCGTCTGTGTCATTCCGGACACGGTTCTCCGTCCCGGGCGGCGGCTACATGACCGTGCGCGGAACCATCGGTCGAATCTGATGTCTGCGTGGCACAGCCGTCCCCATCGCGGTGCTCGACGCTCGAGATGTCGCCGCTCAGGTCGATTGTCTCGACCCCGCCCGCGCGGTCGCCGCCGGAGGCATCCGCCACGTTCGACGTTCCGGCCGCCCATGGCTCCGTCTGGGCGAGGACCAGCACTCGTGACTGCACGCGAATCACCGCCGGGACGAGTGCCGACGTCGCTGGCGGCGACGCCGACGCCGACGCCGACGCCGCCGCGGTCGCCGGCGACAGCGGTGCGGGCGTGGCCACAACTGACGGCGCGGCGACCGGTGTTGAGATTGCCGCCGTGCGTGCCGTCGAAGCTGCCGTCGGCGACTCCGGAGCCCACCGCGGGAGGTTGAGCAGCAAATCAAGTGCCGGCGGCGTTACGTAGCCGGCGTGCCAGACGATGCCGGGGATCGCCGCGACTCCCGTTTCCCTTCCGGCGTCGTAAGACGCCTGGGCGAGCGGCGTCAGTCCATCGGTCGTGCCAGTGGGGCCGGTGAGGCCGCCGAGGATGACCGTGGCGGCGATGAACGCGCCCGTCGTCGCTGCCAGGGCCAGCCGGCGGCTGAGGATCGATGTGCGCCCGCTGACTGTCTGTGTTGCTGCCATGTCGGACCTCCGAGTTCCGTCCCGGCGAACACGCCGGGCTCGAACCAGAAGGTCTCCCGACGGGCAGATCTCGCCATCGACCGAAAGGTGCAGGCGGGGGTGCAAGTTCGGGATCCGAGTGCCGCGGGTCGGGCGTGGCGGCGAGGCGACGCGTCATCCGTCGCCGAACCGACACGAGAGAGGGGGTGCGTCACAGCACCCCCTCTCTCGCCCATCACGGGCACCTGACCCGTCAGTCGGTCGCGGGGGATTCCACCCCTAAGGACTGTCCCTTGCCTCGAGCCTTCTCGTGCTTGTCGCTCTCCTCGGCCTTCTCGGCCTTCTCGGCCTTCTCGGCCTTCTCGGGCTTCTCGGGCTTCTCGGCCTTCACGGAGGTGTCGGCCTTCTCGGGCTTGTCGGCCTTCACGGAGGTGTCGGCCTTCTCGGGCTTGTCGGCCTTCTCGGGCTTGTCGGCCTTCTCGGGCTTGGCGGCCTTCTCGGACGTGTCGGTCTTCTCGGGCGTGTCGGCCTTCTCGGACGTGTCGGTCTTCTCGGTCTTCTCAGGGCTGCCCGCGGTCCGTGAGCTGCTGTTCGTCGTGCTTCGGCTTGCGTCAGCAAGGACTTTCGCCTGCGACGCGTCGTTTGTTGAGCTTGTCGTGGAGCTGGCGGTCTGCACGCCCGCGTTGCCCCCGCCGGTCGCGTCCGCGGTGAAGACCTGGGAGCCGGCCGTGATCTGCCGGTCGCCGTCCGTTCCCACAGTGGCGACGTCGGAACCCGCCTGCGGCGCGTCCACGAATTCCTCGGTCTGCTCGAGGATCAGGATGCGCGAGTGCACGTCGTCGGCTGCCGGCGCCTGTGGCGCGAGCCCGGCGTGCGATGACCGCGCGTCCCGTGGCAGCGACGTGCGCGCCGACTCGGTCGCTAGGATGGTGTTGTTGCGGATGATGCCGGCGACGTTGGCGGTGGGGAGCACTGCAATCGCGGCGGCAGTGTCGCTGGCCTCGCCGCGCGTGCTGGTCAGAATCGGCCGCGCGTCGTGGAAGGCATATCCGCTCGTGTCCGCGTCGCGAGTCAGGCCGCAGGTGAGCGCGAGTGCGGCCGCGAGCGAGACGGCCGCCGCCAGACGGGCCAGCGGGCGGTTGATGATCGTTCGGCGAGTGTTCTGGGTCTGCGTCGTCGCCATGGTGAACCTCCGATTTGCGGGCCCCGGCGGTGGCGCCGGCCTCGCAATCGAAGGTCCCCGAAACGATGAATCTCGCCATCGACCGAAAGGTGCACGCGGGGTGCAATTCGTGGCGCCGGCGATGTGTAGACCGGGGGTGCGGGAGGCGAGGGAACGACGGCGGGCCGCTGGTGGGAGCGCGGCGAGGGAGAGGGGTGGAACGGTGAGCCGCCTGAGCTGGCGCCCCCCGTCCCCCCTGGGGCTACACCTCGCGTACCCGGCGCGGCGGTGATACGTCCGCGCCGCGAGCCTGTGTCTGAGGAGTCGGGCTCGGTGGATGCTCGGGCGGCGCGGGCTGATCGGATGTGGTTGGTGGACGACGCTCCAGGGGCGCGCCGCGTTCCCGTTGCAGAGTGGAACTCCTCCCTCCGGGAACGAGAAGCGGGTCGCGATCGGAGCGGCCCGCTTCTCGTTCCTGCCCTGTTGCTGGGTGCCTGAGCAGCTTCAGGCTCTGGGTTCTTTCCGTTCGTCCTGTCCTCCGCTCTAGTCGTCGTCGTCGCCGTGGCCCTTCTCATCGCCGTGCTTGTCGGCCTTCTCCTGGTACTTGTCGGCCTTCTTGTCGTCCCCTCGTTCCCGTGCGTCGTCGGCCTTCTGCTGATATTTGTCGTCCTTGTCGTCCTTGTCGTCCTTGTCGTCCTTGTCGTCCTTGTCGTCCTTGTCGTCCTTGTCGCCCTTGTCGCCCTTGTCGCCCTTGTCGCCCTTGTCGCCCTTGTCGCCCTTGTCGCCCATGTCGCCCGTGTCGCCCGTGTCGCCCGTGTCGCCCTTCGCGCCCGTGTCGCCCTTCGCGCCCGTGTCGCCCTTCGCGCCAGGAGCGGAAGGCCCCGTGCCAACCTGCTTCGACGTGACGGCGGAGGTCGTGGTCACGACGTTGGTGGACACGACGACGGTTGCCGGCGGGGAGTCGGGTCGCGTCGAGTAGCTGACGAGTGGCGACTGCACGTAGACCGGCGGCAAGTGCACGATCACGGGCGGCGTGTTCACCGTGACGGTCGTGGTCTGGGTGGCCGGTGCGGGGGTCGCGGTCGTAGTGGCCTCGTTGACCGCCCGCGTCCCGCTCGTCGGTGCCTCCGGGCGCACGATGATCACGGTCGGTGACGTGTAGACGGGCACCTGTACTTCTCGCGTGACCGTGAGCGTCCGGGTTTCTGTCTGCGGCGCGGGGGCGGGTGTCGCTTCGCTCGCGCGCTCGCCCGTGCAGCCGCACGCCACGGTGCCGGTGCGGTCGTCGTTCGCGGTGGTGCCGGCAAGTGCGGTCGGGTCGTTCTGACCGCTGCTACCGCCGCCAGTCGTCGCCTGGGTCACGTTGGCGCCTTGCGCGCTGACCATCGTGTCGTACGCGAACGCGCCGCCGAAGGCGAGCAATACGACGAGCAGAGCACCCGCCGCTCCACGGACGACCGAGCCAATCCCGAACCCGGAGTGCTGCTTCAACTCGTATGTGGATGCCATCAGGAACCTCCGATTTGCGCATCCCGGCAGGGGTGTCGGGCTCGAAACCGAAGGTCCCTCAGACGAGGAATCTCGCCATCGACCGAAAGGTGCAGAGCAGGGTGTAAGTCGCGGGCGCGCGATGTGTAACTCGAGGCGACGTAGACGTGCCGTTCGGCGACGGAGCGGGAGGTCGCAGATTCAGACGGGGCTCACCGCCGCTGCGCCGCAGACCGCCGGCCCGGCGGAGGGAGGTCCTACTCCAGCACGCCCGCGGCAACGAGCTCCGCGAGTTCATCGGCGGAGTAGCCGAGCAGCTCGCGGTAGACCTGCTCGTTGTGCTCGCCGAGCAAAGGCGCCGGGCGCTGTGGGTATGCGGGCGTGGCGGACAACCGGTATGCCGGCGCATCCCACGTGGCGCGGCCGATCACCGGATGCTCGATCTCCCAGAAGTGACCGCGAGCAGCCAGTTGCGGATCGTGCTGGACGTCGCGCGCGTCGGCGACGCCGTAGGCCGGCACGCCGGCGGACTGCAGTCGCGTCGCGAGCGCGTCCGGCTGCTGGTCAGCCGTCCAGGCCGCGAGGCGCGCTTCGATCTCGTCTTCGTGCGCCTGCCGTCCGGCGACCGCGTCGAGCGCGGGGTCGGCTGCCCATGCGGGGTCGCCCATGGCCGCGCGCAGCGCATGCCACTGGCTGTCATCGAGCACGGTGATCGCACACCAGCGGTCATCGCCGGCGCAGCGGAAGACCCCGTGCGGAGCGTGGAGCGGGTGACGGTTGCCGTTGGCCGCCATCACCTCCCCGGTCGCCGCATAGCGCAGGATCGCGTCGTCCAGCCCCCACGTCATCGCCTCGAGCTGTGAGAGGTCGATGTACTGGCCGTCGCCCGTACGCTCCCGGTGCTCGAGTGCCGAAATCATGGCCGTCACGGCGAGGTGGGTCGCGAACCAGTCCGTGTACGCGACGCCCGTGCCGACGGGCGGGCGATCCGGCCAGCCGGTCAGCCCGGTGATCCCGGCGGTCGCCTGCAGCACGAGTCCAAAGCCCTTGAAGCCGAGGTGTGGGCCACCCTGACCCTCCATCGACATCGAGATCATGACCGCGCGCGGATTGATCGCACGGATCGCTTCATAGTCGAAGCCGACCTCGTGCATGAAGCCCGGACTGAAGCTCTCGGTCACGATGTCGGCACGTTCGACGAGACGGCGCACCGGGTCGGCGGCACCCTCGTTGCGGAGGTTGAGCGTGATCCCGAGCTTGTCCCGATTCACGTTCGCCCAGTACGCGCTGCGGTTCGGCCCGTCCCCGGGCGCGAGCGGCTGACCGTTGCGGAACGTGTCGAGCCGGGTGGCGGACTCGACGCGAATGACTTCGGCGCCGAAGAGCGCGAGCACCTGCGTGGCCAGGGGACCCACGCCGACCCACGAGAAGTCGACCACGCGCAGGCCGGCGAAGATCGCGCGCGCGTCGGGCGCGCTGCCGGGCTTCTGTGTGGCGGCGCGCCTCGGCCGTCGCGTGGGCGCGTCGAACACCTCGCGCGTGTGCTCGCCGAGCGCCGGCGCGCGGCCTACGAGCCATGGTGACGCGGACATGCGGAACGGGGCGCCCGGCGAGGTGAAGGCGCGGCCGAGTTCCACGTGGTCGACGGACTGGAAGAACTTTCGGTCGACGAGCTGTCGGTTCGCGAGCAGATCCGGAATGCTCGAAACCGGGCACATCATCGCGCCCCGACGCTGGCCCTCTTCGTACAGGTACATCTTGTCGAAGCCGCGGAAGAAGCCCTCGACGCGGGCCTCCATCGCCTGCACCTCATCAGGCGGTGGCACGTTGGGTCCGGCGTTGGGTCGTCGTGCCCAGAGCTCGGCGTCGAAGCCGGGCTCGTAGCCCTCGTCGACCATCCAGCGGTGGAGCATGGGCATGGTCGCCGGAATGCGCGCCCACGCGACGTAGCCGTCGCGGCAAGGCCAGACCAGGCGAGCCCCGGTTTCGCCGGACGCCCTGCCGCCGCCCGCCCGTCGGCTGATCACGCCGTCGAGTGCGTAGACCGCCTGCGAGTTGCCCAGCGTGAGCGTGATCGCCTCCTGCATGGATATGTCGACCCGCTGGCCGGGCGCGCCGGCGCGGCGCGCGCGCAGTGCGATCAGCGAGCCGACGAGCGCCTGCAGTCCCGCGTGCGCGGACGCCTGCTCCACGCCCACGCGCAGCGGCGCGCGGTCGGGATCGCCGCAGAGGTAGAGGAGCCCTCCCGCCGCGAGTGTTACCAGATCCCCCCCGAGCCACTCGGCGCGCGGACCCTCGAGCCCGAACGGGGAGATCGTCGTGTAGACGAGCTCCGGGCAGCGCGCGGAGAGCGCGTCCCATCCGAAACCGCCGCCTTCGAGCTGCGCACGCCGGCCCGACTCGACGAGCAGATCGGCGCTCTCGAGCAGCGTCCACAACCGATCGCGCCCTTCCGCGGCGGCGAGGTCGAGCACGACGCTGCGCTTGCCGCCGTTCATTTGCAGCCAGTACGTGCCGACCGCTGCGTCCACCTCGCTCGCGGGTGCGATCAGCGGCGGTCGCGTCCGCAATGGATCGCCGCCGGGCGGCTCGATGCGAATCACGTCGGCGCCGAGTCCGGCCATGATGCGCGGGCCGAGGATCCCGTACTCGCCCGTGAGGTCGATCACCCGGTAGTCAGAGAGCGGGAGCGCGTCGGTCATGGTCGCGGACCGTTATCAGTGGGGCGCGGTGGGCGCACGTGCGTCATGAGTCTGTTGAGGGCCGCCGGCGGCGTTCTGCGTACGCCTCTCGCGCGGCGGCGGCATCGGGTGAGGCGGACGCGAACTGGAGCAGGAGCTCCTCGTACGCGAGCTCCACGTCGCGCGGGAGCGACGGCGCGTCGCGCAGCAACCGTTTGGTGAGCATCGCCGTCACCATCGGCACCGCCGCGAAGCCGAGGGCGAGCTCGCTCACGGCGTGCGCGAACTCCGCGGCCGGGACGACGTCGTCGACGATGCCGAGCGCGAGCGCCTCGCCCGCAGGGAGCGTGCGCGCGAGCAGCAGGAGCTTGAGCGCCTGCGCGTAGCCGGTGCGTCGCACCAACCGCTGGCCCACGCCGTTGTCGGGGCTGAGGCCGAGGCGTGCGAAGGCCGGCGCGATCGTGGCGGCGTCCGAGGCGACGATCACATCGCAGGAGAGCGCGAGTCCGAGCCCCGCTCCGGCAGCCACGCCGTTGAGCGCGCAGATCGTCGGTTTCTCGGTTTCGTCGAGCGGGCGATGCCACCAGAAGCGATGGCGCGCCCATTGCTTCGGGCCGTGCTTCTCTACCTCGCCCTGGCCGGAGAGGTCGGCGCCGGAGCAGAAGCCACGTCCGGCCCCGGTGACCACGAGCACCCGCAGGTCGTCGTGGCGATCGAACGCCGTAACGGCTTCGGCGATCGCCGCACGCATGCTGAGCGTGAGTGCGTTTAGCCGGTCCGGCCGGTTCAGCGTCAGCGTGCGGATGCCATCGGCGTCGTGTACGAGGATCTCGGGCGCGTTGTCGTGATCGGGCGGGGCGGTCAGCGCTGGCTCCTTCCGAGCGGCGGTCCGGGTGCCGCGTCGGCACGCGCGGCAGCGTACGACGGCGACCGGACGAGTGCAGGTGCGCCTCCCGCGCTCGTCCCACGTCGGCAGGCCGAGCGCGAGCGGAGCGAGCGGTGCGCCGGCGGGCGTTCGCGCTCAGCGCGAGTCGAACCGCCAGTGCTCCACGTCACGGAAGCGGCTCGCGGGTGTGAAGAGCAGACCGTCGACGACACCGTGCATGGTGCGCGGGAAGACGTACACACGCCCGGGGTAGAAGAGCACAAGGCTGGCAGCCTGCTCGCGGAAGATCGCGTTGAACAGTGCGTAGAGCGCGCGGCGCTCGGCGCCGTCCAGGGTGGTGCGGCCGACTTCGAGCGCCGCGTCCGCCGCGGGCGCGTGGAAGCCCGCGATGTTGCGCCCCTGCGCGCTGATCTGCGACGAGTGCCAGCCGCCGTACGGATCGGGGTCGGCCGAGACCTCCCAGCCGAAGAGCGCGAGTTGATAATCGCGCGGGCCGAGGCGGCGCTGGACGAGCTGCCCCGCCGGTTCTGAGACCACGTCGATCACGACGCCCCACGCTGCGAGCTGATCGGCGATCGCGTACGCGAGCGCTTCGCGGTCGGGGTCGCTGTTCGTAATCAGCTCCAGTGTCAGCGGCTGGCCCTCGCGGGTGCGCGCGCCGTCGGCGCGGCGCTCCCAGCCGCTCGCGAGCCAGAGTCCTTCGACGGTCGCGCTATCGAGAGTCGACGCTCCCGGCTGGTACGCCCAGGATCCGGGCACGATCACGCCGTCGCCGACGCGTCCGCTGGCGCCACTCCCGGCAAACAGCGCCGCCCGGTCGATCGATGCCAGCAGCGAGCGCCGCAAGCGCGCGTCGTTCAGCGGCGCGGCCTGGTTGTTCGCGTACAGCACCACGAATGCGCTGCGCATGAGGGTGATCGCCGTCAGGTCGGTGCGAGCGGCGAGCGCCGCGCGGTCGGCGGCGTTCGGGTGATCGTCGAGCAGCGCCGCGTTCGCCTCACCGGCACGGAGGGCCGCGAGCTGTGCGTCGCGGTCCGGCATGAAGCGCAGCTCGATTTCCCGCACTGCCGGTGCGCCGCGGTAGAAGCGTGTGTTCGCCACGAGGCGGGCGTGATCCCCATCCAGTTCGGTCAGCCGGTACGGGCCGGTACCCACGGGTGCCTGGTTGAAGGGCGCGTGCGCGAGCCCGGCGGCCGTGACGTCTCCCAGCAGGTGGGCGGGGAGCAGAGGCACCGCGGCTTGCACGAGGAAGTCCGCGGACGGCTGCGGGAGGTGGAAGAGGACCGTGCGGTCATCCGCCACGAAGACCTCAACGCCGCTCCACGGCGCGGCTCGCTCCGGCGGGCCGGCGAAGGCGGGCGCCTGCAACTGGTCGACCGTGAACGCAACGTCGTCGGCGCTCACGCGGTGGCCGTCGTGCCAGATCGCGTCGTTGCGCAGCACGAACGTGTACGTGAGGCCGTCCGGCGTCACGTCCCAGCGCTCGGCGAGATCCGGCGCCGCGGTGCCGTCGCCGGTGATGCGCATGAGCCCACTGAAGGTCATGGCGACGAGGTCGTTGGCGACGTCGTCGCGCGCGAGCAGGGGGTTCACGGGCCCGGGCCGGCCGATCACCGCTTCGACATAACGGCTGGATGCGTTGTTTCCCGCAGCGCCGAAGAAGAGCCAGCCGGCAACGAGCGCGGCCACACCGCCCGCGAGCAGGACTGCGTAGAAGAGGGAGAGGGCGGTTCGCGGCACCGGCGACTCGTCGCGTGCCGCGTGCCGCTACGAGGCGGCGACGCTCCAGGCTGAGATCGCGAGGAAGATGGCGACGATTGCGATCGTGACGCGGTGGAGCGATCGCTGCATGCCGCGGCGCGTACGGAAGCTGTAGTCCTGCCCGCCGAGCGCGGCGCCGAACCCGGTGCCACGGACCTGCATGAGTACGAGCACGATCAGCAGTGACGAGATCAGGATCTGGGCGAAGGCGAGGAAGTCGCGAAGTTGCATCGTTCGTCGAGGCTAGAGCCTGCTCGGGTCGGGAGCAATCGGAGTCCGCGGCGAGGGCCGGGCGCTAGCGAGCGAGCGCAGCCTCGCCCACTCGTTGCCGCAGATCACGCTCGAAATAGAGCCGCATGACTGCGCTCGCGAGCTTTTCGCTGTCGTGGCGAAGCCGCCGTTCCGGATCGACGAGATCCGCCAGCACAAGGCGCGCGCCGGCGTAATCGGCGTCCCCGGGCGCGGACACGGGCTCGGCGCCCCATGGCTCGGGGAACGGTTCGGACGGGAGGTTGGTATTCGCGAGGATCACGTCGGCGAGCCAATTCGCGCCGAGGTGACGGAGCAGTGCCGCGTAGTGATCGGCGGCGCTGTAGCCGTTCGTCTCGCCGCGCTGGGTGGCCACATTGCTGATGTAGACCTTGAAGGCCCGTGAATCACGCAGGGCCTGCCCGATGCCCGGGACCAGGAGATTGGGCAGCACCGACGTGTAGAGGCTGCCCGGGCCAATGACGATCAGCTCCGCTTCGGCGATCGCGTGCACCGCCGCGGGGTGAGCGGCGGCGTTGCGAGGTTCGATCATGACCGCCAGCGGCGGGACCCCGCTCGCCGGCAGCCGGGATTCGCCGCGTACGGTCGAGCCGTCCGGCATCTTCGCGGAGAGCACGATGTCTTCCATCGTCGACGGGACGATGCGCCCGCGTACGGCCAGCACACGCGAGGTCTCGGCGATCGCCGCCTCCATGGAGCCGGTGACGCCGGCCATTGCGGCGATGAAGAGGTTGCCGAACGAATGACCGGCGATCCCGTCGCCGGAGGTCTCGTTGAAGCGGTACTGGAAGAGCTCCGTGACGAGCGGTTCGGCGTCGGCGAGCGCGGCGATGCACGCACGGATGTCGCCGGGCGGGATCACCTGCAGATCGCGCCGCAGGCGGCCGCTCGATCCGCCGTCATCGGCGACGGTGACGATCGCCGTGACGTTGCTCGTGTAACGCTTGATGCCACGAAGCATCGTGGAGAGGCCCGTGCCGCCGCCGATCGCCACGATCCGCGGTCCGCGCTCCTGCGTACGTCGCGCGTAAACCATGTCGAGCAGCGCGCCGCCACGCGCCTGTGGCGCGACCGCCTCGGCGAGCGAGCGATTGAGCCGCCACGCGGAGAAGACGCCGAGACTGGACGCAATCGAGAGGAACAGCAGACCGCGCGCCCAGCGCGGCATGAACTGCAGCGTGACCTCGGACGCCCAGGACGGGAACGCATAGACGGCGTACGCCTCACGTAGCAGGTACGCGAAACCCAGGCCCATGATCGCGATGCTGATCAGCAGCAGCGCGAGCCAGCGCTTGATGTGCAGTCCGAAGTAGAGCCACTTGCTGAGATCAGTACGACTCAAGAGCGACCTCACATGCCGCCCGCCTGCGATCGGTATACGAGGGGGCTTCAATTATGGTCAACCTTCCAGGCGGGGAGCGGAGCCCGGAGCAGGCGTTGCGGCGGTCACCGTGCGACATCCCCGTACGCCCACAGGCGCCGCTCCCACAGCGTCGCCGGCAGCGTGTCCCAGCCGGCCGGCAGCTCCGGCGTCGACCACGAGGGGTCCGGCGTCCACTGCTCCCAACCATCGCTGAAGGGGGAGTCGCCGCGCTCGAGCGCGGCAATCGCGCGCTCACCCTCGGCGCGCACCTCCGCGGCGAAGGCGGCGGGGAGAGCGCCGGCGCGCACGCGCTCGTCGAGTTGCTCAGCGTCCTTCCATTGCCAGGCGAGATCGGGCGTGACAACCACGTCGAGCACGTGATCGTTCGTGTCGAAGCCGATCTCCGTGCGCCGGAAGGGCTCCTCCATGTTGATGTAGTACGAGGTGAAGCGGCGCTCGTCGTCGCCGTCTTCGTCGCGGCGCCAGAACAACCAGATCGAGTGCTGCCGGTCCGCGAACATCAGTCGCAACACGTCGTGGCGCCACGTCGCGTCCACGAGCGTACGGTCGCCGGTCTCGGATCGGCCCCACTGCTTGTAGATGGCGCCGCGCGGGATGAAGAGCGCCACGCGGTCGCCGCGATCCTCCACCACGCGATACGGCCAGCTCATGCCCGGCTTGCCGTCGCGCGTGATGTAGCGCAGCGCTACGGCGTCGCCGGGCTGCCAGGCGGTCGACGCGTCCGCGCGCACGGGCGGGGCGGCCGTCTCCGCCGCGCGGCGGGATCGCTCCGTGCTCACGCGTCGCCGTCCAGGTGCGCACGCAGGGCGTCCGTCGCGCTCTGCGGGTTCGCGCGCCCGCGCATCTCGCGCATCACCTGACCCACGAGGAACTTGATCGCGCTGTCCTTGCCGCCGCGGTAGTCGTCCACCGCCTTGGCGTTCGCCTCGATCACCCTGCGCGCCACGTCGTCGATTGCGCCCGCGTCGTTCACCTGGCGCAGTCCGCGCGCCTCGACGATCGCGGAGGGCATCTCGCCACTCTCGAAGGCCGCCTCCAGCACCTCCTTGGCGGTGTTCGCCGTGACCGTGCGGTCCTCGACGAGCCGTACGAGTTCGGCGATGTGGCCCGGCGTGAGCCGGCTGTCGCTGAGCTCGACCTCGCCCTCGCCGGCGTGCAGCAGCCGCGCCACGTCGCCCATGAACCAGTGCGCGACGGCGCGCCCGCGAGCGGCATCCCCGACGAGGCGAACGGCCTGCTCGAACGCGTCCGCCCGCTCCCGCGTCTCCGCGAGCGCCGCCGCCTCGTCGGGCGTCAGGCCGTACTTCTGCTGGAAACGGGCGCGCTTCGCGTCCGGGAGCTCGGGCAGCGTGGCGCGCAGCGCCGCCACCTCTTCGCGCGCGATCCGTAGCGGCGGCAGGTCCGGCTCCGGGAAGTAGCGATAGTCGTGCGCTTCTTCCTTCGACCGCTGCGAAGCGGTCTCGCCGGTCGCGTCGACATAGCCGCGTGTCTCCTGGACGACACGGCCGCCCGAATCGAGGATCGCCGTCTGGCGCTCGACTTCGAACTCCACCGCGCGCTGAGCGGAGCGGAACGAGTTCATGTTCTTCAGCTCGACCTTCGTGCCCAGCGTCTCCTGCCCGACGGGGCGCAGAGAGATGTTCACGTCGAAGCGGAACGAGCCCTTGTCCATGTCGGCGTCGGAGACGTCCAGGTAGCGGAGCGTCTGGCGCAGCTTGCGCAGGAAGGCGGCCGTCTCGGCGCCGGAGCGCAGGTCCGGCTGCGACACCATCTCCATCAGCGGCACACCCGAGCGGTTCACGTCGAGCAGGGAGTAGGGCTCGGCGCCGTCGTCGCGATGCAGCAGCCGCGCGGTGTCCTCTTCGAGGTGGATGCGCTCGAGCCGGATCGTCTTCGTGACGCCGTCGAGTTCAATCTCGACTATGCCGCCCATGCAGAGCGGCTGGTCAAACTGCGAGATCTGGTAGCCCTTCACGAGGTCCGGGTACGGATAGTTCTTGCGGTCGAACTTCGACTCGGCGGGAATCTCGCAGCCCATGGCGAGGCCGGTGAGGATCGTCAAGCGCACGGCCTGGCGGTTGATCACGGGCAGGACGCCAGGCGCGCCCAGGCAGACCGGGCAGACGTGCGTGTTGGGCGGGGTGTCGAAATAGTCGCGTTCGCATGAGCAGAACATCTTCGAGCGTGTCTTGAGCTGGCAGTGCACCTCGACCCCGACGACGATTTCGTAGTCCGTGCGTATCGCGGTGGTCACGTATGCGGGGTCCCCTCAGCCGACCGGACGAGTGACGTCAACGCGCTCCATGGTACCGCGCGTCGCCGGTCGTCATCGGCGGGGCGGATGCGTCCGGGGGCGGCCCGACCCCACCGGCGGGCGGATGCCGCTGCTCCCCGGCACGCCGCCTAGAATCGCCGCATGGCATCCGACGTCCCGGACCGCAGCGTGCGCGTGCTCTCCACGAAGTACGACGGCTCGCCGCACTACGACTATGAGGCGCGGTTCGTCGATCACGACCGATCGCTGCTGCGGCTGTACGTTCCCGTCGGCACGACGATGACGAGCTATCGCGGCGTGTTCCCGACGCGAGTCGCGTTCACCGCGCTGTTCTTCACGGATGGCGACCGCTGGTACAACTGCTACCACAATCACTGGACGGGCCCGCGTGCCTCGATCGAGTCCTACGCGAACGTCTCGCTTCCGGCCGCGTTCGACGGCGAGACGGTGCGCTGGGTTGACCTGGATCTCGATGTGCTCGTGCGCCGCACCGGTGGCGCGTCGATCGTGGATCACGACGAGTTCCTCGAGCATCGCGAGCGGTTCGCGTACCCGGATGCGCTGGCCCGGCGGGCGGCCGATACGGCCGCCGAGCTGCTCGCGCTCGCGCGAGAGCGCCGGGCGCCGTTCGATCGCGAGTCGCATCTGGCGCCGGGCGCCCCGGGAGAGCACGCCATGGAGATCGTTCCGCTCGACGACCGCTGGCGCGCGCTGGCGCGTGAGAGCTGGGTGGAGCGATGGGGCTCGGCACGCGTCGCCTCGCGTGGCCAGCTGCACGAGCTCGGGGCGCTGCCCGGCTTCGCGGCAATCGAAGACGGCACGCTCGCCGGCGTCGCCACCTATCGCGTTGCCGATCACGAGTGCGAGGTCGTGACGATCGAATCCATGCGCGAAGGCATCAGCGGGGGCACGCAGCTGCTCGAGGCGGTGGTGGACGCGGCGCGCGCCGCGGGCTGCCGCCGCGCGTGGCTGGTGACCACGAACGACAACGCCGCGGCGATTCGCTTCTATCAGCGCCGCGGCTGGCGCCTCGTCGCGCTCCACCGCGGCGCCGTCGACGCCGCGCGCGCGACGCTCAAGCCCGAGATCCCACTGCTCGGCGACGACGACATTCCGATCCGCGACGAGCTCGAGTTCGAGCTCACGCTCGACCCACGGCCGTAGGCGAAGCGGGCGGCCGACGCGTCCCGGGGTGTCACCGCGCGGCGTGTTTGTCGATCGTGCCGGTGTAGGCCCCCACGGCGTCTCCCGTGATCAGGCTCAGGGTCCCGGTGGCGACGATCTGCCGCGTTGCGCCTGCGTATTGCTTCGTCCCGTCGACGATATTCACGGTCGTGACGAACGGCGCGGCGAACGGCGCGGTGATGTCCATCACACCGCTGTCCGTCCCGTAGAGCACTGCGCCGCCGTGGACGCGCCGGATCACGCTGTGGCCTGTGTAGATCAGATGGTCCGGCTCAGCAGGATCCGGCTCGAGGGCGTCCATGACGAAGTCGTACGTACTCGGCAGATCGCCAGTGGAGCACACCGTCGGTGCAGATTCCGACCGGCCATCAACGCGACCAGCACCGCCAACCCCCACCATCGCCTCGTCATCGTTCTTCCCACTCCCTGCAGCCTGCGCGGAAGCTCCGTGCGTCAGTACGTTCGTCGCGTGCCTGACGTCAACTCGCGCATCTGCCCGAGGGCACAGACACCGGACGCACAGAGCGCCCCGCGGGTGCAGGGCGCTTTCGTTCAGTCCGGGGCGTGGCGTCGGAGCGGCTAGCCGGCGGTGACCATCCCGATGCCCACGACGTAACCGTCGGGGTCCTGCATCTCGAAGTCCGTCATGCCGTAGGGCTGCTGTGTCAGCTCCTGCGTGATCTTCGCGCCCTTGCGCTTCACCGAGCTGTAGAGCTTGTCGATGTCCGCGTCGACGGTGAAGTAGAAGCTGATCACCTTCGGCGCCTTGCGCGCGGCGACGGCTTCGAGCGTCGTCTTCGTGGCCTTCTTGCCCGTGAATGGGTCAGCGCCGTCACCGATCATGACTGCCGGACCGGTGGGCGAGGCCTTGAGGCGAACCCACGACGGCTTCTTCTTGTCGGGGACGGCCATCTCTGCTTTCAGCCCGAGCATGCGCTGGTACCACTCGGCGGCGCGTGGCACGTTCTTCGTGAGGATGGTGACGTCGAGCTGCTGCAGCGTGGCTGCCATGGTGCATTCTCCTCCGGTGCGTCCGGTTGTCGACCCGCACTCACGATAACCGGACGATCCCCCACCGCCTACACTCGCGGCCATGTCCTCCAGGCGATCGAGTGACCTGCCGCCCGGCGTCCAGTCCGGTCTCTTTTCGTCGGCTGAGCCGCGCGGCGCGGGCGCGCCGAGGGAAGCGGGGGCGAACGCGCCGCTCGCCGCGCGCATGCGCCCGCGCTCGCTCGACGCTTTCGTCGGCCAGGAGGCTGTGATCGGCGAAGGCAAGCCGCTGCGGCGCATGATCGAGCGGGACGAGCTGACGTCGATTGTGCTGTGGGGGCCGCCGGGCTCCGGGAAGACCACCCTCGCGTCGATCGTCGCGGGTCATACGGAGCGCTACTTCTCCGAGATCTCCGCCGTGAACTCGGGCGTCGCCGACATCCGCAAGGCGGTCGCCGAGGCGAAAGAGCGAGAGCGTGTCTCGGGCCGGCGCACGATCCTCTTCGTCGACGAGCTCCACCGCTTCAACCGCGCCCAACAGGACGCGCTCCTGCCGTACGTGGAGGCCGGCACGATCGTGTTCATCGGCGCCACGACCGAGAACCCGTCGTTCTACGTCGTGGCGCCGCTGCTCTCACGCTCGCGCGTGTTCCGGCTGGAGTTGCTGCCGCCGGAGGACATCGAGCACATCATTCGTACCGCGCTCACGGACGACGAGCGTGGCCTCGGCCGCGAGCCCGTCGAGATCGACGACGACACGTTGCATGCGCTGGCGCTGCTCGCTGCCGGCGATGCGCGGGCCGCGCTCAACCTCGTGGAAGTGGCGGCGGGAGTGGCCGAGCGCGACGCTCGTGGCGTGCGCACGCTCACGCGTGAGCTGATCGAGCAGTCGGCGCAGCACCGCACGTTGCTCTACGACCGCGAGGGTGACGCCCACTACGACACGATCTCGGCCTTCATCAAGACGCTGCGTGACTCGGATCCGGACGGCGCGCTCTACTGGCTGGCGCGCATGCTCGAGGCGGGCGAGGACCCGCTCTTCGTCGCGCGGCGGCTCGTGATCCTCGCCGCCGAGGACGTGGGCCTCGCAGATCCGAGCGCGCTCCCGCTCGCGGTCGCCTGTCAGCAGGCGGTGCACTTTCTCGGCATGCCCGAGGGCCGGCTGCCGCTCGCCGAGACCACCGTCTACCTGGCGCGCGCGCCGAAGTCGAACTCCGCGTATGCCGCCTACGAGCGCGCGGTCGAAGACGCGCGCCGCACGCCGAACGACGCGGTGCCGCTGCACCTGCGCAACGCCGCGACCGGGCTCATGCGCCAGCTCGGCTACGGCCGCGGATACGAATACGCACACGATCACCCCGGGCACGTGCCGCCGGCCGAGCAGACGCACCGGCCGCCGGCTGTGGAAGGCAACGTCTACTACGAACCCGGAACGCTCGGCGACGAGGCACGTCCTCGCTGAGCGCCGTTCCGCTGCCCCGGCACGCCCAACAAGAAGGGCCCCCGTTTCCGGGGGCCCGTTCTGATCCTGCGGCGGCGGGTACTGCTATTCGACGGTGAATGCAGCGTGCATGCCGAGCTGGTAGTGCCCGGCGACGTTGCAGATCAGGATGTACTTGCCCGCGTCGAGTTCGAATGCCCCGGTCTGCGACTCGCCCACCGGGAACTCCTCGATCTCGCCGATGAAGTCCATGGCGGCCTCGTCCACCTTGCCGTCAGCGACGGGCAGCGCGTCGGGTGCGAGGTCGCTCTTGATGACCACCAGCTCGTGCGGAGTCGCGCCGTCGTTCTTCGCCGCGAACGTCACCAGGCCGGCGGGGGCGCTGTCCTTCGAAAGCGCGATGGCGAAATCCGTCAGCGTCGCTTCGACCGGGCTCGCAGCTGCAGCCGGCGTTGCCGCCGCCGTGGTGCCGGTCGCCGCGGGCGACTCGGAGTCGCTCGAGGAGCAGGCGAGGAGCATCGCGCTCAGGCCGACCATGCCCAGTGCCAGCGTCAGTTTCATCGTCCGTACCAAGTGAATCCACCTTTCAGTACCTGTGGCGCCGGTTCGCCGAGAGTGTTCGTGCTCTGTGTCACAAACGTTACATCGCGAGCGTCTAATGGTCACCAGCTCAAGCAGATTCCGCTTCTCGGCCTGTTATCATCCGCGACCGCACTGAGGAGGTCACCATGTCCCTGAGCAGCCGCACGCCACCCACACCCGAGCAGTACTCGGAGTACAAGGTGCGCTTCAGCAACTGGAATCGCTGGGGCACCGACGATCAGCTCGGGACCCTGAACCACATCACGGCGGAGACACGCCGCGCCGCATCCGCGCTCGTGCGCGAGGGCCGCAGCGTGTCATGTGCCAACCCGCTCGCCACGCGGGCAGTGGTCCCTGACGAGCGCCGGAACGGCAGTCCGGCCGACCACCAGATGCGCCTGGGAGCGACCGGCTGCGGTGACTACATCGGGGTTTCGTACCACGGCTTCGTCAACACGCACATCGACGCGCTCTGCCACATCTTCACGGGCGAGCATGGAGAGCTGTACAACGGCCGGCCATCGTCGCTGGTCACAGAGACGGGCGCCGGCACGAATTCCGTGGATTACTGGCGCGACGGCATCGTCACGCGCGGTGTGCTCTTCGACATTCCCCGCATGCGCGGTAGCACCCACGTGGAGGTCGGCGCGCCCGTCGAGGGTTGGGATCTCGAGGACTGGGCGCAGGCGCAGGGCATCACACCGCAGCCGGGGGACGCCGTATTGATCCGCTCGGGCTCGGATCCCTTCTGGGCGGCAAACCCCGACTTCGAGTTCAGCTTCCCGCCCACGACACCGGGGGTTGGCTCGTCCGTGCTCGAGTACCTGCATGCGCACGACGCGGCACTGCTCGGGTGGGACCTGCAGGAGGCCGGCGGCCATGGGCTGCCGGCGCGTATCCCCGTCCACGAGGTCGCGATCCCGCACATGGGCCTGCCGCTGCTCGACAACGCGAACTTCGAGCGGCTCGCCGCGACGTGCGCCGAGCTCGGGCGCTACGAGTTCATGCTCACCGTCGCGCCGCTCGTGGTGCTCGGCGGCACGGGCTCGCCGGTGAACCCGATCGCGACCTTTTAGCCGGCCGGCTGGGCCTGCGCCGCTGCGGTCAGCGCGCTCTCGACCTCGCTGAGCCAGGCCGCCGGTTCGCCGCGGGCCTCGCGCGCCTCGCGGATCAGTCGGACGTTGCGAATCGTCGTCTCCGGCTCCCAGCGCTCGTTCACCGCGGCGAGCGTGTCCGCCAGCGCGTCGCTCGCGGCTTCCTGGTTGCCGGCGAGCACGGCGAGCTCGAGCAGCGTGGCG
>JAQBZW010000211.1 GCA_027622315.1 Chloroflexota bacterium | reverse complement strand
TGGGGCACCGCTGCTCAGGGACGAAACACTAACTCTCCAGGTGGTATGAATACCGGGGGCAGGTCAGTCAAGACGCGCGTGACGAGCGCCTGAACGGTGACGCGTTCCTCGAGGGCAGCCCTGCGGAGCTCCCATCGAAGACCGTCATCCGGGCTCGAGATGTAGATTCCATTCCTCTGCTTGGGCATTCCGGGCTCCTCCTCACTCGGCGAACTGAGGAGTCAGAGCGTACCCAGTGGCACATGCATATATTTCCCACTTATTCAGATACTGGGAACCTAGCGCGATAGCTCGATAGCTGCGCCGTGATTTCCCCCCTATTATTCGCATATGCCGGACTTCCTCGCCTGGCCGCGCCGCCCCTCCCTGCCCAACCTCGCGGCTGGCTTTCAACAGTCGGGCGAGTATCGATACGCCGTCGCGACCGAGCTTCGTCGTGACGACCTCCTCGAGATCGCACGCATGAACGGGTTCCGCCTCTCTCGTGACCTGCTGAAGCGCTGGAGACGATGGCGGTTCCTGCCCGGGCCGACCGAAGGTGGGCCTACTGGGAAGGGGGCCGGGAAGGGCCAAACGTGGTCCGCGGACGCAGGCCACGCAGTCGCTTGGCTCAGCTACTGGAAGGCCGCCCGGATCTCGTACGACGCCCTTCGGTTGGCGCTCTGGCCGTTCGCACCTGAGATGGACGCCCGGCTCGCGGACGTGCGGGCGTCTTTACAGCGCTTCCTCCGCCAGGACGAGCAGTTCCAAGACGAAGTCATGACCAACTCACTGCTGAGTGACTCGGACCGATCGTTACCGGCTGCCTACCAATCGGTTCTCGACGGGGAAGGCTCGCGGGCGGACCGGCGCCAATTGCTGCTCGACGCGGGGTTGTCGCCCGACGACCCAACGTTCGCCCCTCAGCTGGAGTTCTTGACGGATCTCACTTTCGACAAGGTCACAGTGACGGTCACCCTGGTCGATGAGGAGCTGCTACTTCGGTTCATCACGGCGTTCCGGAAGCTGCAGGACACCCCGGTGAGTCGAGAGCTGATGGAAACCGCATTCCTCGAATCGCCCCTGGGATTGGCCCGAATCGTTGTGCGGGAGGTGCACCGCTTCAGGCTCATGCAGGGAGGCGGAGACACATGACAGCAGAGCTGACCCAAATCACCCTGCGGGACGGTCTCTTCGTCGCCTCCGGCTACGGCCTGCGCATCTCGATCGAGCGCGGTCAGTTAACGATCGTGCACGGCCCGCCGCGCGAGCGAGAGGCCATTCGGTTCCACCGCGCGACATCCCGGCTCAAGCGGCTGGTGATTCTGGGGCACACTGGCACGGTTTCGCTGGACGCGATGCGGTGGCTTCATGATGTCGGCGCGGCCTTCGTCCAGATCGACGCGGATGGGACTGTGGTCGTCACTACGGCGCCCGCCGGCCGGAACGACGCGGCCCTTAGGCGAGCGCAAGCGCTGGCCCCCTTCAACGGCGTCGGGATGCAAATCGCACGAGACCTGATCAGGCAGAAGCTCGAGGGCCAGGCGCGGGTCCTGAGCGGAGAAGTGCCGGTGAATCACGGAATCGTCGGTGCCATTGAGGCGACGGCGAGCGCGCTCGATTCAATCGAATCGCCAGAAGAGCTCCGACTGGCGGAGTCGATGGCTGCGCGGGCCTATTGGGCGACCTGGGCGCCGATCGAGCTCCGCTTCGCGCGTCGCGACGAGCCGCGCCTCCCCGAGCATTGGAAGACGTTCGGCAACCGATCGTCGCCGTTGACCAACTCGCCGAGGCGGGCAACGAATCCCGGCAACGCGCTGTTGAACTATCTGTACGCACTGCTCGAAGCCGAGTGCAGCATCGCCATCCTCACGCTCGGCCTCGACCCAGGGCTTGGGTTCCTCCATGCCGACCAGCTGTCGAGGGACTCGCTGGCGCTCGACGTGATGGAGGCAGTCCGACCAGAGGCGGACCGCTTTGTGCTGCAGCTTCTCCAATCGCGAGTTTTCGCAGCGCGAGAGTTCTTCGAGACCCGCACGGGCGACTGCCGATTGATGCCGCCACTTCCGGTGGCCCTGGCGGAGCATTCGCGAACGTTTACGGACCTCGTCGGGCCGGTCGTGGAGGATGTCGCGCGCCGACTGGCGACTGCCGCTCCAAGCTGGGCGCCATTGACCGGCGCGCTAGCCGCAGGAGCGCGGTCTCGCAAGAGCCAACGAGTGCCGACTCTGCTGAGTCAGTCCAATCGGAGTGCCGGGCGTGATGGCGTTCGGCGCCGGCCGAAGAGGCAGAATCTCACGCTCGATGCACCGACGATCGCGAGCCTTTGCGCGGAGTGCGGCTCGCCGACGCCCGCCGCCGACCGCCAATACTGCGACTGCTGTCTCGTAAATGTGAAACTGTCCGTCACGGCTCGATTCGCGGAATCGGGGCCCCGAGCGCTCGCGGCCTTGAGAGCCGCGGGCAAGGATCCGATGAATCGCGCGGACCTGCGTGAGAAGGTCTCCGTGCGGAGGGCTCAGCAGGCCGCCGCCGACCGGGAGTGGGACCGAACGCACGTCGACATTCCAGCGGACTCGGTCTTTCGCGATGGAATCCTACCGAGGCTCCAAGATGTGCCTCTACGCGGAATGATGGAAGCAACGGGGCTCTCGAAGATGCAATGCTCGAGGATTCGGCGAGGGATTCACGTCCCGCACCCGAGGCATTGGGTTGCGTTGCAGGGGCTCAGCGTTCAGACCCGGGAGGGCGCATGAACCGGATTCCCCGCAACCCGGAGAGATTCGAGATCATCGACCTCTTCACGTCGGTCGGTCGTCAGAGGAACCTGACGTTGACCGACACCGCGAGTTCACAAATCTTCCTTGACGCAATCTCGTCCGCGCTCGCCGAGAGCAAGAAGGACGCGGCGGCGTGGAAACCCCTAACCGCCGGAATCCAGGCGAGGTACCGGCCAGCGCGCCGGCCCTCACGACAGGAGTTCGAACCTCCGTCCCGAGCCAACGACCGCGGCAACGGTGACCGACGGCCGACGGGTGTCACAGCAAGAGGAAGTTCCAGAACTCCTGTCTCCTATCCCGTCAAGCCGTACGCGGCTCGCATCGGCGGGCGGAGTAGGGCGGGCGGCTGCGCACCTGGCGCGCGCAGCCGTGTTCGACGGCGCCGGTCGGGGAGCGCGGTTAGCATGTTGCGCCCGAGCCCGGCATACGTAGCGAAAGCGACCACACGATGGCCAGCGGACTGGAAGATCTGTTCGGCGCGGAACGGCCCGGCGAGCCTGACGAGTCGGCCGGAGAGCTGCGCCGGGCGCTCGTGATCGCGGCGCATCCGGACGATGCCGACTTCGGCGCGGCCGGATCCGCCGCGCTGCTCGCCCAGGCCGGCTGGACCGTGCGCTACCTCGTGGTCACCGATGGGTCGAAGGGCTCGGACGACCCGGCGTTCACCAGGGAGCAACTGGTCGCGACGCGCGCCCAGGAGCAGCGCGACGCCGCCGCGATCCTGGGTGTGGCCGACGTGCGGCTGCTCGCGTTCACCGACGGCGAGCTCGTGTACACGCGGGCGCTGCTGGGGGCGATCACGCGCGAGATCCGCGAGTTCCGACCCTTCGCCGTGTACACGCACGACCCCGAGCCCGTGATCATTCGCAACGCCTTCGTGAACCACTCCGATCACCGCATCACCGGGCTGGCGACCGTAGACGCCGTCTACCCCACCGCGCGCGATCGGCTGAACTTCCCGGAGCAGCTCGCCGACGGCCTGCAACCGCACAAGGTACGCGAGCTCTATCTGTGGGGCGCGAACGAGCCGAACTACCACGCCGACGTCACCGCGGTCGCGGAGACGAAGATCGCGGCGCTGCTCGCACACGGCAGCCAGTTCCCGTCGGACGACGAGTTCATCGAGACGATGCGCACACGCTGGCGCGACGAAGATGGCCGCTCGCGCGAGGACTTCCGGCGGGTCGTGCTCTTCCGCTGAGGCGCGTGGATCGGGCGCCAGCCAACGCGCGTGAAGGGACTATCGGTTGCCGCACCTGCCCCTGCCCCCGGCCTACTGCCCGCGCTGCGGTACGTCGCTCCCCGCGGCGGCGCCCGGTGCGCGACCGGCGTGCAGGCGCGGCCACTACACCTGGTACGCGGACCCGAAGCTTGCGGTCGGCGTGGTGCCCGTGCGCAACGGCGAGATCCTGCTCGTGCGCCGCAACCACGAACCTGCGTACGGGCGCTGGGCGTTCCCTTCAGGCTTCGTGGACGCCGGCGAGGTCGTGGAGGAAGCCGCGCGGCGGGAGGTGCGCGAAGAGACGGGGGTGGAGGTCGAACTCGACGCGTTGCTCGGCGTCTACAGTGAGCCGGACGAGCAGGTGGTGTTCGTCGCATACGCGGGCACGATCGTGGCCGGCGAAGCGGTCGCCGGCGACGAGGCAATCGAGGTCGCGTTCTTCGATCCGGAGGCGCTCCCCGATCTGCCGTTCCCGCACGACCAGCGCGTGATCGAAGCGTGGCGCGCACATCGCGCTCGCCGCTGACGGGGACGCGGCCCTTCCGCCGCGGGAGCGCCGCTGGCATCATGAGCCTCGGCCGTCACAGCGCATGAGGCGACGGGGACGGCCGTCCGACCGCAGCAAGCCGGCGCGCACGCGTATCTGTGGCGTGCGCATGGGAAGAGGGGGATGCCATGGAAGTGACGCTGACGCTCGCGGAGCGCTGCGGGCACCACGACCAGTCGCGTGCGCTGATCCAGGAGGCGCTGGCCGAGCTGGGGCTGAGCGACGTGGAGATCAAAGAGACCGTGATCCGCACCGAAGAGGATGCGATTGCCGCCAAGTGCCTCGGATCCCCGACGATTCGCGTGGACGGGCTCGACATCGAGTACCAGGAGCGCGAGCCGGACGAGACCGGCGCGGGCTGCCGCTTCTTCAATTCGCCCGCGGGCTGGAAGCCGATCCCCGAGAAGGGCATGCTCCTACGCGCATTGACGCGAGCGAAGGAGCGTGCCGGCGCCTAGCGCCGGACGTCATGATGCCCGAACCGCCAGCCGATCAGCCGGCCGCAGACACTCCGGCGGAGCCGGACGCGCCTGTGCCGGAGCAGCCGCCGGCGTCCCCGCCGGCGTCCTCCTTCGGCGGCGCGCTGCGGCGGCTCGCGC
>JAQBZW010000210.1 GCA_027622315.1 Chloroflexota bacterium | reverse complement strand
CGATCGCGGTGCTCGGGATCGGGCTCGCGGTGGCGCTGTTCGCGCGCGGCGCGTTCGACGCGTCCGAGACGGATCCGGGTGCGGGGGGCTGGCCGCCCCCGGCCGACGTCGTGGCGCTCGGTCGCGCCGTCTACGCGGGCAACTGCGCGAGCTGTCACGGCGCGGCCGGAGAGGGTGAGCCCGGCTGGCAGTCGCGACGCACGGACGGCAGCTACCCCGCGCCGCCCCACGATGCGACCGGCCACACGTGGCACCACGCGGACGGCCTGCTGTTCGCGATCATCCGTGACGGCGGAGCGCGCCTGAACATCCCGGGCTTCCGCAGTGGCATGCCGGCCTGGGGAGATGCGCTCACGGACGACGAGATTCGCGCGGTGATCACGTACATGAAGACGCTCTGGGGACCCCGGGAGCGGTCGTTTCAGGCAGAGGTGAGCGCGAGCGATCCGATGCCGTAGCGGTGCCGCGAACGCGCCTCGTTCCGCGCCCGCCCATCTGTCCGCGCTCGGTCCGGACAGCCTCCGGGGCGTGCGCGGCGCCCGCCGCTCAGTCGAGCGTGCGCAGGTAGTCCGCGAGGTCGGCCAGATCGGCGTCGGACAGTTGCCAGCGCGGCATCAGGTCGTTGAGCGGCGCGCCGTCCGGGTGCCGGCCGTCGACGACGGCGCGCCAGAACGCGGCGAGGTCGCACTCGCCGTGCTCGTCGTCGTGGTCGTCGTCGCCCGCTGCTTCGGCCCTCGTGAGCGTCGCCCAGCGGATGTCGGGCGCGTCCATGACGAGCATGTGACTGCCCCCGACGGGACCAGGGACGCTGGGAGGGGAACGGTCTCGCGGATCGCGTAATCCACCGCGGGCTGCGCGCTCACGCCACTCGGGAGCGCCAGCAACGCGAAGACCGCGAGTGCGAAGAGCGGCGAGATTCGCCGCCAATGCTGACGCAGCAGTCGAGCCGAGTTGCCCTGCCAATCGATGCCATCGCGCTTCACGCTGATCGCTCTGCTCATCGCAGTGCTCCGCTCTTCGATCACGCCGGGAACGACGAACTCGGTCGTCGCCCTGAACGCACCGACCCTTCCCTGTCACCCTGGCGAGCGTGTGGGATCGCGCGGCAACGGTGCTCGCGAGTCTCATCACTGGTCCATGCCCGAACGTCCATCGATTCCGGTGACGTTCGGTGACCGCGATCTCGCAACGTGTGGCGCATGAACATGCCCGCCTCCCGCGGGTGCGAGAGGTGGGCAACAGACGCAGGCACCGAGCGTGGCAGGCGAGGAACGCGGTTCAGGGCTCGCCACTTCCTGTCCCGCGTCGCGCGCGGTGGGCAGCCTGGTCGCAAAGCGCGGCGTGCTCCGCCCCAACGACCGCGCGGCGGCGTCGACGCTCGCGGGCGGTCTGGCAGGTCGCCAGGAGCGCGGGCGGCGGCGGATTCGCTATCGACTCCGGATACGAGCAGGCTGAAGCAGCCGCGCCATCCACAGGGCGCACACAAGGCGGCAGGTGCGAGTACCGTCCTGCGTCCGCTCACTACACTCCGCTCAGTCGCCCCGAGGGCGGCTGTACGGAGGCGGTCTCATGCGCCAGATCACGCTCGTCGGGTTCCTCCAGGCCCAGAACTGCACCACCATCCCCGCCTCATGGCGCCACCCCGAGGCGCGCACCGACTCGACGTCGCCCGACTACTACCGGCACATCGGGCGCGTGCTCGAACGGGGCAAGTTCGACCTCGGGTTCTTCGACGACCGGCTGGCGATGCCCGACCTCTATATGGGCGATCACGCGCACACCGTTGAGCACGGCATTCGCTGCGTGAAGATGGACCCGGTCACCGTGCTGATGACGATGGGGATGGCGACCACGCACCTCGGGCTCGGGGCGACCTACTCCACCAGCTACTACGAGCCGTTCCACGTCGCCCGCGTCTTCGCGACCGTCGACCTCATGAGCGAGGGCCGGGCCGCCTGGAATGTCGTGACCTCGCTGAACGACAACGAGGCGAAGAACATGGGCCGCGATCACACGGTCGCCCACGATGAGCGCTACGACCTCGCCGACGAGTTCATGGAGATCGTGCTCGGCCACTGGAACAGCTGGGACGACGACGCGATCGTGCTCGACAAAGAGCGCGGCATCTTCGCCGATCCGACAAAGGTGCATCGCCTCGACTACGTGGGCAAGCACTACCGCTCGCGCGGGCCGTTCACCGTGCCGCGCTCGAAGCAGGGCCACCCGGTCGTGATCCAGGCCGGCCAGAGCGACCGCGGCCGCGCGTTCGCGGCCCGCTGGGGCGAGCTGATCTTCGCGGGCTACGGGTCGATCGAGCACGGCCGCGAGCAGTACGCGCTGCTCAAGGACGAGGCCGCCTCGCTCGGGCGCGATCCCGATCAGATGAAGATCACCTCGCTCGTCTATCCGGTCGTCGCAAAGACGCACGACGAGGCGGTCACGAATAAGGCCGCCTACGACGAGCTCTCGAACGAGCTCGATCAGCTCTCGCTGCTCTCCGAGGCGCTGAACTTCGACTTCGCCTCGAAGGGCATGGACGATCCGTTCAGCGACGAGGAGCTCGCAGGCCTGCAGGGCCTGCTCGCAATCCGCGACGGCGTGCTCCGCCGCTCCGGTATCAAGAACCCCACGGTGCGCGACTTCGTGCGCGTGAGCGGCCGCGGCCGCGTCGGCGACGAGTGGGTCGGCAGCGCCACCGAGATCGCGGATCAGATGGAGGCGTGGTTCAACGCGCCCGCCACGGACGGCTTCGTGATCGGCGCCACCCACATTCCGGGCGCCTTCGAGGACTTCGTCGACCTCGTGGTCCCGGAGCTCCAGCGGCGCGGCCTCTTCCGCGAGGAGTACACCGGCACCACCCTGCGCGAGCACCTCGGTCTGCGCGTGCCGGCGGTGCCGGCTCGCGGCTGAGCGCGCTCGCTCGCGCGGTCGAGAGTGGTCTCATCCGTGCCGCGTCGCGCAGTGCAGCGAGGAGGTTCGGATGGCCGGCGGGGCGTGATCCCCTCGATTCGGGTGGAGGACGTAAGCCGCGCGGTGCAGTTCTACCGCGACCGGCTCGGCTTCGAACTACTGCGCGGCGGCGATGTGGCGGAGAACAACGCCCTTCGGCGCGGTGACGCGCAGATCATGGTGGAAGGCGCGTCCGCGTATTACAGCGCCGGGTACAACGAGGCCATCGTGCGACGGCTCGGCTCGCACTCACCGACGGCGCTCTATGTCGAAGCGGAAGACCTGACCGACCTGTACGCACGCGTTCGGGCCGCGGGCGTCTCCATAGTGGATCCGCTCGCCGAACGGCCGTGGGGCCAGTCCGAGTTCACCGTCGAAGACCCCGACGGCAACTGGCTCACGTTCTGGAAAGCCGTGGGCTGATCTCCACCGCGTCGAACGCCGCGGACGAGCCGTTCGGCGACGGTCCGTACGACCCGCTCGCGATCCGCGATCGCACTGCGGCGGCGCCCTTCGTTTCACTCAAGACGAGCGGAAGGGTGGGCGCGCCCGCATGACCGAGCAGCCCGCTACGGGTCGCGGTGCGCGGTGGCCTGGCGGAAGATCGGGTACGTGAACCGCAGGAACTTGCCCACCTCCCGCGCCAGCGGGACCGGGGGGCAGCAGCCGCGGCGCGACGTGCCGGAAGAAGTCGAACTCCGTGTAGCGGACCCCTGCGCGCCCGGCGAGGGCACGCTGAAGCTCGCGCGACTCCGCGACCGGGATCACGCCATCGTTCCGGTCGTGGCCGAAGGTGATCAGCGGCGCGCGCACCTCCGCGAGATAGCCGACGGGCGAGAGCGCGGTCAGCCGCGCCTGCGCCGCAGCCGGCAGATCGCTCAGCGCGGCGGCCGCGTCGTCGAAGCCCGTCGCGGCGAGCACGCGCGCGATCGCGCGCCCGTCGGGGGAGAGCGCGCCTGCGTCCACGGTGCACGGACAGCCCGTACCGGCCTCCCGCAACGCGTCCGCCTCGGCGCCCGGCAGGCCGGCCGTCAAGGAGTGCACGAACACCTTCCACGTCAGCGAGTCCACGGCCCAGGGTTCGCGACCGTGCGCGCCCTCCCGAGTGTGGCTCGCGATGTCGAGCGCAAAGCTGTGCATCGAGGCGTACGGCGCGAACGCCGCGACGAAACCGACGCGATCGCGGATCTCCGGATCGGCGGCGGCCATCAGCGCGAACGAGCCGCCCACGCAGGTACCCAGCAGCCCGCTCCGCGCAGAGTCGATGTCGGGACGGGCAATCAGCCCGACGTAGGTCCGTGCGATGGTCGGAACGTCGGCGGGGTCGAGCCGGTTTTCGCGCATCGACGGCGACCAGTACAGCAGCGCTGCGAACCCCGAACCGGCGAGCGCTGCTCCGAGGCGCGGCACCTGCGGGTGATCCACGCCGAACGGGACCACGCCGAGGCCGACGACCATGCCGGGGTGCGGCCCGCGCCCGCCCGGCAGGTAGAGGTCGCCTTCGGCTGCGCCCGCTGGCGTCGGGTACGTCACGCGCTCCACGCGCGGGCGTCGCGTCACCCAGTCGACCGGCCGCGAGGGTATCGGCAGCACCCTGGCGAAGAACACGGCGTTGCGCGCCGCCGCGCGCGTCGCGTCTACCCGGCTGTTGGACATTCCGCGACCTCCCGGTCCGGGAATGGTCCGCCCGCGCACCTCGGGGCGAAGGGGCCGAAACCACTCCGGGCGTGTGACGTTCGTCCGAGCGCCGCCTGCCGGCGCTCGGAGCAGTGGTCCCGCCGGCCGCGGTCCGACGGCCGTGCTGGCGCTACGCTCACCACGGCCGGTCGACAGGACGCCTCCGCGTGCGCGTGTTCCTCAGCTACCGCCGCTCCGACGTCGGCGGGTACGCCGGGCGGCTGAGCGACGAGCTCATGCGCCAGCTCGGCCCCCGAGATGTCTGTCACGACGTGAGCACGATTGCTCCCGGCGAGAACTTCGCCGCCGCGATCGACCGCGCGCTCACGGACTCCGACGTCGTGCTCACGGTGATCGGACCGGGCTGGCTGACGGCGGCGGACGCGGACGGCACGCCGCGGCTTGCCCGCGACGACCACTTCGTGCGGCTCGAGCTCGGCCGTGCGCTCGCGCTCGGGCGCACGGTCACGCCGGTGCTCGTCGGCGGCGCCGCGCTGCCGGCCG
>JAQBZW010000209.1 GCA_027622315.1 Chloroflexota bacterium | reverse complement strand
CGGAGCCACAGCCGATCAGCGCGGCGCCCGCGAGCCCGGCCGCGCCGACCGCCGCGCCGCGGATCATCCCGCGCCGCGACAGCCGCCGATTCCAACCGCGGTTCCAGTACTCCCTCTGTGTCATCTCTGGGTCCCTCCTGCGGCGAGCTAGCGACTGCCCCGGAGTCGGGGGTCGAGCACGTCACGTAACCGATCACCAAGCAGATTGACGGACAACACGAACGCCACGATGAAAAAGCCCGGGGCGATCGAGATCCACGGGTTCTTGCGGATGACGGGGAAGCCGTCCGCGATGATCACGCCCCACGTGGGCGTCGGCGGCAGGATGCCGATGCCGAGAAAGCTCAGCGAGGCTTCGGCGAGCACCGCCGCGCCCAGGGCAAGCGACGCCTGGACGATGATCGGCTGGAACGCGTTCGGCAGAATGTGCTGAGCGAGAATGCGCCGGTTCGACGAGCCGAGCGCCCGAGCGGCGAGCACGAAGTCACGTTCCTTGAGCGAGAGCGTCTGTGCGCGGATCAGCCGCGCATAGACAGGGAATGAACTGATCCCAATCGCGATCATCACGTTGGTCACGCCGGGACCGAGCACGGCGACCACGCCGAGCAAGAAGATCAGGTTCGGAAAGGCGATCATCGCATCCGTGAGTCGCATCAGGATCTCGTCCGGCCAGCGGCCGAAGTAGCCGGCCACGAGCCCGAGCGGCAGCCCAATCGCGCCGGCGATGCCGACGGCGATGAAGCCCACGCGCAGGGAGATTCGGGCGCCGTAGATGATGCGGCTGAGTATGTCTCGGCCGAGGCGGTCGGTGCCGAGTGGGTGATCGGCCGAGGGCTGGAGCAGGCTGGCCGAGGGATCCTGGTCGTTGAAACCGTAGGGCGCGATCAGCGGCGCGAAGACCGCGAGAATGATCAAGCTGCCAAGGATCACCCCGGCAACCGCCGCCTTGGGATCGAGGAAGAACGAACGCACGGCCGCGATTCGAGAACTCGCCCGCTGCGCCTGTACTCCGAGGTCGATCGCGCTCTCTGCTGCCACCGATGCTCCCTGCTCGCTCCGACGTCGTTCGCTCGAAAGCCCCTACTGGTACTGGATCCGCGGATCCAGGTAGCCGTAGGCGACGTCGGTCACGAGATTCGCGATCACGATCGCCGCGGTGGACATCAGCACAATCGCCTGAATCACCGGGTAGTCGCGGAAGGTGGTCGCGTCGATCGCCATGCGTCCCACGCCCGGAATCGCGAACACGCGCTCGATCAGCACACTGCCCGCGATCAGGCCGGCAAGCGAGAGCCCGATGATCGTCATCACCGGCAGCATCGCGTTCTTCAGCGCGTGGCGGATGATCACGCGCGACTCTTTCAGGCCCTTCGCGCGCGCGGTCGTGACGTAGTCCTGGCGCAGCACCTCGAGCATCGCGGAGCGCGTCTGTCGCATGATCGTCGCCGAGCCGAACAGCCCGAGTGAAATCACAGGCAGGATCAGGTGCTGGATCCCGCTCTTCGGATCGGTAAACGGATCGACCCATCCAGAAGTCGGCAACCAGCCGAGCTTGATAGAGAACACGATGATCAACAGGATCGCGGCCCAGAAGTTGGGTGTGGCGACCCCTAGCACCGACCAGGTCGTGGCCACGAAGTCCGTGAACCCCGGACGCAGTGCCGCAACCACTCCGAGGACGAGACCCAACCCGATGTTCACCGTGAACGTGATCAGGCTGAGCTTGAGCGTGATCGGGAGCCGGTCTCCGATCATCCGCAGCACCGGTTCCTTCGTCACGAACGAACGCCCGAAGTCGCCGTGGGCGAGGCGCTCCATGTAGCTCAGATATTGGATGATGACCGGTCGGTCGAGGCCCAGCTCGTGGCGCTTCGCCTCGATTGCCGCCTGGCCGCCGCTCGCGAGCTCCGCGAACTCGCCTTCGCCGATGATCGCGAGGATCGGGTCGCCGGGGACGAGTTGCTGACCGGCGAAAGCGAGGAGGGACACAATCACGAACACGGGAAGGGAATTGAAGAGGCGCCGCACGATGTACCTGAGCAAACGCCAGCTCCCCATCGGCCGCTTCCGTTGGCGCGGTCCAGTGCCGAAGCGGCATCGACGCGCACACCCCGACCCAGTGACGGCCTCTCGCTGGTAATACGCGACGCTCGGCGAATGTGTCAAACACGTCGAACAGGGTGCGAAACGCCCAGAACAATCCGCTGGCGTCCGCCGATCCGGCGCGCGGATCGGCCCGAAGCACCGCCTCAGCGAGCGACGCCGGTGCGAGCGGGAGCCGCGCACGTCGCGGTGCCGCGACCGCGCCCGTCGTTACCGTGACCGCGGCGCCGAGCGCTGCCCACGCCCACCACCACGGCACCAGGGATAGCCCGAGCACAGCACCGACCGCGACGGCGAACTTGACGTCGCCCATGCCGACCAGCCGCGGGAGCGCGAGCGCGAACAGGGGGGCGGCGGCGAGCGCGCCGCCGAGCAGGGTGCTCGGCGCCGGGTGCGCGAACGCGACCGCTACGAGCGCGGCGACCACCAGCAGGTTCGGCACCCGCCCCCGGCGCGCGTCGGACACCGCGGCCGCAAACAGCGCAGCCCACGCGAGTGCCGACCAGATCTGGGAGGCGGCGACAGGCACGGCGCCCGTCGCCGTGACCGACTACCGCGACTTCTCGAGTTCGTCGACGCGGCGGTACAGGGGATAGTCCATCTTGGTGTGCTCGATGAAACCGCTGTTGAGGAAGGCGAGCGCGACGACGACCCCGCCGATCCAGACGAGCGTGTCGTTATCGCCGGTCGCACCAACGGCGAGCACGATGGCGCCGACGGCCCCCAACACGCGCCACCGCGCAGACCTCGCCGTCCCGGTTCACGATCGTGCCCCACATGTCGAGGTCGAAGCCACCGTTCTCGTCGGCTCGCGCCGTGGCAAGCGCCGACTCCAACTGGCTGTGACTCGGCAGGTCCTTACAGGAATCGCCGGCCAACGTGGCGGCGGCGATCGCCGTCAAGGTTCCGCTGAACGCCAGCACGGCCGCGACCGCTAATGCGGCACTGCCGCCGATGGCGACGCACGCCTTCCCGTCCATCTTCTTCTGAACACTGGTCCCCCCATTCGGGTGCTTGCCGGCCCGTCTGGCTCGTCCCGGCCCGCGCGGGAGGCGATCACGCGCACCCAGCACGAATGTCGGTCGCTGCGGGCGTCAACGACGAATGTGGCACAGTCGAAACACTCGACGTTTCGGGCATGCCCGCGTCTGCGATCGCAGCGGATCGCGCATGCGGCGGGCAAAGACGGTGCCGAAGGGGCCGCGGGCGGGGACTGCGGCCGGGACCCCGCCCGCGGGAGTGGAGCCCGGCCGCGCCTCTAGAACATCGCGATCGGGTTGATCGGCGAGGCGGTGCCGCGCTCGAGCCGGAGCGGCGCCAGCGTGAGCATGAACTCGTAGCGGTTGAGCTCGCGGCACGTCGCGATCAGGCGGCCGAGCTGTGCGTTGTCGATCAGGTGGATGCCCATCGCCGCGATCGCGATCTGGTGCACCGGCAACGGCCACGCCGGCGGATTGCCGGGCATGGCATCGGATATGCCGTCGGAGCCGAGCACCGCCACGCCGCGCTCGTGGATGAACGGCAGGCACGCCCCCGACAGGCCGGCGAGACCCGGGTCCCGCGGCGACCATGCGCCGAACTTGTCGCGCCGCGCGTCGCGACCGGTGGCCACGAGCAGGATGTCGCCCTCGCGCACCTGCACGCCCTGCCGTGCTTCGGCGGCGAGCAGGTCTTCCAGCTCGATCCGCTCCGGCGGCTCGAGGTAGTCCACGCCCTTCAGCCCGGGGATGTCGAGCAGCACGCCGCGCGTCACCACGCCGTCCTTGCCGGCCATGATGCTGTTCTTCTCGGCGCCGTTGCTCTTGACCACGCTCGCATCGAAGCCGTTGTACATCTTGCCGCCAACCAGCACGTGGCAGAGGGCGTCGAGGTGCGTGGTCGCCATGCCATGCGGCGAGATCGCGAAGTAGTCGCCGGTGGATTGCAGCCCTTCGGCGATCGCGGCGACGTCGCCGGCGCCCGTCATCAGGTGACGAACCGGCGTCGGGTTGTCGGGCGCAGGCGTGACGGGGAGCGGCAGCGCGCAGCTCACCGCGATGCCCTCGCGCGCGAGCGTCATCGCCTCCCGGCGGACGTCCTGCGTGATGAAGTTGAGCGCCCCCCGCTCGTCGTCCTTGCCCCATCGCCCCCAGTTCGATAGGTCCTTGTACATCGCCGCGAAGTGGGAATCAGTCAGCGCGGTCGTCTGTGCCATGTCGCCTCCCGTGCGTGCCGGCCCGCGGCCGGGCGAGTGCGTCTCGTCGTCAGCAAGCCCATCTAACAGCGCGCTTTCGGCAGGTCAACCAGAGCAATGGTCGACGTGGGGCACGGGCCGCGCGGTCGTGGCAGAATGCGCCCGGCGACGTGTGGCGGGCGGCATGCGCGGGAGGGCCCGCGCTGCGCAGCGCACAGCGGCGTTCGAAGCACGTGAAGCACTGGGGGTATGTGATGGCAGGACGACTCGAAGGCAAGGTGGCGATTGTGACCGGCGCCGGGCGCGGCATCGGGCGGGGCGAGGCGATGTCGCTCGCCGCCGAAGGTGCGGCCGTGGTCGTCAACGATCTGGGCGGCTCGACCGGCGGTGAAGGCGCGGACCAGACGCCGGCGCAGGATGTCGCCGACGAGATCACGAAGGCGGGCGGCCGTGCCGTCGCGAACTACGCCGACGTGGCGGACTTCGAGGCGTGCGGCGGCATGGTCAAGCAGGCGCTCGATGAGTTCGGGCGGCTCGACATCCTCGTGAACAACGCCGGCATCCTGCGCGACCGCATGGTCTTCAACATGACGAAGGAGGAGTGGGACCTCGTGGTGGCGGTGCACATGACCGGCACGTTCAACACGATCAAGCACGCCGCGGTCGTCATGCGCCAGCAGCGGGCCGGCCGCATCATCAACACGAGCTCGAGCTCAGGGCTCGGCAACGCGGGACAGGCGAACTACTCCGCGGCGAAGGAAGGCATCGTCGGGCTGACGCGCACCGTCGCCCGCGACCTCGGGCGCTACGGCGTGACCTGCAACGCGATTCGCCCGACGGCTGCGACGCGGCTCACGCTCTCGCCCGAGATGGAGGCGGCCGCGCGCGCCCGCGAGGCGCGGGGCGAGACGCGTGGCGGCG
>JAQBZW010000208.1 GCA_027622315.1 Chloroflexota bacterium | reverse complement strand
GGGAGGCCGGGCGGCGGGGCGGCGGGGCGGACGGAGAAGAACTGCTCAGTGGCAACGGGGAGGCCGCCGGACGTGACCTCAGCGGACGGAATCGCGCGCCGATGTCGAAACTGGTCCCGTTCCATCGTCGTGTAGTCGAACACCGGTGAGGCGACGTCCCGGAGTGATGGAGTTAAGGACACTTTCGATGCGCTATCTGCTCGCGATCTACATGAGCGGTGACGGCGCCGAGCAGTGCTCGGAGGCGGACGCTCGCGCAATGCACGAATCCTGGTTCGCTTCCACCGACGAGTTGCGGCGCGCAGGGAAGATGCTCGACGGCGAGGCCCGTTAGCCCGTGACGACGGCCACCACCGTCAGGGTTTCCGCGCCGGGAACTCCGGTCGTGTCGGACGGGCCGTTCGCCGAGACGAAAGAGCAACTCGGCGGCTATGACGTCATCGACGTCGCGGATGGTCACGAGGCCGCGACGTGGGCGGCGAAGATGCCGCATCTCGCCGGTGGCGGCGGGGTCGAAGTACGGCCGATCATGGAGTTCGACGCATAGGCTCGTGGTCGCGTGCTGAAGGTGCGGACGGCGAGCGAGGAGCCATGCATGAGCGCGAAGACCGACGGCGATGCCCTGTTTCAGAGCCTCGCCGACCCCCTTGTCGCGGCGGGCGCCGCTCAGCACGGCACGATGATGGGCTTCCCGTGCCTGCGAGCCGATGGCAAGTTCTTCGCTTCGCTCGAACCGAAGACGGGCCGGCTGATCGCAAAGCTTCCGGCCGAGCGCGTCAACGAGCTCGTCCAGAGCGGCGAGGGCGCGTCTTTCGCGCCCAACGGTCGAGTCTTCCGCGAGTGGGTCGCGGTCGGGCCGGAGAACGAGCCGTTGTGGACGCAGCTGCTCGCGGAGGCGTTCGCCTTCGCCCAGGCCGACGGCTAGCTAGCCGCGGCGTGAGTAGCGGAGCCACTGATGCGCCGCGCCAGCCGGCGCGGCCACACCGTCACAATTCGTTCACGACTTACCGACGACGAGCCGTTACGGTGTGCGCATGAAGCGTGCACCCGCCCGGCCTCGTTCCTTCGTCGTCGGCATCGCCGTGCTTGCGGTTGCGTTTGCGACGATCGCGTGCGGCTCGGCCGCGCCGGGCACTCCGGCGGCGACCGATTCAGCCCCTCAGGAAGCCACCTCGAGCACGCCCCAGAGCGCGGCGGTCCGGTTTGCGTTCCCAACGGGCCCGGCAGTGACCGTGCCGGTCGGCTACACGCCGCCGAGCGACCGCGTCGACTCGACGGGCGCGCACCTTCCGGCGAACGGCAAGCCCACGCTCGTCTTCGTCGACGCCATCTGGTGACCGTTCTGTGCGCTGACGCGGCCCGGCGTTGCCGAGCTTCGACCCGAGTACCAGGACCACATCAACTTCGTCGTGCTCGACTACGACCGAGGCGATGAACTCGCGCTGGCGCGCGACCTGAACCTCGTGGCCCATCCCGCCTTCGCTGTGGTCGCTCCGGACAGCGATGAGGTCGTCGAGCGCCGCTTCGGCCCTGCGACCCCGGAGCAGCTGCGCGAGTGGCTCGACGCGATCGTCGCCCGCTACCGCGGGTAACCCGACGCCCCGGACGCCGCGCCCGTCATCACGAGCTTCGTCGCCCCGCCCGGTCCCTTCCTCTACTCTGTGGCCGCCCCAGACGCCCATCAGGAAGGAACCGACCATGCCATCCACAATCAGAGCCGCCGTATTCCGCGAGGCGCTCCAGCCGCTCACGATCGAGAACGTCGATCTGGATGACCCGATCGGGCGCGAGGTGCTCGTGCGCACCGTCGCGACCGGTGTGTGCCACAGCGACCTGCACTACGTCGACGGCGAGAACGACCTCCAGGGGTTCTCGAGCGCGCCGTCGACCGTGCTCGGCCACGAGGGCGCCGGCATCGTGGAAGCGGTGGGCGATCAGGTCACGTACCTGAAGCCAGGCGACCACGTCGTCGCGTGCCTCTCCGTCTTCTGCGGGACGTGTGAGCAGTGCCTATCCGGTCACCCGGCGCGTTGCCAGACGCCGCTGCGCACGCGCGCACAGGGGCTGCCTCCGCGTGTGACGCAGGGCGGCCGGGAGGTCGGTCAGTTTGTGGGCCTCGCGACCTACGCCGAGAAGATGCTCGTGCACGAGAACGCGGTCGTGAAGATCGACGACGAGATGCCACTCGACCGCGCCGCGCTGCTCGGCTGCGGCGTGCTCACGGGCGTGGGCGCCGCGCTCAACACCGCCCAGGTGCGCCCGACGAGCACGGTCGCCGTGATCGGCTGCGGCGGCGTCGGGCTCTCGGTGATCCAGGGTGCGCGCATCGCCGGCGCTCGCCAGATCATCGCGGTCGATACCTTCGACTCGAAGCTCGAGATGGCAAAGGGCGTCGGTGCCACGCACACGGTCAACGCCACGAACGACGACCCCGTCGAGGCGGTGCGATCGCTCACGCACGGCAAGGGCGTCGACTATTCCTTCGAGGCGGTCGGCTTCACGAAGCTCGCGCGGCAGTGCATGGAGATGCTCGGGGTGGGCGGCGTGGCCACGATCGTCGGCGTGATGCCGACCGGCGCCATGCACGAGTTCCCGCACAGCGCGCTCGCCGGCGAGAAGCGCCTGCAGACGTGCTCGATGGGTTCGAACCGCTTCCGCTTCGACATCCCGAACTACATCGAGCTCTACCGCAGCGGCAAGTTGTTCCTCGACGAAATGGTCTCGGTGACGCGCCCGCTGGATGACATCAACGAGGCGTTCCGCGCGATGAAGGCCGGCGAGGTCGCCCGCAACGTGTTGACCTTCAACTAGCGTTTCGATCGCGGGCGCGATGCAGGAGGGCGCCCCGCTCGGGGCGCCCTCGCCACGTGCGGGACCACACCTCCCCGGGTACGCTCCCGCGCATGGCGCTACGGGCGGTCTTCCTCGACATCGATGGCGTGATCCTCGATCCCGCGCCGGGTGACGCGGAGTGGATGCGCGTGAGCGGCGACGTGTACGCCGCGGAATTCGGTGGCGATCCGGTCTCATGGGGCCGAGCAAGCCAGGAGCTCTTCGGCGGCGTGGTGGCGCAGTTGGATCGCACGCTGGGCGACCCCAGCGAGATCGAGCGAGGGGTTCACGTCGCGCTGCTCGCCCGGCTCTGCGCGCACTTTGGGACTGCCAGAGGTCGATGACGAGCGCGCGTTCGCGATCGGCAGCCGTCAGGACGCACACGTCGCCGAACGCATGCGCTCGCAGTTCCCCGGTGCCGCGGAAGCGATCCGGACGCTCGGCGTGCGCTATGCCCTGCACACCGCGACGGGCCATGCGTCCGACCACGTAGACGCGGTGCTGCGCGGCTTAGGCGTGCGGGCGCTGTTCGGCGTACTTGCCGGACCCGATCTCGTCGGCGTCGACAAGTACCGCCCGGGCTTCTACGAACCGATCTTCGCGCTCGCCGGCGTCACGCCGGCCGAGGCCGTTGTGGTCGACGACGATCCCGATGCGCTCACCGACGCCGCCGCGACCGGAGCGGCCACGATCTATGTCCCGCGCGCGGGCGCGACCGCGCGACCGCGGTTTGACGCTGTGGCGCGCTCCATCCGTGAGGTGCCGGCGGCGCTCGATACGCTCGTGTCCGCTCCCCGGTAGCGCATCGCCGGCTGCAGGCGAGCGCCCGCGATCAGTCGCGGGCGGGTTCGTCGAGCCACCTCAAGCGCCCGGCGGCGGCCCCGACGAACTCGATCTCGGGGTGACCGAGCAGCTGCCGCACCGCGTTGATCTCGCCGGTGTGGAACCACGTGTGTAGTACCGCGCGTGCCACGAACGTGCCCGTGCTCTCGCCGCCGAGGTCGGCGTCGGTGCGCGTCAGGGCCGCGTTGCGGACTCTCGCGAGCCAGCCGAGATTGAGCGTGGCGTCGTCGAGCATCGCCAGCGCCGCCCGATAGTCAGGTGGCGTGCCGTCCGCGGGCGGACCGTGCCACTCGAGCGCTCGTCCCGCGACCGCGAGTGCCACGTTGCCCCAGTGGTTCGCGACGTGTTGCACGGACCATGCGATCGCGTTCATGCGCGTGCCGTCGGCCTTCTCCGGCCGGAACGACGCTTCTGCTTCCGTCAGCCCGTCGAGGCCGCGCCGAAACTCGTGGATCGTGACGGCCGCCAGTTCCGTGGTGTCGAACATTCGCTCCCTCTGGATCCGATCGTGCGCGGCTGGGCTGCCCATCGACGGGTCGTGCGCTGTCGCGGGCTGCGTATCATCGCTGCCCATGCACGATGTCGTCGCCGCCGCTGCCGCCCTCGTGCCCGCGATCCGCGCGGCGGCCGACGAGATCGAGGCGCACGGCCGGCTGCCCGACGCGATCGCGGACGCGATGGCGCACGCCGGGCTCTTCACGTTGCTCACGCCGGCCGCCTACGGCGGCGCGGAGGTCGACCCGACGACCGCAATGCGTGCGGTCGAGTGGATCGGCCGCGCGGACGGCTCCGCGGGCTGGCTCGCCCTCAACGGGTCGTACGAGGCGGCGCTGCTCGGCTGGCTCTCCGCGGAAGCGATCGCCGAGATGCGCGCGGACGACGCGGAGCTGCGTGTCGTGGGCGCCACGCAGGCACTCGGCCGCGCGTACGCGACCGACGGCGGCTACCGCGTGTCCGGGCGCTGGGACTTCGTCAGTGGCATCTCGCACGCGAACTGGGTGCTCGGCGGCGTCGTCATCCTCGACGGGCCGGGCGGCTCTCCGCGTACGCGCCCAGACGGTTCGACGCTGACGCGCATCGCATTCGCGCCGCGTGCGGCGGGCACGGTGACCGAGAACTGGGATGTCATGGGCATGCGCGGCACGGGGAGCCATGAATGGCAGCTCGAGAACGAGTTCGTCCCCGCCGCGCGCACGATGTCGCCAGCTGAGCCGGCGGCCTTCGCCGGGCCTCGCTATCGGTCGCCGTACTACCAAACGTGGGGCTGGTCGTTGCACGGGGCGAACGCGCTTGGCATCGCGCGCGGCGCGCTCGACGACCTCGCCGTGCTGTCGGCGGAGAGCGCATCGCGGCTCTCCGATGTGCTGCTGCGCGAGCGGCCGCTCATCCAGTCGGCGGTTGGGGAGGCTGAGGCGATCGTGCGTGCGGCGCGCGCGTTCCTCTTCGCGGCCGTCGGCGCCGCGTGGGATGCGGCGCGCGCCGGGGAGGCGACGGCGCCGCGCCGCGACTGGGAGGCACGGCTC
>JAQBZW010000207.1 GCA_027622315.1 Chloroflexota bacterium | reverse complement strand
CGTCGGGTCCGCCGGCGGCCGCGGGCGGCCGGCCTGCCGGGCGCCGACGAGCTGCATCACGCGTGCCGTGCGCCGCGGGTCGCGCACGATCTCCGCCTCGGCGTCGATCGCGACGCCGCGCACCTGGTTGTAAGCCTCGCCAACTTCCGCCAGCACCGTCAGGCGCGGGTCGCGCTCGAGGTTTCGGATCTTCTGCGATCGCCCGTACGTGGTGAACGCCAGCAGCCCGTCGTCGTCCAACGCGAACCACATCGGGACGAGGTGTGGGGTGCCGTCGCGGTTGATCGACGCGACCTGGAGGGTGCGTGCCGTGCTCAGCAGTTCGAACTGCTCGTCTGGCGTGAGTTCGATCCGTGCTCGCTGGTTGACCATCGCCGCTCTCCCATTGCGCGGGCATACTACCGGGACGCGCGTCACCACGGCGCGTCTCCGAGTCGCGTCGGCGTATGCCGGTGCCGCTCACGGGTGGGAGGGACGCCGGTGCTGATCGACACGCTCGCGGTCGTCGCGGGGCTCAGCCTGCTGCTGGTCGGAGCGTGGCTCCTGGTGCGCTCGGGCGTCCGGCTCGCGGTGCGCTGGGGGGTGAGCCGGATCGTGATCGGCGCGACGATCGTGGGCTTTGGCACCTCCGCGCCCGAGTTCGTCGTCAGCCTGATCGCGGCGCTGCGCGACTCGCCGGACATCGCCCTCGGCAATGTGCTGGGGTCGAACATCGCGAACGTCGCGCTGGTGCTGGGTATCTCCGCGATGATCGCACCGCTGGCGGTGGACCTCCGGCTGCTGCGCTGGGAGATTCCCGTGCTCGGCGCAGCCACGCTCGCGATCCTCGCTTTCGGGCTGAACGGCAGCATCAGCCACGTCGAAGGCGCGCTCTGCTTCGCCGGCCTTGCGGCCTTCGTGGCGCTTTCGCCCCGCCTCTTCCCGGAGCTCGCTGCGGCGGTTGAGGTGGAAGAGGAGGTCGAGGCAGAGGCCGAACGGCTGTTCCCACCGCCGCCCGTCCCGGGCACCGCCGTCGCGATCGACTTCGCCTGGCTGATCGCGGGTATCGGGGGGCTGACCGTGGGCGCGTCGTTCGCGGTGGACGGCGGCGTGGGGCTGGCGGAGCGGGTCGGCATGAGCCAGATCGCGATCGGCGCGATCGTGGTCGCAATCGGGACAAGCCTGCCGGAGCTGGCGACGAGCGTGGTCGCCGCGCTGCGGAACGAAGACGAGATCGCGGTCGCGAACATCGTCGGCTCGAACATCTTCAACCTGCTGGGCGTGCTTGGCCTGACCGCCGCCATCGCGGGCCTGCCGATCGACCGCAACCTCTATTACTTCGAGATGCCCGCGCTCGCGCTCAGCACGCTGGTGTTGCTGCCGCTCGCCTGGCCGCGCTACCGCATCGGCCGCGCGGATGGCGCCGCACTGCTCGGGGCGTACGTGATCTTCACGTTCGCGACGCTGCGCTGGACGTGACCGCGAGCCGGGCGGCGCTGGCGGGCGTGCGCCCCGCCGCTTAGATGAGCGGCCAGGGCACGCAGCGGTACGGGTACATCTCGGGCAACACCGGCCTGGCCAGCAGCTCGCGGCAGCGCGCGATCAGCGCAGCGAGCTCGTCGGCGTCCAGACAGCGGCGCAACGTGTCCGCCTCGTCGTCCGTCGGGATGCATTCGATCACCCGTCGGATGTCGTCCAGCCAGCTCTCCGGTAGCTCCGATCCGGAGTAGTCCCAGATCACCGTGCGCACCTTGTGCATCTCGTGGAAGCACAGCCCGTTGTCGATGCCCCACACGTGCCCGTGTGGATCGAGCAGGAGATGCCCGCCCTTGCGGTCGGCGTTGTTCGCCATCAGGTCGAACGCGGCGAAGCGCGCGAACTGCTCGTCGTAGACGTCCCGGTCACGGAGCTCGAAGTAGTGCTCGGCCGGGTTGTGCTCGATGAAGAGCTGGAGCGAGCCGACGCCGTGCGGCCCGCCGCGTTCGACCGTCGGCGGGATCAGGTCCCAGCCGAGCAGCCGCGAGAGCTCATAGGCAGCGACTTCGCGTCGGTAGAGCGTTGCGGAGGGGAAGTCGTAGAGCGGGCGCTCGCCCCGGCGGGGCTTGTAGATGCCGAGCCCCTGGCCGTGCTCGGTGTGCGTGAGCGTGGCCAGGTAGACGTAGTTGGACGAGTCGTAGATCAGCCGCAGGTCATCCATCTCGGCAGCGCGCATGGCGTCGACCACCCATGGCTCGCCCGGCTTCCAGGCGTTACGGATGGTGCCGTCGGCGCCGATCGAGGTCACGCGCGCGCCCTCCCCAGTCGTGGAACGATTGTAGGCGGGGCGTGAGGCGCGGGCGGGCCGGCGCTGGCGTGCAGCGCCCGGCAAGCGGCGGCTGACAAGCCGCCGACACATGAGGACGCTTCCGTTTCGGCCGACGAGACGGGCCCGCGCGACCCGCTTGCCAGGCCGTCAGTGTTGCGTGACGACCTCGCGCGCCGTGAGGCCGAGCGCGGCGCGCATCGCGCAGCAGTGCATCATCATCGTCGCCAGCGCCGGCAGCGCCCCGTCCACGATCCCGTAGACGGCCGCGATCGCCTGCTCGCCAAGCCCGGCCGCGCGCAGTGCGTCCGCATCCGCCGCCAGCGGCTCGGCCAGGAAGCGCGAGCCCGAGCGCGCGTAGTAGTAGAGCGCGCGTCCACGCCGCCGGAAGTCCGGGTATGTGACGAGATGCTGCAGCTCGTCCCATGCCGGCTCGAGGTAGCGCGGCCACACGGCGACCGCGCGATAGAGCTCGGGCGCGAGCTCGAGCCCGAGCGCGTCCGCGATCGCCGGGAGCGGCGGCGTCTCGGCGGGCGCGAAGTGCACGGCCGTCGCCAGGTGCGCCTCCTCGCGCGGGGATGGCGCCCGCGGATCGGCCCGACCCTGCCCGCCGATGCGCGGCCGCTCCTGCCCCTCCGCGAGCGCCGCGAGCATGAGCAACAGCTGTGGCTGGAGCCAGTGAAAGACATCGAGCACGGACTCCACCGCGGAGAGGTCGTCCTCCGCGAGGCCGCCGGCGAGCAATGCGTCGCGGGTCACGCCCGGCTCGTCGTACACCGCTTCCACCGCGTCTAGGGCCATGTCGACCATGTAGAGCGCGCTACCGAGGTAGCCTGCCGTCCCGACGGAGGGCGCAAGCTGTGGCCACGCGTACTCGAGGAAGCCGTCCACGGCTCCGAGTTCGCGGATCACGGCGGGCACGAACGGCGCGCGAAACGCGCGAGCGATCTCGTCCAGCAGCGCTGCGTGGGCGGTCATGGTGCGAGAATACGGGCCGAGAACGAGGGAAGCGGGGTGGCCGCATTCCGATCGAGTGGGTACTCGTGCTGTTCTACGCCGGGGTCGGCCTGGTGCTTGTCGCCATGGGCACCGGATTCGGCCGACGGCACCCGGCGATCGGTCGTCTCGGCCTGGCGTGTACGGTGATCGCGAGTGTGAGCGGCGCCCTGACGTACATGGTCTTCGACCGCTAACTCGCAGGCAGGTGCGACGTGCGTGATTGGAATGGATTATCCAGCCGAACTGCGCCGACGTTCAGAGATGTCCCGCGCGACTGCGACGACTGCAGTCGATCCATTGAGTTCTATCGGCGACAAACTGGCTTCCAGCTCGATGGTCTGCCCAAGTCGACCGCGCAACGTGAGAGTGATACGCGCCTCGTCTCGCTCGCCGCTCTCGATTGCGCGAATCGCATTCGCCGCGGCTGCGAGATCCCGTGGGTGCACGAGCGATGTGAGTGCCTGCCCGTACAGGTCGTAGCCCAATCGGTCATTGAAGGCGCCGTTCCGCACCACGACTCGGCCGTTCTGAAGTATCAACATCTCGTCGGCAGCACGCGCGACCATTTGCCGATACACGGCGAGTTCGGCGTGAGCGACACGAAGGGCGTTGGCTTGCGCTTCGATTGGCGTTTGAGCCGCCGACGGTTCCTCCGGTGCGAGGTACGCGGAAACGACTGACTCGGACTGCATCAACACGGTCAACGATGCGATGACCCCTAAGACGATCAGTGCGCTGAGAGGGAGCATTTGGCCAATCGCGTACGCGGTTGACGCGACCACCACCGAGGCGGTCATCCGGAAAAGCCGTCGCCGTCGAAACGCGCTGCGGAGCGATGCGAGCGCGGAAGCATGTCGGGCGGTTCGCTCCGCTGACACAATTAGCCGATCGGTACTCCGCGCCAATCTCACCACGGCAAACGGGCTGATCTCGCGGCGCAGAAGCCAGAGTGCGGAGACGTTTGCGGATATCGCACCACGCCGTTCGCGCTCGATGGCGTACGCATCAAGGAAGACCCCTATGAACAAGTCGCGGACCTCGCGTTGAGCAGGGCTGCCTAACCACACCAGAGTGGAGAGCGCACGTACGTAGCACCGAAGGAGGACACGTGTGAGCGGATGCGCGACGGCGCCCGCCAAGCCCAACGTCGCGAATAGGAGCAATGATCCGATGACACTCCCGGCGATCGAGGTCGTCACGAGCGTCCCCTCACCCCGTCGAGTGGCAGCGTCCACTGCGGAGCGACTGACTGTCCTGACCTCGTTCCTTCTCTAGACTCCGTGACGACCTGTCGGATCGCGATTCGAGATCCCTCGCCGGTCAGCCATAACATCTTCCGCGGCGGAAATCCTGGGTGCGGGTTTTCCTCCCACTCGGCATCCACCCAGCCCTTGGCTTGGAGCGCGACAATCGCCGCGAAGACCGATCGATTGCTCAGTCGCTTCTTCAGTTCGTACGCATGCGTACGGCCCAGTCTCCGGAGGGCGATCAGCACGTCACGTTGCACTGGAGCGATTTCCTTCTCAGCCATGCGTCGAGCATAGACTAGTCATAGACCAGTCGCAACTCGCATCTCCCGCCCCCCCGCAATCCTCGCTGACGGGCTTCCCGCGCCCCCCGGCGCGTGTCAGCGTGCCCCCGATCGGCAGCCGTCGGAGGGCTGATTCCCTCCGCTCGCCGGGTGGCGAATGGCCGATCGCGAGTCGGGGCGGGGGAGGCTGCGCCATGTCGCGCTGGCCGTCACGTGCGATTGCGGGCGCGCTCGCGGGGCTCGCGCTGACGCTTGTGCTCGCGGCGCCCACGCGCGCCGAGGAGGATCCGGCCGCCGTACCGCCCGCGGAACCGTCGACGGACGCGACACTCTCCGCGCTCACGCTCGCGCCCGGCGCGCTCACGCCCGCGTTCGCGGCCGGCGAGCTCGCGTACA
>JAQBZW010000206.1 GCA_027622315.1 Chloroflexota bacterium | reverse complement strand
AGCGCCGCCGCCGCGCCGGCATGGTCGACGTGCGAGTGCGTCAACAGGATCGCGTCGAGCCTGCGTCCGGGCGCGATCTGGGCGAGCTCCGTGATGATCGCGTCCGCGCTCGAGGCGAAGCCCGTGTCGATCAGCAGCAACTGGCCGCCGGCATCGATCGCGAACACGTTGCTGCCCCGGGTGCCGTGCAGCCACCACACTCCGGGTGCGATCACATCAGCCACGCACGCTCCTCGCGGCGCCCGACCGCCCGCGCCGTTCAGCGCGTGAGTGGCGAGAGCAGGTAGTTGGGCTCGGCCCCGGCGCTTGAGGTCGCGGTCATCTGCGCGACCGGCGCATTGCCACAGCCGAACCACACGACGGTGATGCCGTCGGCGTTCACCCACAGCTGCCGCCCCGTGCCGTCCGGGAAGGCCAGGAGCACACGGTAGGTGCTGCCCGCTTCGAACGGATCCTCATCGAGCTCGGCCACCGCATACAGGCGAAGCGGACGAACGTCGTCCTGCCCGAGCAGCCGGAAGAAACTCCCCGCGATCGCCTGCTCGATGTCGTCCGGCGAGATGAAGGTGCCTTCGCAATACGCGGCGCTCACCGCGCTGACGATCGTGCCGTCCGCGACGCCGGGCGGGCACTGGTACGGGTGCATCCCGGTGTCAGAGTCTTTGCACTGCACGTCTCTGAATGCGGCGAGCTCGACCAGTGCCGCGACGTCGCCGGCTTCGGCTGCCGCGATCACGCGATCGACTGCGTCGACGCCGGTGCGCGTGGCCGGTGCGTGGACGGGGACGTCCCACTGCACGTCGCTCGTGCCCGGAGCGGTCGTGGGGTCAGGCGTCGCCGTGGGCGTCGCAGTCGGCGTGCCGCTGGTGGCGGTCGCGGTGACCGAGGGCGCCGCCACGGTCGCGGTCGCCGGCGGGTCGTCGTCCCCGCCGCATGCCGCGAACAGGAGGATCGCAACGAGCACGGGCATGAGCACGAGTGACGAACGGGTCGGAAGAAGTCGGGGCAGAAGTCGGGGCATGGGAGGTCCCTGTCACTGGTGGACGGCCGGTTGTCAGGAAGAACACGTCGCGCGCTCGCGACGTGTTCCAGGACGGCGCTGCGGTCTAGCGGGTCACCACCAGAGCACGTCGTCGAGCGGGTCGTCGGGGTCGTACGCGGCGTCGGGAGCGGGGGCATCCCAGAGCTCGGTACTGAGGTACTTCGCGCCGCCGTCGGCGAACATGAGCACCATGTTGCCTGCCCCGAGCCTGGAGGCGACGCGCAATGCAGCGTGCATCACCGCGCCGCTGCTGATGCCTACGAACAGACCCTCCATCGCCAGCACGCGGCGCGCGTGATCGACCGCATGGCGGTTACCGACCAGCAGCTTCGCGTCGAGCAGCGACTCGTCGAGCAGGGGCGGGATGAACCCGTCGTCGAGCGACATCAGGCCCTGCACGTGCACGCCGAGACGCGGCTCCACGCCCACGATCTTGCAGTGCGGGTTCGCCTCTTTGAGCCGCCGCCCGACGCCGGTGATCGTCCCGCCGGTGCCGATGCCCGCGATGAATGCGTCCACCCGGGGCAGCGCCTCGAGGATCTCGGCGGCGGTGCTCTCGTAGTGCGTGCGCACGTTTTCCGGGTTCCCGAATTGATCGAGGAAGAACGCGCCCTCGTCGCGAGCGACGGAGGCGGCGACCGCGAGCGCGGACTTGATCCCGGCCTGGCGGGGCACCCAGCGGATGGTCGCGCCGTGCGCGGTGAGCAGACGACCGATTTCGGGATAGACGCTCTCCGGCACGCAGATCTCGACCGGATGCCCGAAGCGCCGCCCGAACATCGCGACGGCGAGCCCGGTGTTCCCGGTGGAGGCTTCGATCAGCTTCTGGCCCGGCGCCAGCGCGCCCTCGCGGCGCGCACGCTCCAGCATGCGCAGGACGATGCGGTCCTTCACGCTGCCGGTGGGGTTCTGCCCTTCGAGCTTGGCGTAGAGCCGTGCCGGCAGCTCGGGCTGGATGTAGCGCAGCGCGACCAGCGGCGTGTGACCGACAAGCGAGTGCACACCCTCGTGGAGTTCGTCCATGCGATCCAGTGTGGGGCGCGGCCGGAGGTCAGTCGAACGCGAAGAACGTGAGCACGAGCATCGAGACCAGGATCAGCGGCCAATACAGCAGCCGGGGAATCAGGTTGTCACGGGCCTGGATGAACCAGCCGCCACGGCCGGCCGAGAACAGGATCGTATTCACCGAGACGGCGAACAGCATCAAGTAGGCCGCGAAGTAGAACTGCTCGAGGTAGATCACCTCGCCGGCGCCGAGCGAGTTGCGCAGCTGGTTGTGCGCCAGGATCACCACGAAGAACAGGCCGGTGCAGTAACCGAGCACGCCGATCGTGCTGAAACCGAAGACCTGCTTCCGCTCCTCGTGGCGCGTAGTCAGCACGAGCACCGCGAAGAGCAGCAGCAGCACGACCATCAACGGCACCATGTTCGAGACGAACGGATTGATGAACAGCCGCGAGATCAGCACGTTGAAGTAGAGCTCCGGCATCAAGTCGCCGGCGTCGGCGTCGATCAGGTTGAGCGGGCTGAAGTTCGCGTTGTAGGTATTCAGCCGGTACGAGAAGAAGGAATCATTCACGCGCCAGCCTTCGACAAGGATGTCGTCGGCAACGCCGGGCAGGCTGGAGGGCGCGAGCAGCTCATAGGACGGCACGTCCGGCAGCAGCAGGACCGGCACCGTCATCTCGCGGGGGCGCATGCGAATCCAGACGTCCTCCTGGTCGAACGGGTACTGGCGGTGGTCGAAGACCTCGCGCAGCGTCATCGTGAAGCCCCAGCCGATCTGCTGGCCGGCGTCCGTCTGCACGTCGTAGAGCAGGTCGAGCGTGACGCTCTCCGCCTCCGGGAAGTGGAAGCCCGGCTCGATCCCGCGCTCTTCCGCGGTCTGTCCGCGGAACACCTGCCAGACGGTCCCGGTCACCTGCACGTCGTTCGCACCGGTGAACTCGATCGACTGCACGAAGGCGCCCGCATGGACCTCCTCGGCGCCGAGGCCGCGGTAGGGCGTGATCTGCTCGAGGAAGTCCGTGCCGCTCGCATCGCTCGCCACGGTCGCCGGGGTGGTGAGCTCCAGGTACCAGATCCAGCTGATCCCGCCGAGCGCGGCGGCGCTGACGACGACCGCCGCGAGCCAGAGCCGAAGCTGTGAGACACGGTCGACGCGCAACGCGACGAGCAGCATCAGCGCGGCGGCGGCGAGCGCGGCGATGCCGCCGCGCACGAGCGCGCGCTGCTGATCGGCGGTACGCGTCAGCAGCGATCGCTCGAGCACCACCGCGCCGAGTGTCCACTGCGGCCCGGGGATCGGAGCGACGAGCAGCCAGGCGGGCTCGAGCGTGAGTGGATCGGTGAGCTGGATCAGCGTCCGCTCGCCTGCTGTGGCCGCGCCCGCCGCGGTCGCGAAGGCCGGGAGCTGGCCACACGACGCGAGCGCGGCGTCGGTCCCGCACGTCGCGCCCGGATCGAGCGGTCGCCCGACCCAACTCGCGAGTGGGTGTTCGAGGTACTGGCCGGCGGCGCCGACCACGAACACGTAGCCGTCCGCGGCCAGGTCGTGCCATGCCGGCTCGTACGCGAAGTAGCCGATCTCGTAGCTGCCGAGTACGACGCCACCGAAGCCCGCACCCGCCTGGCCCGGCAGCGTGAACGGCGCGGCGTAGGCGGCCCGCATCGCGCTGCCGTCGACCGGCAGGGGCGCCGCCCAGCCGGCCTCGCCTGATGCCTTCGCGCCCGCGTACCAGGCGAGCGTTGTGTACCCGGCGTCACCCGCGCCCGCGAGCGCGTCGAGCACGACGCGCCCGTGTCGCCGGATGGCCAATGGTGCGTCGGAGACGCCCCCGTCGTCGGTGCCGGGCTCGAAGGCGACTGCGATCCCGCTGACGTTGTGGAGCGTGGCAAGGCGCTGTGTGAGCGCTGCGGGCACGCCAGCGCGGTCGAGGCTGCCGTCGCCGAGGGCGCCGGCGAGCTCGCGGATCGTCACGGCGAAGGTGTCGAGTTCGCGGTCGATGTGGGCGGCGGCGTCATCCGTGTCACGCACGGCGAAGAGGCGCGCGCGCTCGTTGGCCGAGCCGCGGTCGGCGGAGCAGTCTCGGAACTCGAGGATCGCGACAAGCGCGAGGGCCGCGCCGAGCGCGGCCAGGACGGTCAGCGCGACGATGTTCGGGCGTACGCCGGCGAGTACCCCGCCGCGCCACGGCGCCGCGGTGCGTGCCTCCCGCGGCGGTCGATTTCCGGCCGCGTGAGCCCCCTCGCTGCGCCTCGCATCGCGCGCACTGTACCGGTGGCCAGCCCGATGATGGGCGCGCATTGCTCGGCGTGCGTGCGTGCAGGGGAGCCGGCCAGGGGCAGAAGACAGCCCCTCAGGGGCCGCGGTCTGTCACGGCTCGAGTCCTGTTCCACCGGCTGTCGTCGCGCGTTCGAACTCGATCCCCGGTTCCCCCGAAGACAGCTGTGGAGCGGGCTGTTCGAGCCTGTGCGATCTCGCGCTCGAGCGCCGCCGCCCACTGCGTGTAGCCGAGGAAAGACGCTGCTCCGTCGCGCGCTTCGTGCGCGACGGCGTCCCACGCGCTCATCAGCTTCCGCGGCGCGGGAGCCGCGCGGTCGTAGGGCGGCAGCGTCACGATCGGTCGATGCGGCGCGAGAGCAGCAGCAGGTCCGGGTCGCTCCACGTCGGTTGGGCGGGCACCATCAGCTGCGCGAGCGCGTTCGTCGCCGCCTTCGTGGCGGCGACCGAGAACGGATCCATCGCGAGCACCCGGTCGGCTGCCGCGAGCGCGCGCGGCATCAGGTCCTCATCGAGCACGACGTGGTTGACGAAGCCCCAGCGCTCGGCGTCTTCGGCCGTGAAGCGCTCGCACATGATCACGAGCTCTTTCGTGCGGGCGGGGCCAAGTTCGCGCATCAGCCGCGGCAGGGCGTTCCACGTGAGTGGGATGTCGAGCTCAACCTCCGGGATGGAGAACCACGCCGAACGTGCCGCGAGGCGAATGTCGAGGCACGAGAGGAAGACCACGGCGCCGCCGATCGCGAGCCCGTTGATCGCCGCGATCGTGACCTGAGGCAGGTTCTCGAGCGCCGCCGAGGTGCGGTTCCCGATCGTGGACGCCGTGCGGGCCGCAAGCAGCTCGTCACGCGTGAGCGGGGCGCCGGCCGGGCGAGCGGCGGGCTCGCCGCCGCTCGAGCGTCGAGCG